>JALHSZ010000005.1 GCA_022865485.1 Dehalococcoidales bacterium | reverse complement strand
GTGGGGGCTGCGCTCGCTCAGAATGACGGAGAGATTGCTTCGTCCTCCTGCCTGCGCAGGAGTTCCTCGCAATGACAGAATAGGGACTGGATTCCCGCCTTCGCGGGAATGACAAAGTGGATCGCGGGAATGACAAAGTGGATCGCGGGAATGACAAAGTAAAGAGGGCGGGAATGACGGAGAGATTGCTTCGTCGCTACGCTCCTCGCAATGACAGTGGGGTGGTTGGGCTTTTCTTTCTTAGCTTGACAAAGGGGAGGGCACCGATTAGCATTTTAATGAGGTCGTGCTAGACGGGGAGCCAGCGGTGCCCTGAACCCGCAATCCGCTATAGCGGGGTCGAATTCCCGCTTGAGGCCTTTGTCTGGTGGGACTACCCGAACTAAGCGGTGTTGAAGGCCGGGTCCTGCGCGGCGGAGCGCTATGAACCCCGTCAGGTCCGAGAGGAAGCAGCGGTAAGTAGAAGCCCCGGGTGCCGCAGGGTCACCTGGTTGGAGCTGGCTGGTGCGGGCAAGCTATGAGACGGGGTCGAGGGTGGGTGCACGGCCTCATTGATTTGATGGATAAGAGCCCGAATCCTCTTTTGGCCGAGACCAGGAGGCTGTTGCGCCAGTCCGACCTCAGGGCGAGAAAGGGACTGGGGCAGCACTTTCTCATCGACGGGGGGGTGCTGGAAGCCATTATCGCCGCCGCCGAGCTTACCCCCGATGACCTGGTGGTGGAGGTGGGGCCGGGGCTGGGCATCCTCACCAGGGAGCTGGCTCAAAAAGCGGGCGGGGTGGTTGCTATCGAGCTGGATGATAAGCTGGCGGCTTTGCTCAAGAAGACGCTGGCTTCTTTTAATAACGTCACTATCGTCAACGGCGATGTGCTCAAAATCGAGCCGAAAGAGCTGGTAGGGGGGCGGGGCTATAAGGTGGTGGCCAACCTGCCTTACTACATCACCTCGCCCGTGCTGCGCCACTTCCTCGAAGCCGAAGCCAAACCAGAGGCGATGGTGGTCATGGTGCAGAAAGAGGTCGCCGAAGCCATCGCCGCCAAGCCCGGCGATATGAGCCTGCTCAGCGTCAGCGTCCAGTTCTACGGCGAGCCGAGAATAATAACCATCGTCCCGGCCGAGTCGTTTTATCCAGCGCCGAAGATTGATTCGGCGATACTGAAAATCGACATCTACCCGGAGCCAAAGGCGGATGTTGACGAAAAGGGCTTTTTCGATACCGTGCGGGCGGGCTTTGCCGCCCCGCGCAAGCAGCTCGCCAACTCGCTGGCCAAGGGTCTGGGGCGGGAAAAGAGCGCGGTCTTGCCTTTTCTGCAAAAGGCCAAAATAGACCCGTCAAGGCGGGCGGAGACGCTGAGCATCGGGGAGTGGGCCGCTCTGCAGCGGGTCCTGGGGGAGAAATATGCTGACGGTTAGGGCGCCCGCCAAGATTAATCTAACGCTCGAAGTACTGGGCGAAAGAGCCGACGGCTTTCACAACATCCGCAGCGTTATTCAGGCTATAAACCTCTGCGACAGCCTCGGTTTCAGCCTGAGCGATAAAATCGAGGTCAGCAGCGATAACCCCGACTTTATTCCCGAAAAGAGCCTGGTAGCCCGCGCCGCCGCCCGGCTGCAACAGGTCAAGGGGTGTGACCAGGGAGCCAGGATAGAGGTCGAGAAACGCATCCCGCTGTCTTCGGGGCTGGGGGGGGACAGCAGCGATGCCGCCGCCGTCCTGCTGGGGCTTAACGAGCTCTGGCAACCGGGGTTAAAGCCGGTCAAGCTGCTCGAACTGGCGACGAGGCTGGGTTCCGACGTCGCCTTCTTCCTCTACGGGGGCACGGCGCTGGCGGAGGGGAGGGGGGAGAAGATAGCCCCCCTGCCGGCGCTGCCTCACCGCTGGGTCGTCCTGCTCACACCTGCGATGCCAGAGGTGGAAAAGAAAACAAAGCAACTCTACGAGAGGCTCAAGCCCAAACACTACAGCGACGGGAAGATTACGGATAGCATGGTGGTGGGGCTGACGCGGGGGGCGGTAAGCCCATCGATGCTCTTCAACACCTTTGAGAACGTCGCCTACGACTTCTTCCCCAAGCTCAAGCTCTATAAGGAGCATTTTCTCAAGCTGGGGGCTCCTCATGTCCACCTTGCCGGCTCGGGGCCGACACTGTTCACCATGCTGGAGGATAGGGCCCAAGCCGAGGACTTATACCAACGGTGTAAAGACCAGGGGCTGGAGGCTTATCTGGCCGATACGCTTTCCTCTCTGGATAGGTTATAATCGGGCAAAGAGTAATATTCAAGGAGTCGATATGGCGGGCCTAATAGTCCTGGCGATGGTCATCGGTTACCTGCTCGGCTCTATCCCCTTCGCCTACATTGTCGCGCGGCTGGTGAAGGGTGTGGACATCAGGAAGGTGGGCGGGGGGAATATGGGGACGGTCAACACCATGCGCGAGATAGGCACCCTGCCCGGCTTGGGCGTGTTCTTTGCCGACATGGCTAAAGGGGCGCTGGCCGTGCTCATCGCCCAGTGGCTGGGTCTGCACCTTTACTGGGTCTTCGCCGTAGGGCTGGTGGCGGTGGCGGGGCACAACTGGCCGGTCTGGCTGAAATTCCGGGGAGGGCAGGGGCTGGCGACTACTATGGGAGTGCTGGCGGTCTTCTCGCCTATCCCCTTTGCCATCTGCTTCGGCGTCCTGCTGGTGGTGGTTATCTTTACCAGCAACGTCAGGCTGTCGGCAGTGGCGGGATTCCTCTTTTTCCCCCTGCTTGTCTGGCTCTTCTATAAGGAGTTGGACGTCACTCTCTATTCCATAGCCCTGCCCGTCTTTGGCCTTTTGAGGACGATTCCCCGCTTCCGGAAGGATGTGGCTAAGGCAGGGGACGAGAAGAAGGGGCTTATCATTGACCGGCACTATACGCCCTGGCAGACTAAGAAAAAGTCGGACTGACATACGGGAGGTTTCAGATGAGCAAGACAGAGAAGAACCTTGAAGAAGCTTTTGCCGGGGAAAGCCAGGCCAGCCGGCGCTACCTTTTCTTTGCCGAGCAGGCGGAGAGCGAGGGGCATCCCCAGATAGCCAGGCTCTTCCGGGCGGCGGTGCAGGCGGAGACGGTGCATGCCCGCAATCACCTTGAGGTTATGGGCGGCATCGGCTCGACGAAAGAAAATCTGAAAACGGCTATCAGCGGGGAGAAATACGAGTTCACCGAGATGTACCCCGCTTTTATCAAGCAGGCTAAAGAAGAAAAGCAAACGCGGGCGGAGATTAGCTTCAGCCGCGCCAATGCCGTGGAGAAGGTCCACCACGCCCTGTACCAGAAGGCGCTGGCATCACTCGAAACGGGCAAGGAGTTGAAGAAGGAGCCTTACTTCGTCTGCTCGGTCTGCGGCTATACCGTGGGCGGGGAAGCCCCGGAGAAATGCCCTGTCTGCGGCGCGCCGAGAAGCAAGTTCGGGGAGGTGGGGTAGGTTAGTCCCGTTTGGTCAGCCACTCCCTGACCAACTCTCTCTCATTCTCTTTGGAGGCAATCTCCCCATCCAGCCTCGCCTTTTGCAGCCGTTCCATTATCTCTCTGATTTCGGGGCCGCTGGTGACGCCCATCTGTATCAGGTCGTCACCGGTGAGCGAGATTTCAATGTACTTGAGGCGGGTGAGGTAGAGGTGTATGTTCTGGCTGGCGGTGGGGGACTCGGTGGCGATGGAGTTAGCCACCATTGCCGGGGAGGAATACGCCTCGAGGAGGCGGAAGATGCCGCTGGGGGAAAGGCCCGGGGTCGCCAGCAGGCGCATCTTGCTCTTGAGGACGGCGGTGTCAATAAGTATCTGCGCCAGGGCTTTGGGCAGCTTAAGGCGGGATATGAAGCGGTCGGTTTCTTCCTTAGTCAGGGGGTAAGCCAGCAGCGCCAGGTAGAGGCCGGCTTCGGGCGGGGCGGGGGCGCTGAGCTTGCGCGCCTGCTCGAATTTTTCCGCCAGCCAGCCGTCGCCCCTGAGGGAGGGGTGGAGGTGGGGTAAAACCTCCAGTTCGGCGGCGCGGCGGAAGACCTTCTCCGGGTACCGTTCCTTGAGAATGCATTCGACCTCGTAGCGGGTGCGGTCGGCGCTGATGGTCTTGAGCATTTCCGTATCGCGCTTGAGGAGACCAAGCGTCTTTTTCTCCAGGTGGAAGTCGAGACGCTGCTCGTAGCGCAATCCGCGCCAGATGCGGGTGGCGTCGTCGATAAAGCTGTTGTCGTGGAGCACTCTGATGAGTTCGTTCTTGAGGTCGTCGCGCCCGCCGTGGGGGTCGATGGGCTGGCCGTAGAATCCGGGGTTTAAGCCCAGCGCCATGGCGTTGATGGTGAAGTCGCGGCGGCCGAGGTCCTGGTCAAGGGAGCCGGGGGTGACTTTGGGTAATGCCCCCGGTTTTTCGTAGGTTTCGGTGCGGGCGGTGGTCAGGTCAACGCTCCAGTTGTCCCAGAGGAGCTTGGCGGTGTTGAAGCGGGAGTGGGTGGTGAGTTTGCCGTTGACGTTCTTTTTGAGCCGCTGCGCCAGCTCTATGGCGTTGCCTTCCACCACGAGGTCGAGGTCGAGGTTGGCTTGCCCCAGCATCAGGTCGCGCACCACCCCGCCCACCAGGTAGAGCTTTTCGCCGCGGGTGTGGGCGATTTCGCCCGCCATCCACATGAAGTTGACCAGCTCGGCGGGGAGCTGCTTTTCAATCTCTTTGGATAGGTTAAGACGCTTGGGCATCTCTTTAGTAAATTATAACACAGGTGGTTTGGGTTGCCTATGGTTGGGTGGGTTAGCGAAGGTCTTTCGTCCCACCCAAAACCCACCCTACAGAGGTGTAACCTCTAAAGGCTTCTCTCCCCGCCCCGTTTCCCCCTTTTGTAAAGGGGGACTAGAGGGGGATTTCCTCATGTTTTGGGGGAGTTGAAGAGGGGGCTGCGCTCCTCGCAATGACAGAATAGGGACTGGATTCCCGCCTTCGCGGGAATGACAAAGTGGAGGGCGGGAATGACAAAGCGGAGGGAAGCAATGACGGTGGGGTCCAGAGTAAAGAGGTTTAGCTAGACCAGAAACTTATTGTTATTTGGCGGGTGTTTGCTTATAATGGGGTGGATGAAAGTGGTCTCCATCGTGGGCATGGCCGGCGCCGGCAAGTCGGAAGTTTCCCGTGTTTTTGAGCAGAACGGTTTTATAAGAATCAGGTTCGGCGATGTCACCGACGAAGAGATAAAGAAGAGGGGCCTGGAGCCGAACGAGGATAACGAGCGTTTGGTAAGGGAGTGGCTGCGGGGGGAGGGGCGGGACGCCTACGCCCGGCTCAACCAGCCCAGAATCGAGCAGGCTCTGGCAAACTCTAATGTTGTTATTGACGGGCTTTATTCCTGGGAGGAGTTTACCTATCTCAAGGGGCTTTATGGGGAGAACCTTTACCTGGTGGCGGTGTGGTCATCGCCCAGTACCAGGTATGCGCGATTAGCCAGGAGGTCGAGCCGACGCTTGACGGCGGAGGAAGCCGCCAGCCGGGACAAGACCGAGATAGAGAATATCGCCAAGGGGGGGCCGATTGCCATGGCCGACTTTACCATCGTCAACGAGTCTTCCCGCGAGGAAATGATAAGGGAAGCCGAGAGGATTGTATCGCTACTGAAATGAAAAAAGTGGTCCGTCCCGATATCGATGAGTATTTCCTGAAGATAGCCTCGGTGGTCGCCGAGCGTTCGACCTGCCGCCGACACCACGTCGGGGCGGTGGCGGTGAGGGATAAGCATATACTGGCTACGGGCTATAACGGGGCGGCGGCGGGCCTAAAAGACTGCCTGGAACTGGGGTGCCTGCGGGACGAGCTAAAGATACCATCGGGGACGCGGCAGGAAATGTGCCGGGGGATTCACGCCGAGCAGAATGTAATTATCCAGGCTGCTCTCCACGGTGTCAGCCTGGAGGGGGGCACCATCTACTGCACTCATACGCCCTGCGTGCTCTGCGCCAAGATGCTGACCAACGCCAAGATAAAGCGCTACGTGAGCTTCGGCAAGTATAACGACGACTCCTTTGTCGAGCTATTCAAAGATGCTGGCATAGAAGTTGACATAAAGAAAAGGCCGCCAGCCACGATAGGCTATCTTGATTAGGGGCGGCTGTGTTATAATTGATGATTGTGATAAATTTTTGAAGGATTAGCTAATGAAAGAGTCTATCGTCATCGAAAATCTGACCAAGTATTATAACAAGTTCCTGGCGCTGGATAAGCTTTCGCTGAGGATACCCGCCAATGAGAACGTGGGGCTCCTGGGGCCCAACGGCGCGGGCAAGAGTACCACCCTCAAGATATTGTGCGGGCTTATTCGCGCCTCCTCCGGCGCGGCTTATATCGACGGCGTCAATGTGGCCGAGAAGCCGGAACAGGCCCTTTCCCGAATCGGCGTCATCGTGGAGACTCCTGAGTTCTACTCGTTTCTCACGCCTGAGGAGACTCTCGGCTATCTGGGCCGGTTGCGGGGGATGCGGGGGGACGAGCTGAAGCGGCGCATCAAGGAGGTAATCAAGCTCGTCAGGCTGGAGGATTGGAGTAAGGTGAAGATAGAAAAGTTCTCCAGAGGGATGAAGCAGCGCCTCGCCCTGGCGCAGACACTGCTGCACGACCCACCGGTGCTCATCCTGGACGAACCGGGCCTGGGACTCGACCCCAGGGGGGTGGTGGAATTCCGGGAGATAATCGAGGGAGCGGGTAAGGAGAAGACGATTTTCTTTGCCTCTCACCAGTTGGTGGAGGTCAGCCAGATATGTAATCATGTAGCCATTATCGACCACGGGCGCCTGCTTGCCTACGATAGCATTGTCGAGCTGGAGAAAAAATACCAGTCGCTGGAACGCGCATACCTTGAGTTAACGGAGGCACCCCTTGAGTGAATTTGAAAAGCTGAGAATAGTTACCGGATACGAGTTCCTGAAGCACGTCCGCCGCAAACGGCTCTATGTCATTCTGGGGCTTACCCTTGTTGCCGAGCTGGCCGTCCTCATCCTGGTGCCGGTACTGGGTGACGGCTTCCCGGATAGTGTGATGGCGATGGCGGCGCTGCTCTCGGTCGGTCCGAGCCTGGCCACAATCGGGGCTATCTTCTTTGCCGGAGACGCCATAGCCGGGGAGTTCGAGAGTAAAACCGGCTTTATGCTTTTTACCAATCCCGTCAAGCGAACCACACTGGTGATAGGCAAGTACCTGGCCTGTTACGGCGCCGTGCTCTTACTCGTTATTCTCGGCTATGTAATTGTTACTATTTCCCTGCTGGCGATATACGGAACTGTCCCGATTGAAACGCTGTCCTCATTCGGGCTATGCCTCCTCTATACGGGCAGCGTCCTCTCGGTAACCTTTTTCTTTAGCGCCATATCGAAAGGAGCCATGGGCGCTACTGTCATCACGCTTGTTTTTGTTATGGTCATTTCCGCGATTATCGATAGCGTCCTCATGATGACGGGGCAGCCGCACTGGTTTCTGCTGTCTACCAACGGCGACACTATCGCTACTGTCTACGGCGGATATGAGTTGTTCATGGAGGGGTTGGGGGGCATGGAGGGTATGCCCTTTGAATTTGAGACCCCATCCATCGGTCTCTCCGTTCTCTCCATGGTAGGTTATCTGGCGGTGGGTTTCCTGTTGAGCCTCTGGATAAGCAAGAGGCGGCAGCTGGCTTAGCCCAATTGGAGGATTGAAAAAATGGCAACAGTACGGACCAAGGTAATCGTTAATCCGGTGGCGGGAGCCCGTTCTACCCGCCGCAAGTGGCCTATTATCAGCCGACTGCTGGAGCGTATCGGCTTGACCTTCGACTTCGATTACACCGAGGGCGTGGGGCATGCCATGGAGCTGGCGCGGATAGCCGCCAGCGACGGCTACCGCTACCTGGTGGCGGTGGGTGGGGACGGGACGGTGAACGAGGTCGCCAACGGCATCCTCCATTCCACTAATGCTTCTACCACGACGCTGGGCGTGGTGAGCACGGGCACGGGCAGCGATTTCGCCCGCTCGGCGGGCCTGGCGCGGGACTATACCACCGCCTGTGCCAACCTGACCAGTTCCAAGAGATTAACCATAGACGTGGGTTTGGTGGAATACCAGCGCGACGGCAAGAGACAGGAGCGCTTTTTTGTTAACTCCGCGGGCGTGGGCTTCGACGCCGCCGTGGTCAAGGAGACCGAGCGCCTGCCCAAGTTTTTCGGCGGCACCATACCTTACGTGGCGGGGATGTTGCGGGCGCTGGTGAGCTATAAGAATAAGGATATTGTGCTTAAGGTGGGGGACGAAGAGGAGAGCCGCCGCGTGCTGAATGTGGCCGTGGCTAACGGTAACTACTGCGGCGGGGGAATGCGCATCGCCCCCGAGGCTAAGCTCGACGATAGGCTGCTGGATGTGGTCATTATCGGCGATATGGGCAAGCTGGAGTTGCTTAAAGAGTTCCCCACGGTTTACAAGGGAACGCATATCAATCACCCCAAGGTCAGCATGAGGAAGGTGACTAATGTTAGTATCGAGTCCGCCGAGCCGATGCTGGTCTATGCCGACGGGGAGATGCTGGGGGAGTGCCCGGCTTCTTTCCGGGTGGTGCCGGCGACTTTGAGTTTGGTGGTTTAGGGTCTAGTTGGCTTTTGTCTCCACTCCCCACCTTGTTAGCTGAGGTCTTTCTGTCCCACCCGTCCCACCCTACAGAGGTGTAACCTCTATAGACTCCTTATTTGGGGGGTATTTCCACCCACATCCCCACCTTGTTTGGCGTAGGTATTGTTGTCCCAACCCAGCCCGCCCT
>JALHSZ010000004.1 GCA_022865485.1 Dehalococcoidales bacterium | reverse complement strand
CTGCGTCAGCATGGCGTCATTGCCCTCGCCGGGGTCCGCCGTCGAGGCATAAACGGTCAAGCCGTCGTCGGCGTCGAGCTCGACGGCAACATCGGATTTGTCCAGAGCCTCGCCGATGCCGAAGCTCGAGCCCGCCAGTCCCACCCCCCGCCGCACGCTATCGGACTTGAAGGCGGCGGCTTCCTTCAGCGCCTTATCGTATATGGGCTTAACCTTCTTCAGACAGCCGTCCAGCGCCCATTCCTCCATGACATGGCCGCTTGAGGTGGACTCTCCGGGCTTGATGATATTGAGTTGCCTGAAAGCCAGTGGGTCCATACCCACTTTAGCCGCCAGGAGGTCCATGGCTGACTCCAGCGCGTAGTTAATCTGGGGTGGCCCCGCCCCACGGGCAGCTCCTCCCCAGATGTTGTTGGTCAAGACCATCTTGATTTCGCCGAATACATCGGGGATGTAGTAACCGCCGCTGAGCATGGCCAGGGCGCGATGGACGATAACCACCGCGGCTGCCGAGAAAGCACCCTTTTCCACGATGGCATATATCTCGAACCCGGTAAGCTTGCCCTGGTCATCGGCGCCCAGGCGCACTTTCATATTGAAGGGATGCCGCTTGCTGGTCATCTGCAGGGACTCGGCGGTGCTGGGGATGTAACGCGCCGGTCTCTTGAAATGAAGGGCAGCGGCAGCCGCGATTTGCTCGGAGGTAAGGTCAACCTTTATGCCGAACTGCCCGCCGGTAAAGGCTTCCTGATAGCGGACATTTTCCCAACCCAGCGCATCCTTAATCAATTTGACATGGTCGTGAATGCGCAGAGAGCGCCCCACCACCACCAGCTGCGCGTCCTTACCCTTTCCTTCCAGGTAGGCGACACCAGCCTCAGGTTCCAGCGGCGCCTGATGGACATGCTGCGTATTGAACTCCGCCTCGACCACAGCCGCCGACGAACTCAGCGCTTTCTTGGCGTCGCCCTTGACCTGCCGGTTCAACATGCAAATGTTGCCGGTACCCGGTTGCACCTCCGGGGCGCCCTTCGCCAGCGCCTCTTTCGGGGTAGCCACCCTCGGCAAAACCTCGTATTCTACTTCGACCGCTTCCGCCGCGGCTAAGGCTTCCTTGCGAGTTTCGGCGGCGACGATGGCTATGTGCGCCCCGAGCAAGGGGGCGATGTCGCCGACACCGAAGAGCACCTTCTTATCCTTGCCCAGCGCGTTGGTGCCCTTGATGTCCTTGTCCGTCATGACGCCGGCGACGCCGGGCATCTTGGCTGCTTTGGTAGAGTCGATTTTCTTTATGCGGGCGTTATGGTGCGGGCTAGCCACTACGGCTAGCTGCAGCGCCCCGGGCATAACGATATCGGCGGCAAACGGCGCCAGCCCGCAGGCTTTGAGCATAGACCAGGGGCGGGGGTGAGAAACGCCTATCTGCTTTCCCTTGGGGTCAGGCCTCACCTTGGCCGGGGTCGTTTCGCCGCGCAGAAAACGGGCGGCTAGCTCGACGGCTTCGATAATCTTGCTGTAGCCCGTGCAGCGGCAGAGGTGATTCCTCAGGGCTATCTTGATTTCATCGCGGGTAGGCTTCGGGTTCTTATCCAGCAATACCTTGGTGGCCATAATCAAACCCGGTGTGCAATAGCCGCACTGAATCGCCCCGGATAGGACGTAGGCTTCCTGTATCAGGTGCGGATTGTCCGGGGTGCCCAACCCTTCCACGCTAATGACCTCGGCGCCCTCGAGATTGGCTACCTTGGTCAGGCAGGATAGCACCGTCTTGCCGTTGACAATCACGGTGCAAGCCCCACATTGACCCTTGCGGTCACACCCCTGCTTGGTGCCGGTGAGTTTCAGTTCCTCCCGGAGCAGGTCGATGAGCACCATATCCTCCTCGGCGACCAACCTGTGCTGTACTCCGTTGATTTTTAACGTAAGGCTTTTCAAATTTCCCTCCTTCTTAAATCTTTATAGCCACGGCTTCCAAAGGTCAAGCCGAGGTAGTCATAAAAAAATACAAGCACTTTCCTTAGCTGCCATGCCGCTATCGGTTTAGGCAAGCTAGCTCGGAGAGTTTTTTGATATACCCTAAACAGAGAATAGTTTACCGCAACCAAGATTAGTGAGTCAATCCTATCCAGGATGAAAAACTGTTAATTTCTCCTATAATTTCCAGAAGCTGGTCAGCTGGTCGAAGTCCACCAGCCCGCTCTCGGCTACATTGTCAATCTCGATACCGGCTTCAACCGCTGCCGCCACCGGGTTAAGCCCGCCGAGCTGGACGGCACCGACCCGATTCAAGGCTACCGGAATCTGGCAAAGCGGCTCGCTGGTGTCGCCCAGAGCATAGACCCCGTTAATACCGACTTCCTTGAGCAAAGCCAGCTTTTCTTCCACGGCTTCTCTGGCCTGGGCGGGTATGGTGCGGAAATTGCCCAGAATCTTACCGCTGCCCGTGCGGGCGGCTTCGCCGACGCTGGTCATCCTGGCTCGGATAAACTGCTCCGATGGGTCGAGAGAGGTGCCGGCATAGTCGATTATGGCGACAAAGCGCCTCGGCTGCGAATTTCTCACTTCGAGCACACCGCCGAAACGGAACTCACTCGGTATACCCGCCTTGAGCAACACGCCATTTATCGCCGCGCCGCAAACGGTGGCGAAACCGACCTTGCCGTCGGGCACGACCACGGCCCCGAGATTCTCACCTGCCTCCGCCGTAGCCACCAGGTCGCTGACGCAGATTCCCGCCTTAAAGGTATCCTTCATGGCGGAAAGCGCCTTCTTAAGCCTGTCTTTAGCCACGAAAGAGGTGTTTATCGGCAGCTGCCCGGTGCGCTTTTCGGGGTCGAAGGTGGTCTGGTAAGCCAGCAGTTCCAGCTTCTCCTTGACGAAACCGAGCTGCTGCGAAGCCAGTGCCTCTTTGACCTCCCGCCGCCCCTCGGGGGTAATCATCCGCCCGTCCCGACCCCCCGGCAGGGTATAGCCGCGCTCGTCGGCTATCCTCAGGTGGTACCTGACCGCCCGCTCGCTTAAGAAAACCCCCTCCCCCTCCAGGCGACGGGCGATAGTGATAGAACCCAGCGGCTCCGAGGACTCGCTCAGGATTTTGAGGATGGCTATAAGCTTACCTTCGGCGTCAGAACCGACAACCTGTTCCATGACAAACCTCTCCGCTCGCTGGTATAGCTCTGGGTTATTATACCACGCCCTGCCAATAGCTGAACGGTATAGCGGGCAATAGCTTTGTCTTACCAGCCCTTAAAGCGGTTGGCGATTCGCAGCCGGCGCGCAGCAACTCCCGACAGCATAACACACCACCCCCCGAACTATAATATGGGCAGGTACTTCTTAAGCTCGTAATCAGTCACCTGGGTGCTGTAGTTCTCCCACTCGATGCGCTTGTTCTTGATGAAAGCCGCAAAAACATGCTCACCCAGCGCCTTACGAACCAACTCGCTATTCTCCGTCAACATTATAGCTTCCAGCAGGCTGGCGGGCAGGGTACCGATACCCCGCTCCTGTCTTTCTTGCCCGGTCATCTCGTAGACATTCTCTTCCACCGGCTTGGGCGGTTCCAGCCCCTTCTCAATCCCCTCCAGCCCCGCCGCCAGCATAACGCTGAAGGCAAGATAGGGGTTGCAGGCGGGGTCGGGCGACCGGAACTCGATTCGGGTTGCCTTTTCCCTACCCGGCCTGTATTCGGGGACACGGATAAGGTCGGAGCGGTTACGCCGCGCCCAGGAAAGATAGACCGGAGCCTCGTAGCCGGGCACCAGCCGCTTGTAGGAATTGACCCACTGGTTGGTTATCGCCGTGATTTCAGGGGCGTGCTTCAGCAAGCCCGCGACGTAGCACCTGGCTTCCTTAGACAGGTGATAGGAATCTTTGGCATCGAAAAAGGCATTCCTCTCGCCCCTAAAGAGCGACTGGTGCACGTGCATACCGCTGCCGTTAATGCCGAAGATGGGCTTAGGCATAAAGGTAGCGTATATACCGTTGTTGATGGCAATCTGCTTCACCACCAGCCGATAGGTCATCACCTGGTCGGCCATGGTCAGGGCGTCGGTATAGCGCATATCTATCTCGTGCTGACTGGGGGCAACTTCATGGTGAGAATACTCGACGCCGATACCAAGCTCCTCCAGGGCAAGCACGGTCTCCCGGCGCAGGTCGGTGGCCATATCCAGCGGGATGAGGTCGAAATAGCCGCCTTGGTCGAGCACCTCGGTGCCTTCGGAATTCTTGAAGTAGAAGTATTCCAGTTCCGGCCCGACGTAATAGGTGTAACCAAGGTCCGCCGCCCGCTTCAGGTTCTTCTTGAGCACATATCTGGGGTCGCCCTCAAAAGGCTGACCGCCCGGCTTCAGGATGTCGCAGAACATTCGAGCCACGGCACGATGTTCACGCGGCCTCCAGGGCAGCAGTTGAAAACTATCGGGGTCGGGCAATGCCACCATGTCGCTTTCGTCGATGCGGGCAAAACCCTCGATCGACGAGCCGTCAAAACCCATCCCCTCCTCCATTGCCGTCTCCAACTCCTCCACGGTAATGGCAAAACTCTTGAGCATGCCCAGGATATCGGTAAACCACAGCCAGATAAACTTAACGTCGTGCTCCTTAACCATCTTCAGGACGTAGTCCTTGCCTTCTTCTCTAGTTCTCTTGGCCATTTTTGCCTCCTCCTTTAGTAATACTTAAATTTATATCGGATTTCGCTATTCTACACCAATTTACTACATAAATCTCTACCTCGCAACTAGTCTAGATGGCATTTTCGTCTCTATCACCGGTGCGGGGCGAATACTGGAATAGCCCACCCTTAAAAGTTTGAAACAAATTCAAACCGTGATATACGTATATGCTAGCTAAAAAAGCTCAACGTGGAGGTAATCAACACATGCCAGACTATGCAGCCTTAAAGAAAAGGGTAGATGAACTGGCAGAAAGAGCTTGGGATATACCCGCCCTTGAGGCCAAAATCAGAAAGCTGTCTAAAGAAGGGATTCCCAAGAAGAAACTGGACCCCAAAGATATTCTGGCCAACAAGGAGAAAATCCTTGACCGCGTTCAACGGCGGGCTGAAGAATATAACTTTATTCTCAAAGATTGTGCCCAGGGCACAGCGCTGGCCCTGATGGAAGAGTTCGGCCTGGGCAATATGGAGATTATTAAAGCCCTGACCCCATTTCCTGGCATCGGCGGCACCGGTGAGATATGCGGGGGTATAACCGGCAGTCTGATTACCTTCGGTCTCTATTTTGGCACTGATGACCGACTGAATTATAAAGCGACGGATGATGTTATCAAGATTGCCCAGAAATTCATGGCCTTCTTCGAAGGCCAGATAGGTCATTTGTATTGCGCTGACATTATCGAAACGGTGATTCTCGGGCACAGAATAAACCCCGGGGAAAGCGAACATGCTATGGTGACCTTCACCAAGGAGAAGGGTTTTGAGAAGTGTGGCCTAGCGACGGGGATAGGTGCCAGGCTTGCTGCCGAGTTCATTATCGATAGCATGAAGAAATAAGAGGACCTTCACATCTCGCCCCCTTTTTTTACAAGCGCAGGAGATATAAATGAGTGTTGCCTTAATCATTTTGACCTATTTTGCCTATGTGTTCATTGTCGTAATGTACTCCGTAAAGCTGATTAAGATTGCCAGAATGCCGGTGCACCTGAGGTGGGAACTATATCCGATAGCCAGCGAAACGGAAAGCAAATATGGCAGTTCGTATTATGGGGATGTGGAACAATGGAAGAAGAACCGTCGCAAGACGGTACTAAAGGGCATCTTTTATCTCTTAAAGGAAAACTTCTGGTTCGGGGAATACTTTCGCCGTAATCGATGGTACTGGCTCGTGTTGTTACCCTGGCATATCGGGTTCATCCTCATTATCGCTTTTCACATACTGTGTTTCTTCGGTGCGATAGTCATAATCGCCGGTGTTCCGGTATCGGCCCAATCGACCTTCATCCTGGGAAGAACATTCTATTATCTGATTCTACTAACGGGAGTCATTAGCTTTATCAGCGGTGCTTTTGGCAGTATTGGTCTTCTCATCAAAAGACTGATTGACAAAGACTTAAGAGCCTTCGCCACGCCTCAAAATTACTTCAATTACTTATTTACCCTGGCGGTTTTTGCCAGTGGCCTCTATGCTTGGCATTTTGTCGACCCGACCCTCTCTGGATACAGGGAATTCTGGAAAGGGCTGGTTACATTAAGCCCAGTGCCTATTGATTCGGCGACGGCCACTCATATCATACTTTTCGCCCTGTTTCTAATCTACCTGCCGTTCACTCGCTCCCTGCATTACATCACCAAGTTTTTTGCTTACCTGTGGGTACGGTGGGACGACAAACCTAATTTGAAAGGAAGTAAAATCGAGAGAAATGTCAAAGAATGGCTCAACAAACCGGTCAGCTGGTCGGCGGAACATATCAAGGCCGACGGCAAGAAAAGCTGGGTAGACCTTACCACCGAGAAAAAGAGCGATGAAAAAGAGGCTTAAACTAACCGATATTGCCAAAGGCGGCGACGCCCCGCTCACCGAGATTAACCTCGACGAGCTGACACCACTGCCACCCCCCTACGATAAGGTAGAGGAACAGCCGGAGTTCAAGCGGCTCACCGAAGAACAGAAGGAGAGGCTGGTCTGTAACCTCGATGGCGTTGTTTCCTACGCCGCTCTGCCCAAGCCGAAGAATAAAGAGGAAGAAAAGAAGTATGTCGAGCAGTTTGTCTCGGGACTGAAAAAGCTCCTGAGCAAAGAGAATAACTGGACGTTCTTACAACCCCTCCTCCTCTCGCTTGACTACTGTGCCCGGTGTCAGACATGCAATGAGGCCTGTCCGATTTACCTGGCCAGCGGCAAGAACGAACTCTATCGTCCCACCTATCGCTCGGAAATATTCCGGCGCTTGGTCAACAAATACGCCCGGCCCGGCGGCAAGTTCAAAGCCAAGCTCAACCGGGAGGATATTGAGCTGAACTGGACCACCATAACCAGGTTCTACGAGCTCAGCTACCGCTGTAATCTCTGCCGCCGCTGTGCCCAGATCTGTCCCCTGGGCGTTGATAACGCCCTTATCGCCCGCGAGATACGCAAGCTCTTCAGCCAGGAGCTGGGCTGGGCGCCCAAGGAACTCCACGAGAAGGGCACCGTTCTCCAGCTCGAGGTCGGCTCCCCTACCGGGCTCAGGCCCAACGTGGCTATGGACAATTTAGAGTTTCTCGACGAGGAATTCAGCGAGGCACTCGGCATCGAAATCAAGACACCCTGGGACAAGAAAGGCGCCGACGTCCTGCTCATCCACAGCGCTGGCGACATCATCTCCTTCCCCGAAGGTCCCATTTCCTTTAGCGTTTTATGTAACGCCGCCGGCATCAACTGGACGCTCTCGTCGGAAGTAGGGGGATACGACGGCGTCAACTACGGCGTCTTCTACGACGATTTCCAGCTAGCCAAGGTGGCTACCCGCCACGCCCAGATTGCCCAAGAGCTGGGGGTAAAAAAGATAGTCATGGGCGAATGCGGCCACCAGCACAAGGCATTTATGACCGTAGCCGACAGGATACTCACCGGCGAGTTGAATATACCGCGGGAGAGCGTGATGACCTTCCTGGAGGACATCGTCTTCAGCGGCAAGATTAAGTTCGACCCGTCGAAGAACAATTTCCCGGTGACCCTTCACGACCCCTGCAATATAGTCAGAAACCTGGGCATAGTCGAGCCCCAGCGCCGCATCCTGCGCTACCTCTGCCCCCAGTTCCGCGAGATGACCCCCCACGGAATAGATAACTACTGCTGTGGCGGCGGGGGGGGCTTGAGCGTCATGTCCGATGTCAACTTCACCGATTGGAAGGCGCACGTCGCCGGCAGGTTGAAACTAAAACAGGTCATCGATGCCTTCGCCGACCACCCCGACCCCGAGGTCAAGAAATACCTCTGTGCCCCCTGCCTCAACTGCAAGCTCCAGTTCCGCGACATTTTCGACTACTATAAGGTCAAGGAAAGGTCGGGCATCATCTTCGGCGGCTTGGGAGAACTGGCGGTCAACGCCATGGTCGACATCAAAAAGCCCCTCATCAAGTGGGAAGAGGAATAGCCCTGCTTGCTCTTTGACCGCCCCATAGAGTATACTAATTGTGCCTGCGCCACTACGAAACAGACATTAAAAATAACTTTTCCAAGAGAGGATGACTCCTATGGCACAAATGAAACTAGCTGGTGATACGTACGAAGTTGATGAGAACGGATTTATGCAGGAAACCGACCGGTGGACGGAAGACGTCGCCCGGGCCTATGCGGCGCGGGAAAATGTAAACGAGTTAACCGATGAACACTGGACGGCAGTCAACTACTTAAGGAACTATTATCTGGAAAACGGCATCTGCCCGATGATAAGAAGGCTTATTAAGGAAACCGGATTCAACCTGAGCAAACTCTACCAGCTCTTCCCCGAGGGACCGGCGCAATCCGCCTGCAAGTGGGCTGGGGTGCCCAAACCGACCGGATGCGTATAACTCCGGCAACGCTATAGTAAGCTATCTAGGGCGATTTGTTGGCGTCAAGCGATGAACCCATATATCTATGACAAGAACAAAAGTCAGCCTAACCTGCAACTAAAGCAAACCACCAGACACTGGTCACACTACCTGGTGGACTTCCCCGCCACCCACCCCACCATCTGGCTGTGGTATCCCATCATCCGCGGCAAAATCATCCGTTTTCTCAAGTCTACTTTCAACATACGCTAACTATAGTGCGTGGCGACTTACGGCAGGCGGACCATTAAAGTCTGCGCCACGCTAGCATTAGCGAGCCATTTTCCAGCGCACGTGGTAAAATAGAAAGAATAGTTCTTTGGCTTTAGGGAAAAGAGCACTTGTTAGTCGAACTGAGAGTCAAAAACCTGGGCATCATCGAGGACATGAACTGGAGGCTCGATGACGGACTGAATATCATTACCGGGGAAACCGGGGCTGGTAAGTCCCTGGTCATTGACGCCGTAGAGCTCTTACTGGCCGGCAAAGCCGACGAGGAAGTCATCCGCCACGGCGCCGACCAGGCTCAGATCGAAGGGGTCTTTAGCCTCCCCCCAAAGGAAAATCTCTCTTCTCTCAGGGAGCTGCTGGCAGAAAAAGAGCTGGTAGCTGACGAAGATACCCTGGTCATAGACTGCCAGCTCCGCCGCAAAAGCCCCGACATTATAAGGGTAAACGGCCACGCCGTCCCCAAGGCATTTTTGCGCCAAATAGGGAGTTTGCTGGTCGATATCCACGGCCAGAGCGACCACCTGTCCCTCTTCGACAGCAAGTCCCACCTTGATTTTCTGGATGCTTACGCCCACACGATGGAACTGCGCCAGGACTTTAACGCCAAAGCCAAAGAACTCCACAAGGTGGAACAGGAACTCAAAGCCCTGGAAAAGGACGAGCAGGAGCGCGCCCGCCGCGAGGAATTCCTGCGCTTTCAACTCGAGGAGATAAGCCGCGCCCAGCTCAAAGAAGGCGAGGAACAAGAGCTGGAAAGAGAGCGAGATATCCTCGCTTCCGCCGAGAAGCTGAAAACCATCTCCTATGAAGCCTACCGCGCCCTCTACGAAGAGGATGCTTCGGGCCAGGCAGCGCCGGCGCTGGATAAGCTCAACGAAGCCGCCCAGGCGATAAAAAAGCTGGTCGAAATCGACCCTTCCCTGAAGCCGCAAATGGACTTTCTCGAAGAGACCATAGACGGGCTCACCGAGACAGCCAGGAGCGTTCGGGCTTACAGCGACGGCTTAGAATACGACCCCAACCGTCTCGAAGAGATAGAATCGCGGCTGGAGCTAATCCGGGGTCTTAAAAGAAAATACGGCCAGACCGTTAGCGAGGTATTGGCTTACCTGACCAAGGCGCAAAAGGAACTGGACGAGGTCTCCAACTCCGCAGAAAGAAGCGCCCGGCTTAAGGAAACAAGCGCTTCCCTCAAGCAGGCAATGGGGCAAATGGCGGCCAGGCTTTCCGCAGAACGCGCCAAAGCCGCCGAAAAACTGATGACCGAGGTAAAAAAAGAGCTTAACGACCTCAATATGACCCAGGTCGAATTCCAGGTGTCGCTAAGCCGGGAAAAAGACGAAGACGGAATCCCCCTCCCCGACGGCCAGAGCTATGCCTTCGGCAACGAAGGCGTCGACACGGTGGAGTTCATGGCATCGACCAACCCCGGGGAGCCCCTCAAGCCCCTGGCTAAAATCGCCTCCACCGGTGAGCTCTCCCGCTTTACCCTGGCTCTCAAGGGAGCGCTCTCCGAAGCCGACCACATCCCCGTGCTCATCTTCGACGAAATCGATATCGGCATCGGGGGCAGGAGCGGGGAGATAATAGGTAAGAAGCTCAGCAGCTTGGCACGAAACCACCAGGTAGTCTGCGTCACCCACCTCCCCCAGATCGCCGCCTTCGCCGACGCCCACTTCAGCGTTCACAAGGAACTGGCGGGGGCGCGGACTTTAAGCATGCTTGAGTCCCTTGAAGACGAAGCCCGCCTCAAAGAACTGGCTATCATGCTGGCAGGCGATCACTACACCGAAACCGCCCTGAACAATGCCCGCGAGCTTATGCATAAAGCCGAGAGCTGGAAAAAGCCCCGCCCCGATTGATTTTGAGAGCCCGTTTTACAAAAGCGGTGCCATATCGAGAATAGTCGAGTTATATTGACAACAGTAATGAATCAGGGCTAAAATTGCTCCGCAGCCCGTGTAACAATCCAGGGTATACAGCCGAGGGGAAGAGCTAAAGCACTAGCCGCCCGGTACTAGAAGCTAAACAAATGAAGAAGACGCGTATCCTGATAGTGGATGACGAACTCAGCATACTGAAGTATCTGCGCGCCAACCTCGAAGCCGAGGGCTACGAAGTGCTCATAGCAATGGACGGCGCCCAGGCTCTGCAGACACTGGAAGCTGAACTGCCCGACCTCGTCGTCCTGGATATTATGATGCCCGAGATGGACGGCCTTGAGGTCTGCCGCCGCCTGCGCGAATGGTCGCAACTCCCGGTTATCATGCTCAGCGCCCGTGACGATGAAAGCGACAAGGTGCAATGCCTCGACCTCGGTGCCGACGACTATATCACCAAACCCTTCGGTAAAGACGAATTCATCGCCCGGGTCAGGGCGGTAATGCGCCGCGCCGAGTCAGCCAGCCCTGCCCCCACCCTCTCCTCCATTAAAAGCGGTGACCTCGAAATCAATTTCAGTAAGAGAAAGGTAACCGTCAACGCCAAAGAGGTCGAACTGACCTCAACCGAATATGCCCTCCTCAAGGAACTCGCCCTCAATGCGGGCAAGGTGCTCACTTACACCCAGCTTCTGCATAAGGTCTGGGGGCCCGATTACGCCGATGAAAGGGAGTATCTACACGTCTTTGTCAGTCGTCTGCGGGCTAAGCTAGAATCCGACCCCAAAAAACCCCGCTACATTACCACTGTATCCGGGGTCGGCTATCGCTTTAAAGAAGTGGCATAAGCCAGGCTTCTAACTGTGATTTAAGCTAATAAGCCGCTTATGCCACTGAAATTACGCTAGTATTCTTAAATTACGCTATTTTTACGAAAGTGCTTTGCGGACCGCTTTCACCAGGTCTTCGGGCTCGAAGGGCTTCATGACACTCGGTCGGTCGGTTTTTTTCAGAAAATCCCGAACGTAATTATTCATAGTATCACCGGTGATAAAAATCAACCTCTCGGCGATGGGGTTCTTAGTCGCTTTCCAGTGCTCGTAAAGCTGGATACCAGTCATTCCCGGCAGCCTGACATCGGATACGCAAAGAGCGTAATCCTTCTCCTCGGCGACCTTTTTAGCGTCCAGTCCGTTATTAACCACATCGACATCAAAACCGCTCGCGGTAAGCACCCGCCTGCATAAAAGGCCGAGGACGGGCTCATCTTCAATTACCAGTATCATCTTTTTACTACCTTCTGACTCCGTCACCAGTTTTCTCCTTCAACTAACTCTATGGTAACTATTCTCACTCCGTCTCAATATTTAACAAGTATGCTAGCATATCAATAGTTAACAGAGCCTAAAAACAGGGAGAGAAATTATAAAGATTTTCTAAACATAAGAATTGCCACCAAAGAAGGCTCTTACTGGAGTTCGAAAGAGGCAAAAATAAACGAATCGGCCTTTTGCATCTCCACGCCTCCCCTAACGGAGAGACTGGCGGCTAGAAGAAGTGGTTATTTTCACTGAAGGAAATGAGGCGCTCGCTTGCCAGGCGGCACCCGAAGATACTATTAATAATATAGCCTATTCCAATAATAATATAGCCTATTCCAACGATTTTGCCAAGACCTGACAACTGTCACGAGAAACTTTCTGTCAGACCATAGCGTTTATGTCAAGCAGCTCGCGCCCTATCAGCAACTTATGCATCTCGGTGGTGCCGCCGAGTATGGTGCTCAAGACCGAATCGCGGTAGTGTTGCTCCACCGGAAAGTCATCGGTGCACCCGTAAGCGCCGTGCAGCCTCACCGCCTCGTTTGATACCCGCACCGCCAGCTCGGTAGCCAGCCACTTGGCTGCGGATAGCTCCTTGGCGTGCGGCTTTCCCTGGCTCTTGAGCTCGGCGGCATAATAGACCTGCCACCGAATAGCGGAAATCTCGGCCTGCATCCGGGCTATTGTCTCCTGCACCAGCTGGAAGCTGGCAATGGGCTTGCCGAACTGGCGTCTTTCCTTGGCGTATTTGATAGAGGCGTCGAGGCAGCCCTGGGCCATACCGACACCCCCCGCGGCGATAAAGAGGCGCGCCGTGTCGATACCGACCAGGCTGTTCTGCAGTCCCCGCCCCACCTCCCCGACAAGGTTTTCCTTGGGCGCGCGGCAGTCGCTGAAACCGAGGCTGGCAATATCGCCCGCCCTGCCCCCCAACATCTCGACCTCGCGGCTGGAAAAGCCCGGTGTGCCCTTGTCCACGGCGATAACCGCCATTCCTTTGGCGCCCTTGGCTTTATCCGTCTGGACCAGGACGAGGACGACATCGGCGATGCTGCCGTGGCTGATAAAGTTCTTGTTGCCGTTAATCACCCACTCGTCGCCGTCGAGGACGGCTGAAGCCTCGATGGCGGTGGCGTCGCTGCCGGCATTGGGCTCGACGGCGGCCATGGCAATAATCATCTCCCCCCGGCAAAGAGGCGGCAGGTATCTCTTCTTTTGCTCCTCGCTGGCGGCATAAGTCAGGATTGTCCCCGCCAGCACGCACTGCCCCACCGAGGTCAAAGTCTGCGTCCAGCTTACCTGGCTGAGCTGTTCCCAGATGATAGTTGAGGTAGTATAGTCAAGACCCAGTCCACCATATTCCTGAGGTATATGTGCTCCTATTAGCCCGAGGGAAGCCATCTTCTTAATTACATCATAGTTTACTTTACGTTGTCGCTCATAATCCTTGAGTGTGGGTAGCATTTCCTGCTTGGCAAACCTGCGGGCCATGTCCCGGAACATTATCTGTTCCTCGCTTAGTTCGAAATTCATTTTATACCTCCGTCTTGTTCGATAGGAGTCTTCGGCAATTAGAGGGGCATGTTTCCGTGCCGCTTGGGATAAGGCTCTATCTTCTTACCCTTTACCAGCTGCAGCGAGCGAGTCAGGCAGCGCCTCGTCTCCCGCGGTTCGATAATATCCTGGACATAGGTCACCTGAGATGCCAGGGCCAGGCTGTCGGCATACAGCTCGTTATACTCCTTTACCTTCTGGGCACGAAACTCCTCCGGTTTCTCCGCCTGCTTGATATCATCGGCATAGAATAATGCCACTGCCTGCTCCGCCCCCATAGCGCCGACCTCAGCCGTGGGCCAGGCAAAGACAAGGTCGGTGCCGAACCCGGGCAGTATGCCCATACCCAGGGCGGCGCCGCCGTAGACCTTGCGCATCAGCACGGCCAGCTTGGGCACCGTCGCCTCGGATAGCGCGTAAAGCACCTTGGCGCCGTGGTGAATAATGCCGGCGTGCTCCTGCGCCTTACCGGGCAAATAACCGGGCGTATCCACCAGCAGGACGATGGGGATTTTGAAAGCGTCGCAAAACCTGATGAATCGGGCCTGCTTGCGGGAGCTGTCCACCGTCATGCAGCCGGCGCGTACCATGGGCTGGTTAGCGATAATGCCCACGGTATTACCCTCCAATCGGGCAAAGCCGACGATTATCTCGCCGGCGAACTCCTCTTTAACCTCGATAAAGTCGCCGTTATCCACGATTTCTTTAATGACCCGGTGCATGTCGTAGCCCTTGGTCGGCTGGGCGGGCACAATCTCGCCCAAAGCATCGGTGAACCTCTCCGGGTCGTCGCCGCTGTCTATTCTCGGCGGGCGTTCCCGCCAGTTCGAGGGCAGAAAGGATAATAACCGCCTTATCCCCTGCATACACTCTTGTTCATTCTTAACCCTGAAGTCGGCAACTCCGGTAAGCTGGCAGTGGACCTTAGCCCCCCCCAGCTCCTCGATACTAACGTCTTCCCCAATCACCGACTTGATAACCCTGGGCCCCGTGATGCACATATGCGACAGCCCGTCCACCATGAAGATGAAGTCGGTCAGCGCCGGCGAATAGACCGAGCCGCCAGTGCAGTTGCCCAGAATAGCCGAAATCTGGGGTATCGCCCCCGAACAGCGGCTGTTGATAAAGAAGACCACGCCGGCATGCTTCTCATCGCTCACCCGGTAGGGGTCGTCGCTGCCTGCCTTTTCCAGCCTCACCACCCTGGCTCCCGGCGAATCGTTCAGGCCGATAAGGGGCACGCCCATATCCAGCGCCATCTCGTGTATTTTATAGAGCTTCCGGCCGTGCATATAGCCCTGGGAGCCGCCGAACACGGTGGCGTCATGGGAAAAGAGGCAGACCCTCCGCCCCTCTATCGTGCCGTGACCGACGACGATGCCGTCTCCGGGTGCGCCGAGCCGGTATTTCACCAGCATGCCGAACTCGTTAAAGCTGCCCGAGTCGAGGAGCAGCTCTATGCGCTCGCGCGCCGTCAGCTTGCCCTTCTCGTGTTCGCGGGCTATCTTATCCTTGCCACCCCCCAGGGCGGCCATCTCTTTAGCCTCGCGAAGTTTTTTTATGCGTTCTTTCATTTTCTACCTCCCCCGGAGATGTAAAACTATTTTGCAGCCAAACGTCTGGCTAAAATATATCCTCATCCTTGACCCACGGCGGGAACCAGCGGTAGTGCTCGGGCGGGTTGGCTTTTTTCAGCCCTTCGTAGGTCGCCTTGGCTAACGTAATCGCCTCACCCTTGCGGTGCAGCCGGACTAATTGCTTGGATTCCAGAGCCAAAAGCACCTTGTCCAGCTCGGTGTCGCTTACATCGAACGCCTCTTTCAGGTCTTCGCGGCTCATATAAAGCCCCGGGTTGACCCTGTAGTCTTCGGCAAGGACAGCGAGTAAACTATCTTCGTCGATTTTGGAGAGCTTCTTCGGCCTGTCGGCGCTGGTTATCGGCACCCCTAATTTACTGTGGCGGACACGGTGCGGCATCTTGAAGTCGTCGGCCATCGCCTTCAACCCCATACGGTAGATGGTAAGCTTAATGGCTTCGTTGGTCCCTCCCGCTATCTGCGCCACTTTGGATTCGTTCAATATCCTCTGCAGTGGGTAGAACTTGGTAGTGCCGTCTCCCCCCATAACCTGTATGGCTTCAACCCCCACCTCCACCGCCACATCGGTGTTAAAGACCTTGCAGATGGAGCAGTCCACGGCGGCGTCCTGTCCACTATCCAAACGCTGGGCGGCGTAGTAGGTTGATAGCCTGGCCAGCTTCAATTTAGCCATCATGTCGGCGACCTTGAACTGGTTGGTGGGGATATCGATGGTCGGCTTGTCGAACTGGATACGCCTCTGCCCGTAGGAGACGACGGCCCTCAGCGTCTCCCGCATCGTACCGAGCACCTGCGCCGAGACCAGCGCCCGCTCATAGTTAAGGGATAAGACCATCACCCGCCACCCCTCCCCTTCTTCCCCGATACGGTTAGCCAGCGGCACGGGCACATCGACGAGACTCAGGTAGCCGTTGGGCACGTTATCAAAGCCCATCACTTCGTTAATCTTCTCGATAGTAAAGCCGGGCATCCCCTTCTCGACAATGAAACCGGTCAGGTGGCGATGGCGGCGTATATCTTCGGGGTCGTCGCTGGTGCGGGCGTAGAGCATGTATCTATCAGCCACCCCGGTACCGGTGACGAACCGCTTCTTGCCGTGGATTATGTATTTATCGCCCTCACGGCGGGCAAAGGTCTCGATACCGGCGATATCGGTGCCCACGGCAGGCTCCGTCATGGCTACCGCCCCCAGCTCGCCCTTCACCATCCGGGGCAGGAATCTCTTTTTCTGCTCCTCGGTGCCGAAGTCTATCACCTGGTGCCAGCCCCCCAGCATGGCGGCGCCGAATATCCAGCCCACGCCGGGCATACGGCTGACTTCCTCGATAACGATGCAGGCTCCAGTAGCACCCAGCCCCATCCCCCCGTATTCTTTGGGAACGCCGGCGCCGAAGTACCCTTCCTCGGCTATACTGGCGAGGATGTCCCTGGGGAATTCCCGCTCCCAGAATGCTTCCTCAGCCCGGGGCATAACTCTATCGACGAATTTGCCCACCTCATCCGCCAGCGACTTGTGCTCGTCACTCCACCAGGTAAACGCTTCCATATCGCCCCCCTAAAGTTTACTATGAAGATGATAACTTAAGATGCCACGATTATCAATAGTATCTTTAAGCCTTCGACAAGGCTCGGCGAAAGTATTACCTTAGTCGGTAACCGGTAACAATGTAATAAAGATGGGGGTGAAGGCATTGGATACACTGGCAGAGCTGGCGCAAATTGCCGGAATGACCAGGGGGAGCTCTTTAACGATTAGCGCTTTTACGGGCAGATGGATTTCCATGCGGAAAACTTCTGGTGAGGAGTTCTTTATTAGCGCCGGGCATCCAGTGTCAGCCGGCCGCGCTCTTTACCCTCTTGCTCCGCTTCTCCCATCCCAGAATTTCCAGGAGGTCGCCCACCACCTTGTCTTCGTGCATCTTGTGGCGGAGCGGCATCTCCGAGTCGATGCTGTAGCGGAGACGTCTTCCCTCTCTGGTCTTGTTGATATAGTCATCAGCCTCAAGGTCGTTGATGATATTATGCGTTGTCTTCTCGGTAATACCTACCATAGCGGCAATCTCGCGGGTGGTGATTCGCGGCTGCTGGGCGATCAGGCAGAGCACCAGGGCGTGATTGGTCACGAATTTCCATCCCCCCATACTTCTACCTCCTTAGCTTCTTTTGCCTCCACCCGCCACCAGTTTTGGCGAAAAGACCGACAAAAACTTGACAACTTTCTCAAAAAGTGTATAATTTAACTAAAGTTAAATTATGGAAGTTTAATTCCTGTATATTATAACAGGAAAAGAAGGTTAGGACAAGTACTTACTGATTATTAAGGGGGAAGGAACAAAAAATGTGACTTTATAGGTAAGTCAGGTTCACTAAAAATCTAAAACTAGAGGAGACTAAAAAAGGTGAAAGCGCCTTCAATAAACACAGAAAGTCAATCTGCCTTAGGGGCGGAAAAATATTTTAGAGATGTTACTGCTTCGGCCGAAGAAGAACCTCCTGGCAAAATGTTAATAGTTGGCCGTCGGGAGGACGAGCCTCCCAGTACCAGCGCCCAGAGACGACGTTTCTTTGGGCATATACCAAATAGCCTCTGGAACGACTGGAAGTGGCATTTCCGCAACCGTATTACCACCATCGACGAGCTGGCCAGATATATACCCCTGACCGCTGAAGAGCAGTCCAGGCTCAAGCTGGTAACCGTTAAATACCCGCTGGCGATAACCCCCTATTACCTCTCCCTGATTGACCCCAACAATTCCGAAGACCCCATCAGGAAACAGGCGGTGCCCGTCTTTGACGAGATAGCCCTGGCCGGCATCGGCTTTGAAGACCCTCTTGAGGAGAGGCGGGACTCGGTTGTCCCCGGCTTGGTGCACCGTTACCCCGACCGCGTCTTAATGGTGCTGACCGATATCTGCCCCATGCTCTGCCGTCACTGCACCCGCAAGCGGGAGTGGTGCCACGGCGGCTGGATGCGCACACCTGCCGAGATTGAAGCCATGCTGGACTACATACGTAATCACAAGACCATCAGGGATGTGGTCATCTCCGGCGGTGACCCCTTAACGTTATCTACCCCCCACCTGGAGAGTGTTATCTCCCTGCTCAGGAAGATAGAGCACGTTGAGATTATCCGTATCGGCACCAGATTTCCGGTGGTATTACCCCAGCGTATCGATGACGAATTGTGCGCTATGCTGTCTAAATACGGCCCAATCTGGCTCAACACCCATTTTAACCACTACCGCGAGCTCACCCCGGAGGCGGCCGCCGCCTGCGATAGGCTGGTGCGGAGCGGCGTGCCGGTGAACAACCAGAGCGTTCTGCTGCGCGGTATCAACGATAGCGTGGCGATACAGTCCAAATTGTGCCAGGGGCTACTCAAGATTAAGGTGCGCCCCTACTACCTCTACCAGTGCGACGAGGTTGAGGGGACGGAGCACCTGCGCACGCCCGTAGAGGTGGGCTTAAAGATAATCGAGGGCATGCGCGGCTACACCTCAGGGTTGGCCGTACCCACCTTTGTCATTGACCTCCCCCAGGGTGGGGGCAAGGTCCCGGTACAGCCCAACTATATTATGGCCCAGACTGGCGATGAGCTTCTGGTAAGGAACTACCGCGGCCATATCTACCGCTGCCATAACCCCCGCACCAGGGCTAAAGCCAGACCGATGCTGATGCCCGTTCCGGTCAAGGTGGCTGTGCCGGCCAAGAAAGAAGGAAGCAGGGATGCGGATAGGCTTAGCCTACGATCTTAAAGTTTCCGTGCCCCTGGACGAAGATAGTCCTGAAGATGCCCTTGAGGAGTACGACTCCCGGGAGACGGTGGAGATTATCGCCGCCGCCCTGACTGCTTCCGGACACTCGGTGGTGCTGCTGGGCGGGGGCGGGGAGTTCCTGGAAAATATCCTTCGCGAGAAGGTTGACATCGTTTTTAATATTGCCGAGGGGCGGGGTAACTCCCGCAGCCGCGAGTCGCAAGTGCCCGCCGTCCTGGAGATGCTGGGCATTCCCTATACCGGCTCGGACTCCCATTGCCTGACGGTTTGCCTGGACAAGCCGCTGGCTAAGAAGCTAGTGGCCGCCGAGGGGGTGGCTACTCCCCAGTGGCAGCTGATAGCCGATGAGGAAGAGCTGACCAAGATAGACTGGAAGCAATTCCCCTTCCCGGCCATCGTCAAGCCTGCCTATGAAGGCTCGAGCAAGGGCATCCGCCTGACCTCGGTGGTAGAGAGCCGGGAGCAGATAACGAAAGAGGCAAACCGTCTCCTGAACGATTACCGCCAGCCGGTGATGGTAGAAGAGTTTATCAGCGGTGACGAGGTTACCGTAGGCATTATCGGCAACACCCCACCCAGGGTAACAGGCATAATGCGCATCTTACCCAGAAATAAGGAGAAGCGCTTTGTCTACTCCCTGGAGGTAAAGCGCGATTACCTCAACCTGGTTGACTATGAATCTCCACCTAAGCTCGCCGACGAGATTAAAGAAAGAATTTCCCTGGCCAGCCTCAAGGTGTTCCAGGTTCTAGGCTGCCGCGACTTCGCCCGCATCGACTTCAGGGTCAGCCCCGATGGGGTGCCTTACTTTCTGGAAATAAACCCCCTGCCGGGACTGGGCAGCTACAGCGACCTGATCATTATGGCCCAGAAAATGGGCTGGACGCACCAGGGGCTGATACAGGCTGTCCTCGAGGCCGCGCTGAAAAGGTGCTCGCCGTGCGTGCCCGCGTAGCCGTCGTCTACAACCAGCCCTTAAAAAGCCGCTATGACGAGCAGGGCGAGCAAGCCGCCGTTAGCGGTGTCCTTGAGGCCGTGGAGGCGGTGCATGACGCCCTCCTTAAGCTGGGCTACGGGGTGGTCAAGGTGCCGCTGTCGCCGCCGCTCCACCACGCCAGGCAGAGGCTCACCACCCTGGAAGCCGATTTAATCTTCAATCTCTTCGAGGGCTTTGCCGGCCACCCGGAGACGGAGGCCGAGATAGCCGCAATCCTATCGGCGCTTAAGTTACCCTTTACCGGCTGTCCCGCCAAGGCGCTCAAATTAGCCCTGGACAAGGCTAAGGCCAAGGCGGTTTTAAAGCGCGCCGGCATCAACACCCCCGATTTCCAGCTGCTCCGGCCGGGGACGCTACCAAGCTTTCGCCTGAGCTACCCCTGCATCGTCAAGCCCCGCCGCGAGGATGCCAGCCACGGGCTTTCTTCAGAGAATGTGGTCTATGATTTTGCCTCGCTAGAGCAGCAGGTGACCACGGTCAGCCGCTACTATGGCGGGCAGGCTCTGGTGGAGCATTTTATCGAAGGCCGCGAGTTCAACGTTAGCGTGCTCGGCGATACCGTCCTGCCCGTTTCGGAGATAGCTTACTCATTGCCTAAGAGAGTGCCCCCCCTGCTCACCTTTGCCGCCAAGTGGCAGCCCGATAGCGATTATTTTCAGGGCACTAAAGTAGTCTGCCCGGCAGAAATCGGGGCCAAAGAAAGGGAGAATATCGCCCGGACCGCCCTTACCATCTTTGCTTTGCTCGGTTGCCGTGGTTATGCTAGAGTGGATATGCGGTGGGACGGGGTGGGACAGCTCAATGTTATCGAGGTCAACCCCAACCCCGATATTACCCCCGGCTCGGGTTCGGCGCGTCAGGCGGAAGCCGCCGGTATGACCTACCCCCAGTTTATTGAGAAGATTGTAAAATTAGCCCTGGAGAGGAAAGAGGATGACGGTCAGGATACGCCCCATGCTAAAAAGGGACAAAACATCCCTGATGGCACTGCTGCGCGCCACGCCCGAGTTCAAACCGGCTGAGGTAGTGGTAGCCGAGGAGGTCATGGACAGCTACCTGGCTGACCCCGCCGGCTTCGGCTATAATACCCTGGTCTCTGAGGCTGATTCGGTAATTAACGGCTATATCTGCTACGGCCCGGCACCACTGACGGAAGGCACCTGGGACATTTACTGGATGGCAGTATCAGCGGAGAAGCAAGGCAAAGGCGTAGGCGGCGCTTTGCTGGCTCATGCCGAGGACAAAATCAAAGAGGCTAAAGGCAGGCTGATAGTCATCGAGACCTCGTCCCAACCGGGCTACGAAAAGACCAGGCGCTTTTACGCAAATCATGGCTACGAAGCTATTGCCCGCCTCCCCGACTTCTACGCCCCTGGCGATGATAAGATTATTCTGCAAAAAAGGATAGGATAGCAAATGGGCGACTTTTTACAGGACTTCGTTTTCACCTTTGTGCCTCTTTTCATCGTTATTGACGCCCTGGGCACTCTGCCCTACGTCATTTCCCTGAGTGAGGATATGGCCAGGCCCCAGCGCCGCCGCATGGTTCACCTGGCCGTCATCACGGCGGCTGTGGTCGGGCTGGTCTTCCTTTTCCTGGGCCAGCTCATTTTGAAGCTGCTGGGCATTTCGGTGGGCGCTTTCGCCATTGCCGGCGGAATAATCCTGCTGGTGTTCGCCGTCCAGTATATGACCACGGGCCACATGGTGAAGGTCATAAAGGAGGAGCTGGTGGCGGTGGTGCCCATCGGCACCCCGCTGACGGCAGGTCCGGCCACGATCACCACCCTGTTGCTGCTGGCGACGCAGTATCCGCTCTACATGGTGCTTATCTCCTTCGCCCTGAACATGCTCATCACCTGGGTTATCTTCCTCGGGGGAGAGTGGGTTTCCCGTTTTCTGGGGCAGGGCGGGCTGAGGGCGATTTCACGGGTGTTCAGCCTGCTGCTGGCGGCTATCGCCGTGAGCATGGTTATACACGGGCTGGAGTTGCTTGGTATAATTAAGATTGTGTCAGGCTAAAGGCCGGTGGGGAGGGGGATTAAGTCATCTTTCGCATCCGGCGCGTCTACGATGATATAACCCCGGCCAACAAGGAGGCCATCGCTCAGGTCCAGGATATTCCGCAATAATGCTTATTGGAAAAGAGGGAGTTCTACCTACCGTGCAGTATGGTGGGCGGTACAGGACTTGAACCTGTGACCTCTTGCGTGTGAAGCAAGCGCTCTAACCACTGAGCTAACCGCCCGAAATCGTATCTATTTTACCCCTAAAAATCAGCTTTGTAAACATAGACCTCGCTGACCACCTTCAAGGAAGCCATAAAATTCAAGCGGGTCGATAACCTCAAAAAGGTCCACCTCTAATCGCATCCTACCCCACCCCCCAAACAGGCGATTGACAGCCAGCATAGCGAAGCCTATTATTAAAAATAAACTTTGAGGCAAAAAGCCCCGGCCACTAAAAATGAAACTTAGTAAAATCGGCTGCGTCCTGGCGTTAAGCGTTATCCTTACCCTGTTCATACCCCTCTTCCCCACCCCCGCCCACGCCGCCGAATATCTTTTTGTCTACCCCTACGAAGGCAAAATCGGCACCTGGATTGAAGTCGACGGCGCCAGTTTCAGAGAAAACGACATCGTCCTCCTCTATCTCTCCAGCCAGCAAGCCGGAATAGGCGAGTCAATCGATGAAGAAGTCACCGCCTACGAGCAGATAGTCAGAGCCACTACCGATGCCAACGGCAATTTCAGCTGCACTTACACCTTCTACTTACCCGATGCCCTCACCGACGGTGCAGACGTAGAAGACGTCCACAGCGGTGACTACTATTTCTACGCCGTTTACTACCGCAGCTACCAGATAGTAGCCTATATCCCCTTCACCGTCATTTATGGTGAAATCAGCCTGGATATCGAAGAGGGCACAGTCGGCACCGAGGTCGAGATCAGCGGCCAGGGGCTCCGCCCCAACCAGGCAATCACCATCAAATACAATGGGGATATTACCGAAATAGCTAGCGGTGATAGCCAGACCGATAAAAACGGCGACTTCACCTGCACCCTTATCATCCCCGAAAGCTCGGCGGGCAGTCATATCATAAGCGCCGTCGACGAGTCGGGCGATACCCCCGAGGCCGAGTTCACAGTAACACCTGTGATAACCATTAACCCGACCGAACAGCCAACCGGTGGCGAGGTGCAGGTCAGCGGCGCTGGCTTCGCCAGGAGGGGAATCATAACCATCACCCTCGATGGCGAAAAGGTTACCACCACCCCCCTCCCCCAGAGCGCCGACCACTACGGCAGCTTCGAGGGCAGCTTCTCCCTACCTTTCAGCGGCAGCTACGGCACCAGGACAGTAGAAGCCAGTGATGGTAGCCAGAATAAGGCTAAAGCCCAACTGGCTATACAGGGCGGCATAACAATAAGCCCCACCTCCCCCGGTCACGTCGGCACCGAGCTTGTCATCAGCGGTGCCGGTTTCAGCATCGGCTCTACGGTCACCATAACCTACAGCAATAATGATGAGACCATCCCGGTCGCTACCATCGCCGCCGATGACGGAACTTGCTGGACAAACTTTACCATCCCCCCCAGCGCCGCCGGCAGCCATGATATAACCGCCAGCGACGGCACCAGCACGGCAACCGCCACCTTCATTATGGAATCTCAAGCCCCTACCACCCCCACGCCGTTGACACCGGAGGTCGCTGGCACCGCCGGAACAAGGGCATACTTTGACTGGAGCGATGTTAGCGACGACAGCGGTATCAGCTATAGCCTCCAGGTAGCCGTCGACCCCGACTTCAACGCCATCCTGCTGAATAAAGCAGGGCTGGAAGCTTCTGAATACACGCTCACCGAAGAGGAAGAACTGGCATCAGCCCAAAAAGACGCCCCCTACTACTGGAGGGTAAAAGCGGTTGACGGCGCCCTCAACGAGAGCGGCTGGACATACCCCCGACTGTTCTATATCGGCTTTTCCTGGTCTTCACTGCCGGCCTGGGCGTGGTATGTCCTCGGAGTCGTCGCCGCCGCCGTGCTCGGCATGCTCGGATACTGGCTGTGGCAAAAGAGGGCCCGAGGCAAAACCGGGACCGTCTGAACCAGGTCTACCTTACCTTCAGCCTGACCTGAATCCCACTCCTCTCCACCCCCCGCATGGGATAGCGGCATCACTCATTCATAAGAGACAGCTAAAAACCTGGTCACCCATCTAGGACTTTCTTCCTATGACTATTCACTCCCCCAACTAACCCATTTGGGTGATTGCGGGATGTGGTATGATAAGATATAGTAGGTGGTGTAAGGTTAAGGTAGTCTGAGGGAGGAGGAAGGTAGTCTTAAGGGGAAGGGTAAGAAGACAACCTTAGGGAGGAGGTAAATTATGGCTAACTCCAGAAGAATAGAACCTATGCTGACGACCAGCGACGTTGCTCGTCTGCTCAACGTACATATCAACACCGTGAGACGCTGGAGCAACCAGGGAACGCTGAAGACCTACCGCATCGGGGCCAGGGGTGACCGCCGGTTCCGACGGGAGGATATAGCTGACTTTCTTTCACCAGAAGCGAGCGCAGTCGGCGGAAATGGGGAAGGCACCTCCAGCGAAAAACCGAGCCTCATAAACGGCAACAAGGTATTAGCCAACTACTAAGCGTAAGGCAGGAGAAGGAGATAAGCGAGTGGATAAAACCAGGGTAATGATAATTGACGAGCAGGAGTTCTTTCGGGCTGGCGTGAACCAGCTGCTTTCTCAGCAACCCGACCTGGAAGTAGTAGAATACGACCCCTCTAAAGACCCGTTTGAGCTAATCGAAGCCAATCTCCCCGATGTCGCTCTACTAGGCTCCGACCTGGCCACTCTCAGCGGGATGGAACTGGGCAGAAAAATCACCCGGCTCTACCCCAACACCAAGGTAATAATGTTGAGCCCCAACCCCAACGACGAGGAGCTCTTCGAGATTATCAAAACCGCCGCTGTGGCTTGCCTCAACAAAAAGGCTTCCGCCGAAGAGCTGGTGAGCACAATACGCCGCGCCCGGAACGGCGAATACCCTATTAACGAAAGCCTGGCCCGGCCCACGGTGGCCAAACAAGTACTAAAACAATTCCAGGATATAGCCTCAATAAGCAAGGTTATGGAAGCCGTAGCCGCCCCCCTCACCAAAAGAGAGGCACAGATTCTGAACTACATTGCCCAGGGCAACTCCAACAAGCAAATCGCCTACATACTTGACATCAGCGAGCAAACCATAAAGAACCACGTCAGCTCCATCCTGCGCAAACTAAACGCCAACGATAGAGCTCACGCAGTTGCCCTGGCCATGCGCAACGGCTGGCTCCTGGCCGAGGGCAAGTCGTAGCCCTCCAGTCGCTCCTGTAGTCAAGGGGGAACAAAATGCGCCAATCAACTATCAGCCCAACACTAAAGTCCCAGCTCAAATCATACCTGGAAAAGCAGGGATATGAACTAAGCGAAGGAGCTAAACTCCCGGGAAAGTCGGGGGTAGAGCACACCTTCGACATACTGGCTTATAACAAAATTGACGGGGCTAAGCGCTCCCTGGGCATAGACTTTATGGGCAGCGAGAAAGAGATAAGCCTGGAACAGGTCGCCGTCTTCGATAGTAAAGCCTACGAAACCGGCATCGATGATAAGGTCATCGTGATATCGCCGGGAATCAGCCTCAAAGCACAGAAATTCGCCCAGCAGCAAGGGATAAAGGTCATCGACGGCACTAAAAAAGACGCCCTCAAGGCTGTGCTGGGCAAAGAGGAGCTCAAGGCTCCCCAAACCAAGTTCGAAAAACAACAACTAAGTCAATCCATTCAACCCGAAGCCTTGCAGTTAATTCCCGAGGTGATGGCCAGAAGGTATAACGCCATGCCCGTGGCTGTATCGGGTAACACGCTGGAAGTAGCCATGGTAAACCCCACCGACATCTTTGCCCTCGAAGCCTTCTCCGCCCTGTGCCAGATGAGGATAAAACCCGTAGCCGCCGACGCCAAAGAAATCAGGGAAGCCATCGACTTCAACTACAAAGGCTACGGCGAGATTGAAAAACAGATTTCACGCGTCACCATCCCCAGTGAGGTAAACGAAGAGAGGCTGGCCTTTACCGCCGATACCGACGCCCCTTTGGCGCAAGCCCTCAACCTTATCGTCGAAGAAGCGGTCAAAGCCCGCGCCTCCGACATCCATATCGAACCTGAAGAAGATAGATTAAGGGTGCGCTACCGTATTGACGGCACCCTTCAAGATATGATGTCCCTACCGCTTAACATACATCTATCCCTCGTTTCCCGAATCAAAATCCTTTCCGAACTGAATATTGCCGACCGCCACCGCCCTCAGGACGGGCAGTTCACCGCCAAGGCTAAAGGGCGGGAGATAGATATCAGGGTAGCCACTGCCCCCACCGTTAATGGGGAGATGGCAGTGCTGCGGCTCTTAGACAAGTCAGTGGCAACCCTAGCACTATCCGGCCTTGGCATGCTACCCGATAGCCTGGAAAAGTACGAGAATATGCTCAAGGTTCCCTACGGCATGATTCTGACCAGCGGCCCCACCGGCGCCGGTAAAACCACCACCATGTATGCCTCAATCAACTCACTCGACTGCCTGGAAAGGAACGTTATAACTATTGAAGACCCGGCGGAGTACCGCTTTAAAGATATCAACCAGATTCAGGTCAATGTTCAAGCCGGCATCACCTTCGCCACCGGCTTGAGGAGCATACTCCGCCTCGACCCCGATGTAATCATGGTCGGCGAGATACGCGATGCCGAAACAGCCAACATCGCGGTCCAGGCCGCCCTAACCGGCCACCTCATGCTATCCTCCGTCCATGCCAGCGACTCCACCGGTGTGATCTCCCGGCTCATGGACTTAGGGATAGAATCCTTCCTGATAGCCTCCGCCGTTATCGGCGTCGTCGCCCAGCGGATGGTGCGTCGCATCTGCCCTGACTGCAGCCACCTCCTCGAGGCTCCGGTGGTGGAACAGATAGCCTACGAAAAAGAAACCGGAGAGAAAAAGACCGAATTCCTCTACGGAACCGGCTGCAAGTCATGTGCCTACACCGGTTATCGGGGCAGAATCGGCATCTTCGAGATTTTCACCCTGAGCGATACCATAAGAATGATGATCGCCAACCGCACCAGCAGCACCGAGATTCGGATGCAGGCGCTCAAAGAAGGCATGGTGACCATGATGAACGATGGTATGCGCAAGGTGAAGGGGGGCATTACCACTCCCTCCGAGGTGCTGCGTAACGCCTACTCTACGGGCTAGTAGCTTTGGGGGTTAAAAATGGAGTTTTTTTATGTAGCCTATACCGAAGACAAAAGACTGGTCAAAGGCAAACTTTCGGCTACCAGCGAAGAAGCCGCGCTCAACCTGCTCAGCTACGGCGGCTACCAGACAGTCAGCCTCAAGGAAGTAGTCCCCTTCTTTAACCTGCAAAAGCTAGCGGCCCGCTTCAGTCGGGTAAAGCCGAAAGAAATAATAATGTTCTCCCGCCAGCTAGCCCTGCTCCTGGAATCGGGCACCGATATCGTTACCTCCCTGGAACTCTTACAAAGCCAGGTAACCAACCGCACCCTGAAGGTAGTGCTGGGTGAAGTCGCCTCCGATATCCGCGGGGGCAGCTCGCTATCGGCCGCCTTAGGCAAACACCCGCGGGCATTCCCCGACCTATACTCCCGTACCCTGGCTGCGGGCGAACAGGCGGGCAACCTCGAGGTAGTGCTCCGACAGATGGCTGACTACCTGGAGAGAGGCTCGACGACAGAGAAAAAGATTAAAAACGCCCTCACCTACCCCATCATCGTCGCCATTGTTGCCTTTGTCGTCATCGCCGTACTCGTCATCTTTGTCCTCCCCGCCTTCACCGGTCTCTACAGTACCCTCGGCGCCGACCTGCCGGCAACAACGAAGCTGCTCATCGGCACATCGGAATGGCTTATCGATTACGGCGTCTTTCTCCTGCTGGGGGTAGTAGCCCTGGCTATCATCGGCTTCTTATATATAAGAACGCCCACCGGCAAATACCAGCTTAATAAGCTAATGCTCACCATACCCGTCATCGGGCGGATTAACCTCTTAAGCGAGCTCGCCCGCTGTTGCCGCACCATATCCCTGCTCTTTAAGGTCGGCTTACCTCTACCCGAGGTAATGTCGCAGGCTATTCACGGCACCAACAACAAGGTCATTGCCGAGGCTCTAACCCAGGTCCAACAGGAGCTCATCAGAGGCGAAGGCTTATCCAAACCTATGGCTAAGAGAAATATATTCCTACCCCTCATGGTACAGATGGTCGGCGTCGGCGAAGAAACCGGCCATCTTGACACCACGCTGGCCACGGTAGCTCAGACCTATGAAATCGAGGCTGACGACAGGACCAGCTCGGCGGTAGGGCTCATCCAGCCTGCCATAACCATCATCATAGGCGTAGTGGTTGCCTTTATTGCTATATCGCTGGTCTCAGCCATGTATTCTATCTACGGGCAGGTGAACTTCTAGATGATAAAGCGGCTAAGAAAGCAAAGAGGCTTCGGCCTGGTCGAGGTGATAATAGCCTTAGGCTTGCTGGGCGTAATCGGCATCGCCTTTCTGGGCGCGCTGGCTACTGCCTCCAACGCCATCATCGTCTCCGACGAGCGGGCAACCGCCGAAAGCCTGTCCAGAAGCGAAATGGAATACGTCAAGAGCCACCACTACAGCATCGCCCCCTGGTCCTACGAGCTGCCCTTACCACCCGGTTGGCCCGAAGAGTCCCTGCCCGACTGGTGGGATACGGAAGCACCCCACACCCTCCCCCCGGGCTATGAAAACTACACCGCCACCGTTGTAGCTAACCGTCTCGACCCCCAGGGTGACGGCGCCGGCAACGACGACGGACTACAAAAGATAACCATAACCATAACCTTCCTTGCAGATACACCTGAAGAGAAATTGGTAATCACACTGGAGGGATACAAGACAGGCTGATGATGCAACGGATAAGAAAAATAATCAAAAACCAGGTGGGGCTCACCCTCATCGAGCTGATGATAGCCCTGGCTATCACCGGCATCGTCACGGGCGCCAGCACCATGCTTGTCTTCCAGGTGTTTGATGGAGAAGCTCGCTCCAACAATCACATGGACGCCATAAGCCGGGTGCAAAACGTCGGGCACCAGGTCAGCCGCGATGCCGGCATGGCTCAAAGAGTGGAAGAGACCAACGACGAAGACGGTTTCCCCCTCTACCTCTCCTGGACCGAGTGGGAAGACAACGAGACCCACGAGGTTGTTTATAGCATCGAAGATAATAAGCTAATAAGAGAGTACTCCTCCGATGAAGGAGATGTAACCTATACCTTTGAATACATTATCAGTATCGACCCCGACACCGGAGAGCTCAAAACCTTTTGTGAACGCGACCCTACCACTAACCAGCTTACTTTCACCCTTACCGCCACTGCCGGAGTCGGCTCACAACGGATAAGCGAAACCAGGGAATACAAGACTGTGCCCAGGCCCAGCCTGTAACAGATAATGGATAAGACGATGAAAAAGATACTAAGAAAGCTAATAAGAACCGAGAAAGGGCAGTCACTGCCGATGGTCCTCATCTTGATGGCGATAGGCGGTCTTATCATTACCCCCCTACTCTCCTATACCAGCTCGGGGCTTAAAGTCGGCAAAGCCTACGAGAAGATGGCTGACGAATTCTATGCCGCCGACGCCGGCATTGAAGACGGCCTGTGGCAGATAAAATACAATAACCTGGAAGAACTGTTCGATAACTACGAACGCTATGACTACAGCGCCGAATACGAATATCCCATATCCTACCCCGTGGAAGTAAATAGCATAGATGTTGACGTTAGCATAGAAAATGTCTGGATTCCCAAGGATATGGCCGCCCCCACCAACGCAGAGGCTGAAGACCTCATCGGGGCGGGTAAACTGATAATTACCGGCGGTGTCTCCGCCGAGCTGACCCAGCAGGTCAAGATATACTATTATAAAGGTGCGACCGACCCCCCCCTCCTTGTCAACGAAATCGGAATATGGCTGCCGCCCGGCATCAGCTATAACGAGGAAGGTGAATGCACCTTGGAGACCTGGCTTACCGCCATCGGCAAGGACTACTCCCGGGATATCGACCCCTACAAAGGTGGCCAAGCTGTCGTCTGGACTCTCGCCGAACCCCTCCCCTTTACCGCCCTCCCCGGGGTCAGCATCCTGGACACGCCGATGACGAGCACCTTCACCTTCCTCTTCCTTCTCGACGACCCCGAATCGGAACGGACCCCCGAAGCCCTTTCCTGGATAACCACCAGCGGGGTTAGCGATATTCCTTATACCTGGGATGCTGATGTCAGGGTGTTTCACATTAACTCCCAGGCTGGCGGTGAAGACGGCACCACCATTAACGCCTATTCCATCAGAAGCGAGCTGCGGGAGCTGGGTTCCGCCATAAACGGAGACTACCGCGCCATCGGCAGCACCCTGATGATAGACACCAATCCCTGGAGCACCCCGCCCGAGCTAGATGAACTCCTCCCCTATAGCGATGCCACCGTTAACGACATCCCCGAAAATGCCCAGGTAGATCTAGCCTACCTTTACTGGTCGGGGTGGATAACGGAGGTTGGACCGCAAGTAATATGGGGTCCTGAGAATTGCTCTAACTTCACCGCACCAATTATGGACTGGGCCCGGGCTACCGGGAGCCGGTGGACAATCTCCAGCAACCGGTTCCAGGGGCGGGGTGGTAGTAGCTATACCGTCGACCAGAAAACCCTCACCATGAACTCCAGCATAAACTTGAGCACCTACGTAGGACAAACGGTTACGATTTCCTGGAACCAGACTAAGAGCGGAACTCTCTCATCCGGTGACGCGCTCTACTATGCCTTTTATAACGGCAGCTGGAGTGGCAATTTCGTGGCATTTCAAGGTAATTCCACGCCCACCAATCCTTTTAGCATTCCTATTCCTGCAGCGTATCTGACCAGCAACTTTAAGATGCGGTTTTACTTCAATTTCACCAGCACCAGTAAATATGTGTACGTTGATAATATTCAAATCACCGCGCAGTCGGCGGTAGAAGCCGATACCTCGGTCGCCTTCGAGATAGATGGTGACCAGGTTTACTTCGCCAACGATGAATACGGCAATCCCGCCGTGCCGACACAAGGTCCTGTAGAGATAATTGCCGACCGCTCGAAAATGCTGGAAAATCAACCCAACGAATACTCCTACGCCTGCTTTAAGGACGTAACCGGACTGGTGCAGGCGTTTACTGAAAACGGCAATGCCACCTATACCGTCGGTCACGTAACTGCCGAAACCGGCGACGAATGGTCCTATGCCGCCTGGTCGCTCATCATCGTCTACTCCAGCCCGGATACCAAGGGGCACCAGCTCTATATCTACGGCATGTCCAAATCCAAAAGTGACTTTCTCTATGTGGACAATAATGGGACACTGGAATATCCCATTAGCGGCTTCCTTGTCCCCGACCCCATTCCCGGCGAGGAAGAAGCCGCTAAAATTGCCTGCTTCATCGGCGAGGGGGATGATTACTACGAAGGTGATTATATATCTATTAATCCCCCGTACTTTCCCGGAGCACCCGATAGCTACAAGCTCTGGGACGGCACCACGTCCACATTACACCCCGGCTCCAATACCGAGAGCCACCCCAACAATGTCTGGAACAGTAAGTCTATCGGTCTTGAAGAAACCGGCATAGATATTGATACTTTCTCCGTCAGCTGGGATAGCGGGCTTTTGGAGCCTGGGGACACTTCAGCCCTGGTAGCCCTGGAGACTGGTACCGACTCCTGGAACTTGGTCTATATCATTATCTCCTTCCGTAGCCGAGCTATAACCGGGGGCACCGTTACCTACCTTATAGAAGGATAAAGAAGGATAAAAGCCTTTGAGCAATAATTTAACGGAGCGAATAACGTGAATAAAATGAAACTAAGTAAGACAGCCTTGTGGATTCTGGGGATCGGCTTCTTCATTATTACCTCGGCGGTCCTGGTTATGCTCCATGCCGGTCAGTCTGGCGACGTCGAGCAGCTGGGAGAAAACCTGTCGGTAACCCAGACCGTGCTTACCACGCTTACCTCGGAAAGGGAAGACCTGGACAGCCTCCTCACGCAACTTAACAACCAGCTGGACGAAGCCGAGGCAGCCTACAGCCAGAGCCAGGCAAACTTCCCCCATGCAGTGATGAGCATCGAACACGACGAGGAACTATTCCTCATTGCCGATGACTACAACCTGGAGGTAATGAGCCTCACTGCCTCGGAGCCCCGCGAAAACAAGGTGGAGGGGATTCCCTTCGACAACACCATCTTCGAGATGGAAGTGCGGGGCGAGGTGTCGAACATACTATCATTCATTAACAACGTGACCACCGGAGGGTATTTCGACTCCGCCACCGTGGAACTGGTGAATATGGAAGTGCCCGAACCAGACGAGGATGAGACGCCCACAGCGGTCATCAAATTAATCATTTATAGTTACGAAGGTGAATAGCTATGGCAAAGAAAGTTACCACTATATTTATTAGAGACGACGCCATCAACCTGCTGGTAATGCGTGGCGAGCGGGTAGAAAAGTGGGCTACCATGCCCCTGGAGCCAGGGATGGTAAGCCAGGGTCTTATCGTCGACGAAGCCCAGCTAGTCGAAAAGATCAGGGAACTCTTCAAGCTGCAAAAACTGGGCATGGGCAAGGTCATCGCCGGCATAAGCGGGCATAACTCGGTATATCGCATCATAACCCTCCCCGAGCTCCCCGAGGCGGTGCTGCCCGAAGCGGTAAAGCGCGAGGCGAAAAGGGTGATACCGGTGCCCCTGGAAGAGGTCTACCTCTCCTACCAGGCCATCACCCCCACCAAAGGGGTAACAATGGTATTCTTAGCCGCTTTCCCCCGCAACATCGCCGACACCCTCTACCAGACGCTGCACCGGGCCGGCCTCCAGCCCTATATAATGGACCTGGCGCCGCTGGCGCTGTGCCGCGCCGCCAATCAACCCCGCTCCATCATCGTCAACGACAGGGCCGACCACCTCGATATTATGGTGATAGTTGACCGGGTGCCCCAGCTAATCCGTCGGCTATCCCTGCCCAGCGAAACGGAATCGCCAACCGAAAGGCTGGTCACCGTCACCGAAGAAGTCGAAAGGACCATCGCCTTCTACAACTCCAGCCACCAGCAAGAGCCCCTGGATGCGGCGGTACCCATGCTTGTCTGCGGCGACCTGGCACGGACGTCGGAAAGCTGGCAAGCGCTGGCAGAAAAATCGACTCACCCGGTATCAGTAATGCCCTCCCCGGTGGAATCCCCCAAAGGCTTTGACGCCAACGAATTTATGGTCAACATCGGGCTGGGCTTGAAAGAGCTGCTGCCGCCAAAGGGAGAAAACAACTTCTCCCTGGTCAACATCAACACCCTGCCCGAAGTCCACCTGCCCAAGGCGGTGCGACTGCCCAACATCATCGCCCCCATTGCCATCACCATCGGGCTGGGCATACTAGTCTATCTGGGAATCATGGTTGTCAACAAATCCAACCACATCAGCGTATTGAATTCCGAGCTACTTCCCTTAGAAAGCCTGGTCGCTGCGGAAAACCAGACAATAGCGGCGCTGGAGGAGGAGAGCGAACTGATAACTCCGCAGATTGCCGGGATAGAAGCAGCCACCGGTATCTTTGATAACACCTTTAGCGCTCTCTTAGAAGCTCGTATCAAGGTCAACGGAGATATGAGCCAGATTGTTAACCTGCTGCCGGGCAACCTAAACCTGACTGAGGTCAATCACATCGGCGATATGATAACGGTCACCGGTCTCTCCCCGGATGAAAACGGCATTTTCAGCTACGCCCGGGCGCTAAGAAACGACGGCAGGTTCTCTACGGTGGTTATCTCATCCGTAGAAGCCTTGGAGGAGGATGAAGAAATAGTCGGCTTTAACTTCGAGTTTCTGCTCCGATAAAAGGGTAAAGATGGATATTCTGGCATTATTACGCACCGCTCGAGATAAGGCGGCTTCCGATGTCCACCTGGTCGCCTCCAGCCCGCCTTTGCTGCGCATCGACGGCTCACTGCAGGCAGTCGACGGTGCCGCGCCGCTGACTGGCGAGGAGATAAACCAGGCTTTCAACCAGCTGACCACCCCCGAGCAACAGGCCGACTTCGGCAAAAACCTGGAGCTCGACTTCGGCTACAACATGCCTGACGTCGGCCACCTGCGGGGCAACGCCGCCCAGCAACGCGGGGCTATCAGCCTGGCTATAAGGATATTACCAGCCAAAATCCCCACCATAGACGAACTCGAGCTACCCGAGATATGCAAGCAGCTTGCCATCAAGCAGAGAGGTCTAATCGTCGTCACCGGCCCCACCGGCAGCGGTAAAAGCACCACCCTGGCGGCGATGATTAATCATCTCAACACCACCGAAAGCCGCCACGTGGTCACCATCGAAGACCCCATCGAATACGTCCATCCCAGCATAAAATGCGCCGTAACCCAGCGCCAGCTGGGCAGCGATACCCTGTCCTTCACCGCCGCCCTCAAGCACGTCTTGAGGCAGGACCCCGATGTCATTCTGGTCGGCGAGATGCGGGACACGGATACGGCGGCGGCGGTGCTCACCTTAGCCGAAACCGGCCACCTGGTCTTAAGCACCGGCCATGCCCCCAGTGCCGCCCAGGCTATGGAAAGAATAATAGACCTATTCCCCCCCGAAGAACGCCACCTCGCCCAAGCGCGGCTGGCTTCACTACTGGTCGGCGTGCTCTGCCAGGTGCTCGTCCCCCGGGCTGACGGCACAGGCCGGGTGGCGGCGGTCGAGATTATGTTGGCCAACCCGCCGGTGAAGAACCTCATCCGCGAAGGCAAAATATACCAGCTTCCCAACGTAATCCGCACCCACCGGGAAATAGGCATGATATCGCTGGACGAAGCCCTGGTCAACCTCTACCTCAAGCAGGTCATCACCGGTGAGGTCCTGCTCGCTTTCTGCAACGACCGCCAGGAAGTAGAAAAACTCATCGGTAAGATAAACACCCGCTCTTAAACCACCCAACCACCCCTCCCCCACCACCAAAGCGCTTCCCCCCTTTTATTTTTTACCCTAACGCCGAGCATAAAGAAAGGAGCTTATTGGTAAGGTAGATAACCTCACCAATAAGCTCCTCCCGTTTGCTTCGCTATGCGCTAGGACTGCTAAATCATCAACCCAAATTCTATACCTCTACGATCACGGACAAGCTGTCTGCGTTACTGTACAGGCCGGATAGGTGCCGGCAAAGGTATATGTGCCCTGTACGGCGGTTGGGTCCTCGAAGTAAGCATCCAGGTCACCGATTGCCGTGGGGCATGCCCCAGCATCTGAGGCATAAGCTATGGTAATGGTAGATACCATTCGGTTTTCAATCTCACACGCTTCGGTCTGGCCTCTGCCGAAGAAGCTGCCAAAGTTAGGTACCACGATAGCAGCAATGATACCCAGAATGGCAATTACCACCAGCAACTCAATGAGAGTGAACCCCTTCTCGCCCTTGCGCAAGCCCTTAATTAGTCTCCTCATCTTCCTTGTCACCTCCTTTTTGTTATCTAGACTCAACTTAACCTAACTATTGTCAGGTATAATAATGATATTCTCCGTGCCTTTCAGGGTCAATAGTCCATTGGTAACGGTTAGCAATAGTAATGTGTAGTAATATGGGGCTAGTTTTAAAGGGGTTTTTAGCGCCCATAGTCCATTAGTAGGGGTTGCCAGGCGTGAAAACGTGGTTAGGAAAAGTGAGAATTATTGAGCCCAAAAGGGCTAACGGGAAGGTCCCAGCTCCGCGGCTTCGAAGACCTTGATTCTCTGTCGCTGGGCAAACTGGCGGGATTCTTTAGCCAGCGAGGGGACGGCGATAAAGACCTTATCCAGAATTCCGATGTCATAGGCTTTATTATCGAAGGCAAACAACTTCTCCAGCCCTATCGGTTCCTTTCCCACCTCCACCCCGATAGCGATATCGTGGACGACGATGCCGTCGTCCTTGGTGGCTAATATATCTATCTTATGGGTAGCCCCGGAGCGGCCTTTGACATCGGCTTTCTCCCTCACCTTGTAGCCGAGCCGCTTCAGGTAAGCGATAAGCTGCAACTCGGACTTAAACTCGAAAGGCTCCTTGCTCACCTTGGCAATGGGCTTGGCGGCGCTTTCGGCCAGCACCGCCTCCAAACCCTTCACCTTGAGCACCTTTATCCGCTGCTGGCTGGCGAACTTCTCGGCCTCCGGGCGCAGCCCGGGCTGTACCACCAGCACCTTATCGTGAATGCCGCTGTCATAGGCTTTATCGTCGAAGTCGCATACCTCCCCCAACCCAATATCCCCACCGGCTACTTTGATGCCGATAGCGATATCGTGGACGACGATGCCGTCGTCCTTGGTGGCTAATATATCTATCTTGTGCTCCGCCCCCGACCTTCCCTTCACCACAGCATCTTCGGCAACCTCGTAGCCAAGATTCCTCAAGAACTCTATCAGCTGCGATTTGGGCTTGACCTCGAACTCCAGCCACTCCCGCCTGGCTTCGTTGAAACGGTAAGAATAGACGTTCACCTCGTTAATGCTATCCTGGGGAGTCAGCGCTCCGCATTTTAAGCAGCGCCACTGTATCTCCGGCTGGGCGAATTTCTCGTAGCAATCCTGGCACTTGTTCATCAAGCCCAGGCTCTGGTAGTCGCCGCCGCTGATGCGCAACTCCGAGCCACACTTGGGACATATGTAACTGTCTCCACTAACGAAATCGTCCTCCAGCCCGACAAAGCGGCAGGAGATATGCTCTAAGACCCGCCCCCGCGCCAGATTCCGGGAACCGCATTTAGGGCAGCAGTTAGAAGGCCTCAGGTTCACCGAGCGGCAATGGGGACAGCGCAAAATGCGGTCGAAGAACTCCCTCACCAGCGCCCCCTTATCCACCAGGGACTCCAGAATCGCTACCGCTTCCTCTCCTACGACCCCCAGCAACCTCTCCACGACGGGGTAGCTAAAGCCCGGTGCGCTGCTAAAATCGAGCTCGGGCTCAATAAGCACAATCTTACCCGCCAGCATCTCCGCCACCAGCCTGGATGCCTTTTCACTCCCCACCCCCCTGGCTGGGGTCTTCGCCGCTCTGGGAGCGTTGCCCAGCGGCTTTCTCGCTTCCGGCATGTCCCTCCTCCACGCTACCTAGTAGCTACGCTCAGTATAGTTGGCTAGGCACTAGAAGTCAACATATCCAAAGCCGTTTTCGCCCCCACCAGTACTAATTGACTAGAAAGCGGAAAGCCTTATTGACATTATCGTTAGAAGCAGACAAAATAGAGCGTAATGGAAGCTATCCTTATTATTACCTTCTTCCTCCTCGGCATGAGCATAGCCAGCTTCCTCAATGTCTGTATCGACCGCCTCCCCGCCCACCAGTCACTCGTTTATCCCCCCTCCCACTGCGCCGCCTGTAACCGCCGCCTGGCGGCAAAAGACCTCATTCCCGTCTTCAGCTACCTCTGGCTGCGCGGCCGCTGCCGCTACTGCGGGGCGGCTATCCCCCGGCGCATACTCTGGATGGAACTCGGCACCGCCGTCCTCTTCGGCTTAGCCTGCTGGCGATTCGAGGTAAGCATCGAGCTGGCCGTCGCCCTCTTCTATATCTGCCTTTTTATGGTGCTCATGGTCATCGACTGGGAGAAAGGGCTCATCCTCAACAAGATAGTCTTCCCGGCTATAGTCGCGTCGATAGTTATCAGCGCCGCTTTCAGCCTCTTCCTCCCCGATATAGAGATAGTCCCCTTCATCGGAAGGGCGGCTATCGGCGGGGGCATCGGGCTGGTAATATTTTTTCTCATAGTTATCGTCTCCAGAGGAGGCATGGGCTGGGGTGATGTCAAGCTGGCGGCTCTGATAGGACTGGTCACCGGCTTCCCCCTCGTCTTTATCGCCCTGCTTATCGGGGTAGTTCTGGGCGGGGTGGTGGCGGCGCTACTGCTAGTGTTCAAGATAAAGAAACGCAAAGAGGCTATCCCCTTCGGCCCCTTCCTGGCTATAGCCGCCATAGCCACCCTGCTCTGGGGAAATAGCATCCTGAGCTGGTATCGGGGGCTATTTTAGCTCCATCAGGCAGCTTGCCTCTTGACAACCCCCCTTGACGTAGGATAGGATATAGCCCTATAGTACTGGGTAGTAGTCACAATGAAGCTAGAACGCCGAAGATCAAGTATTGAAGTTATAGCCGATATGTTAAGGCTCGGTGAAGCTGGTAAAACCGAGATAATGTACAGTGCCAACATGAGCTATCACCAGCTACAAAAATACCTCACTTTCATGCTGCAACTGGGGTTTATCACCAAGGTGACGGTGGGCAACCCCGTGGTGACCTACAGAGTGACCAGAAAAGGCCTCAGGCTGCTGCGTAGTATAGAGGGCGTCCTAGAAATACTGGAGCTGACTGGAGAGGAATGACCGCAAGGGAGAAAAGTATGGCTGAGAAAAGAATGCTGATAATGCCCGCGGATATCATCAAGAAGATTGACGAGAACCGCGGCGACCTGAGCCAGGCTGAATTCATCAACTTCCTTATGGAGAACCAGCTCAAAGCCAATGGCAACGAGAAACAGGCGGCCAGCCGGGAAGAGATTCTTACCCTCATTGACAGTCAGCTAAAAGAGGCAGCCCAGAAACAACGCTACGCCACCCGGGAAGAGATTCAAGCCTTCGAGCAGGATATAAAGGTCCTGCTTAAAAGCTGTCTCGACTTCTTTGTCAGCTACGGGCTCGAGCTGGGCAAAGAATCGCCACAAGCCGAGTTTGAGGAGCTGAACAGCAAGCTGGAAGAGCTGGAAAACCACCTGAACTCTGAAGGCGAAAGTAAAGAAGCCAAGATTAAATGGAAATAGCCCGCCCGGCTTAAATCTTACCCCTACTTACCCCTAGTTTTTAACCCCTTCTCACCCGGAGAAGGGGCCTTTTTTTATCGCCACACCGGGGTAGAACAATGTTATAGAACATTATACCTTCCCTTCGCGGGCGCAATCTGCCATAGTCAGTGTAATCAATTCGCTATTTGACGAACGCGGAATATCGGCAGAGGAAAGCGCGGGAATGATTTATATAGCTCTAGGCGGCCTTGGTTTCCTGGTAATCCACCTCCTCGACATCATCTCTATAAAAAGGATACCGGGCATGAAACCCCTCACCATGCTGGTCGGCAACGGCTTAGTGGTCTTCTCCATTATAATGGTAAGCATTTCCCCCGATAAGCTGGCGCTACCCGGCTGGTCAAACTGGCTGGGCTGGGGCTTGCTGCCCATCTCCCTCTTTATGCTGATTTACTCCCTGTTCATCAACCTCCCCTTCGGCAAGACCTATGTCGCCACTGGCGTCGGGGACAAGCTGATAACCAGCGGGCTCTATGCCCTCGTCCGCCACCCCTGGGTGTACGGGCTCATCCTGCTCCTGCTGTCGCTGATTCTGGTCTCAAGCTCGAGCCTCATGCTCATCGCCGCTCCGATATGGGTCTTGCTCGATATCGCCTTAGTGGCTATTCAGGAAAGGTTCTTCTTCGGCAGGATGTTTGTCGACTACGACAACTACAGGCGGGAAACTCCGATGTTCATCCCCAATCGGCGGAGCATAAACGCCTTCATAAATTCGTTAAAGCAGACCGGGAGCTAAAAATACCCAAAGGAAGGATAACATGACTACAGAAGCTGAATTACTTGTCCAGGGTAAAAATGAAGAACTATGGCAAAGGTGCTGCAGCTTTATTGACCTGAGCCTTAAAGACTGCATGAATATCCAGCGGCGGCTGCTCCTGGAGCAGCTAGAGCTGCTCAAAAGGTGCAAGCTGGGCAGGAGCATCATGCAAGGCGCCGAGCCGGAGACAGTGGAGGAATTCCGCAAGCTGGTGCCGCTGACCACCTATGCCAATTACGAACCATTCCTGCTAACCAAAAACGAGCGTGCCCTACCCCAGAAACCATTGTTCTGGCAACACACCTCAGGCAGGTCGGGCGAATACCCCTTCAAGTGGGTCCCGGTTACTAACCGGCAGTTTGCCGAACTGCGCTCACTGCTCTTCGCCTGCTTAACCTTCGCCTGCTGCCGGCAGAAGGGCGAAATTAACTACAAGCGAAAGGACAGGTTCCTTTACGCTCTAGCCCCCCCACCCTACACCACCGGCGCGTTAATCCACGCCGCCCCTCACGAGTTGTTTGAGTTCCTGCCGCCGGTAAAAGCGGCCGAGGACATGTCCTTTGAAGACAGGGTGCAGCTCGGTTTCAAAATGGCTCTATCCGAGGGACTGGACCTGTTCTTCGCCCTTTCCAGCGTACTGGTAGCTATCGGCGGACGCTTCAGCCAGAAAAACCAGAAGATAGACATTAAACCGCTGCTGGGCAATCCCAGGGCTCTTGCCCGGCTGCTAAAAGGGCTGATAAAGAGCAAACTGGCTCGCCGCCCCCTTCTGCCCAGGGATATCTGGAAGCTTAAAGGGCTGATCTCCACCGGCTCCGACGGCTCGGTATTCAGGGAGAAGGTCAAGGAGATGTGGGGGAGGTATCCCCTGGATGTCTACGGCGGAACCGAGGGCATAATCATCGCCACCCAGACCTGGGACTACCAGGGTATGACCTTCATCCCTCATCTCAACTTCCTGGAGTTCATTCCCGAGGCAGAAAGCCTGAGAGCCGGGGACGACCCCTTCTACCAGCCCAAAACCCTGCTGCTGGACGAGATTAAGCCCGGAGAGAAGTACGAGCTGGTCATCACCAACTTCTACGGGGGACCGCTTATCAGGTATAAGCTGGGCGATATGATTAAGATAACCGCCCTGCGCAACGAAAAGCTCGACATAGACATCCCCCAGATGGCATTCCACGCCCGGGTGGACGATATGATTGACATCGCTGGTTTCACCCGACTAACGGAAAAGGTTATCTGGCAGGCTATAGAAAACTCAGGGATAAACTACAAAGAATGGACGGTACGCAAGGAGCTTAAGGAAATCCCGATACTCCACCTCTACCTTGAGCTCGGAGAAAACGGGCATGTTACCGAGGAGCAGATAGCCAGATCGGTACACCGTGAACTCAAAAGGCTGGATGCTCCCTACGCCGACCTGGAAGCATTTCTGGGCTTGAGACCGTTAGAGGTCACCATACTCCCCGAAAATGCCTTCCGAGGCTATATGACAAAGCAGCAGGCGGCTGGTGCCGACCTGGCTCACCTCAAGCCGCCGCACATCAACCCCTCCGACGGCGTAATAAACTGCCTGGTCAACGGCGGTGCCGAGATGCCGGTAGCCAGCCAGGAAAAAGAACCGGAAAGCATCTTAAAGTAAATTGAAATGACGAACGCAATAAATCATAACGGCCAGAACGGAAAGCGAGTAGTCGTCACCGGTATGGGAGTCATCAGTCCGGTCGGGCTCAATATCCCCGACATGTGGGCATCCCTCATTGCCGGCAAATCGGGGGTTGACTATATCTCCGGCTTTGACCCCACCCCCCTGGAGACCAAATTCGCCGCTGAAGTCAAGGGGTTCGACCCCATGATGTATGTCAGCCGCAAAGAAGCCCACCGCATGGACCGCTTCACCCAGTTCGCCGTCGCCGCCAGTCTCCAGGCAGTAGAATCATCGGGCCTGAAGATAACTAACGGCAATTCTGAGGAGACCGGCGTCATCATCGGCAGCAGCGTGGGCGGGTTGCTCTCTATTTCGGAACAGCTCAAGATACTAAACGAAGACGGGCCCAAACGGATAAGCCCTATTCTGGCACCGACTATGACCGGCGACGCTCCCTCGGTACAGGTCTCGCTGGTACTGGGCACCAAGGGCTTAAGCTACTCGCCATCCTCGGCCTGCTCCAGTGGCAGCGACGCCATCGGCCAGGCCTACCAGGTGATTAAAGCCGGCGATGCCAAGGTGATGATAGCCGGCGGCGCCGAGGCGCCCGTCGTCCCTCTCATCGTGGCCGCCTTCAACTCTCTCCGCGCCCTATCCACCAGCAATAACGGAGTGAAAGCATCCTGCCGGCCGTTTGACGCCGAGCGCGACGGCTTCGTCCTAGGCGAAGGCGCCGCCATTCTGGTCATGGAAGACGCCGACCACGCCATTGAGCGCGGCGCTCCCATCCTGGCTGAAATCGCCAGCTATAGCACCACCAGCGATGCCTTTCACCTCACCCAGCCTGCGCCCGATGGGGAGGGTGCCGCCAGAGCTCTAAGGCTGGCTCTGAAAAAGGCTAACCTCACCCCCAACGATATTGACTATATTAACGCCCACGGCACAGCCACCCTGCTCAACGACCGCACCGAAACCCGGGCCATTAAAAGCGTATTCCACGTAAACGGCTATGATGCCTACCATATCCCCATCTCAGCCACTAAATCCATGACCGGACATCTTATCGGGGCGGCGGGCAGTCTCGAGGCGGCAATATCCGTTCTAGCCATAAATCACGGCATCGTGCCGCCAACGATAAACCTCACCCACCCCGACCCCGAGTGCGACCTGGACTATGTGCCTAATAAAGCACGCCCGGTTAAGGTCAAGACCGCTATGTCCAATTCCTTCGGCTTCGGCGGGCATAACTCGGTACTCATCTTCCGCCAGTACTCTCAGTAGCCTCCCCCACCCCTCCCCCCACAACCACCCTACCCAATATTCCTATTGACAAGCCTGTAGCCGTAAGACATAATGACTATAATTGACTATACTAATAGGCAGTGGTTATTTCTAGTGGCTTTATTAACTACGTAAAGTACTGGAGGGGATAGTTAACTAATGAACATGTGGGCTATAATACCGCTCATCAGTTCTCTGACCTTTGCCGTCTTAGTGGTGCTCGTCTTACAGCAGGCCAAGAGACGGGTAGATAAAGTATTCGCTCTATTCCTCGCTGCCTCCGCTCTCTGGAGCTTCACCTCTTTTATGCTGGTCTATAATCCCTCCTCCCCCCACTTGCTCTTCTGGAACTCAATGGTCATCGTCACCATCCCCTGGGCAGCCGTCTGTTACTACCATTTCGTCAGGGCTTACAACAATAAACCGGGGGGAATATTCTTATACATCGGCTACGCGCTGGTGCTGGTGGTGCTGGGATTCGGTCTCAGCGGTAATATCGTCAAGGACGCCTATTTCGTTAACGGCTTCCTCCACCACGATATCGGACTCTGGCCCTATATTATCGGCATCATCCTGGCCCCTTTTCTCATTGCCGCCATGCTGATGCTGGTGCAGAGGTACCGCAGCTCCACAGACCCCAATGACCGCAACCGGACAATGTATCTCATCGCCGGCTCGGGCATAGCCATGGCGGTAACCTATATTAATCCCTTTACCCCAGCTCTGGCCGGCTTACCCACCGACCATCTGGGCAACCTGGCTAATGCTCTGATCATCGCCTACGCCATCCAGAGATACCAGCTGCTCAACATCAGGTTGGTGGCACGCCGGGGGCTAACCTACTTCCTGGTGCTAATCTCTCTGGTCGGCACCTACGTCGGTGCCCTATTTTTGGGGCAAAGGTTCCTCCCCGAACTGCCGCTTTACATTACTCTATTACTTACCTCCGCCTTGGTCCTACTGCTGGTGCTGCTGGCCAGGCCGCTAAGGCATTTCGTTCAAGAACTGATAGACCGTTTCTTCTATCGGGAAACCTACCAATACCGTCAGGCGCTGCTCACCTTCAGCCGGAAGATGGGTAATATCATCAACCTGGACGAACTGGCCAGCGAAATGTTACCCGCCGTGACCAAGGCTCTAAATATTGAGCACTCCAAATTGCTCTTCGAAGACGTTAACAGCGGTGATTTCACCACCCAGTTTACCTACCCCGAAGTGGAAGAGGATTCAAACGACAAACTCAGGCTTAACGTTGATAGCCCGATAATCGCCTGGCTGGAGAAAGAGGCTGAACCCCTTGACCTGGGGAGGATTGACCGCATCCCCGAACTTAAAGGGTTGTGGCAGACAGAGAAGGAGAAGCTGGCTGACATGGAAATCCTGTGCCCGATTAAGAGCGAGGGCAGGCTTATCGGCATCCTGGCCTTGGGCAAAAAACAGCAGGGCAAAGTCTACTCCCATGAAGATGTAGAACTGGTAGTGGGCATGGCCAGCCAGGCCAGTATCCTGATTGAAAACGCCCGCCTCTACGCCCAGGCGACGATAAGGGCTAACACCGACGGGCTGACGGACCTCTATAATCACCGCCACTTCCACGAACGCCTGGAGCAGGAAATCGCCCGCGGTTCCCGCTTCGGCAGCATGTTCTCCCTGATAATGCTGGATATAGACCTCTTCAAGGCTTACAACGATATCTACGGGCACCTGGCTGGGGATGAAGTGCTGCGCAAAATCGGCAGGTATATTGAAGGCTCAATCCGAAACATAGACCTTGCCTTCCGCTACGGCGGCGAGGAATTCGCCATTATCCTGCCCGAGACGCGGATAGACGCCGCGGCTAAGGTAGCCGAGCGTATGCGCAAAGCGATAGAGTCGAAAACAAGCTCACGCACCATGCCCATAACAGTCAGCATCGGCATCGCCAGCTGGCCCACCGACGGTGTGATGAAAGAAGAAATAATCGCCCGCGCCGATGCCGCTCTCTATCGGGCGAAACAGGCAGGCAGAAACCGGACCTGTCTATCCTCAGAGCTGGACAAGCCGGAAACATCCAAAATCAGCGCTGAGCTCGAGACAAGACCCAGGGCTTTAAGCATCATCTACGCCCTGGCGGCTACCGTCGATGCCAAAGACCACTATACCTACGGCCACTCCCGGAAGGTCAGCGACTATTCGGTAGCCATGGCTGAGGCGCTCGACCTGCCCCAGGACAGAATCGCCACCATTCGCGCCGCCAGCCTGCTCCACGATATCGGCAAGGTCGGCATCCCCGATTCCATACTCAGCAAGGAAGGCCCCCTGACCGATAAAGAATGGGAGCCGGTAAAAATCCATCCCAAGCTCGGCGTAGAGATACTCAGGCACATTATCGACCTGGTCAACTGCCTCCCCGCCATACTTCACCACCACGAGCACTACGATGGACGTGGCTACCCCTCCGGTCTAAAAGGCGACAGTATACCCCTGGAAGGCAGAATACTGGCGATAGCCGATGCCTACGACGCCATGACCTCCCCCCGCCCCTACCGCGAGCAGCTACCACCCCAGAGCGCGCTCGAAGAGCTAAGGCGCTGTGCCGGAACCCAGTTCGACCCCGAGCTGGTAGAGCTCTTCTGCATACTTATCGAATCGGCCACATCAAGCCGCCTGGAAATAAAGTAGCCCCGCGGCTGAGTACCCCCCAGCGGAATCAGGATACTATCTTATAGGGACAGGATTCCTTAAGGCTGCAACGCCCGCAGACTTCGGCCTGTGTCCATCGGGTCATCTTGGGCCCGATGCCGATAACCATAGAGGTCGACTTACGGGGAATCAAAACTCCGGAAGAAGATAGACTAACGCCGATTTCCCTGACTGGTGCCAGTTCCAGCAGATTCCACTGCTCGGTCATCGGGAAACCGGGCATGCCCGGGTTAACCGGGCTGCTTATCTCATAGCCCCGCGAGGCAACCTCAGCGGCGATAAGCTTCAGGGCTTCGGGAATCAGCCTGTCCACGGCGGCGGTGCCGATGCCGTCCAGGACTACCCCGCGCAGGGCTCCGCCGCTCTTAGTGTATTCGGTCACCCGCTTTTCCAGCCTGGGACCGATGGTAGCGATGAGGACGATAAGCTCCTTAGCCTCGGGGAAGGTTGCGGGTAGCAAGGGTCCCTCTATCGCCCTATCACCCTCCAGCGACATGCGGTCGGAGTCCATGGCGGTTATAGGATAGCGCTCGTAAGCAACCGCAGGCTCCAGGAGGCCGCCCTTCTCGACTTCAGCCAGCAGCTCGGTAATTACCTTCTTTATCTCCGGCCTTACCTTGGAACGCCCCCCCAGCCCCTGACGGCGCAGCACCTCATCGTTATAGTCCAGGCTCAGGGGAATATCGCGGATTACGGGCATATCCTTCTCCCTCGGAGGCTTTAGCCACGGCGAAAGCCTCAAAAAAAGCGAACCCCGAGACAAAGGGCTTGCCCCGGGGTACCACTCTTAATCATTCTCGATCTATTTGTATACTTTGCCGTACTGCTTAGCGAAATCGACCATAGCCTTGACGTTCTCCGCCTTGGCCTGGTCGAAGAAAGCGCCGTTGCTCACGATGTAACCGCCGCCCTTGGCGCAGGTGTCGATGAGGTTCTTGACGTAGTCCTGCACCTTCTGGGTTGTGCCCAGGTTCAACAGGTCGGAAGGCACATTGCCCGCCAGGCAGGCAACGCTGCCCAGCGTCTTCTTGGCCTTGGCCATATCGGCGTGGTCCATCATCCACAAAGTCTTACCCTTGGGCAAGTCCTTGATGATATCCAGGCGCGAGTCATAGCCCCCCTCCGCCGCGGCGAAGGGCACGCAACCCTCGGCGATTAAGCCCATCATGACCTTCTTAAAGGTAGGCCAGTAGAACTTCTTGTACTGCTCATCGGAGAGGAAGCCGTCGGCGCCCTTATGCAGGGGCATAAAGATTAAAGGCTTGCCGTTCATCTGGGCCGCCCCGACCCCCATCTTAATCATCAGCGGGGTCAGCGCCTCCATAGCCTCGATAATCTTGTCGGGCTGGCGGTACATATCCATCATTAGCCCCTTGGTGCCCCGCAGGGTATCGCCGAGCACGTCAAAGGGCGCCTTGGTAAAGCCACCAACCACATTGGGGAAGCCCATGGCGATGGTCTCCATGTTCCACTGCATGATAGTCCCCAACCACTTCATAACCTCGTTGCCCGCCTCCATAAGTTTCTTCAGGGTTTCCTGGACGGGCGGCACGCCGAAGGGTATGAAGTTGTAGGCAACGCCGTACATTTCGAGGATGCCGGTGAAAGCCGGCAGCGCCTGGAAGGGACCTAGGGCGCCGAAGACGCGCGGCAGGTAGACATGAATAAAGTAATTGGAGGGGTCCTGAATCAGGTCGTCGTATTCCTCCGGCTTCATGTATTCGCCCTCGTTAGCCTGGTATGACGACTCAGGCGCCACTCCGTGCCCCGGCCAGGAATAGAGCTTATAGTCGAGGATTTCATAGAACTTGCCCGGGCCGGGCATATCGGCGCCGATGTGCCCGTCAGGCTGAAAATCGACGAGGAATTTCTTATAGGCCGCGTATAGCTTGTCGTAGTCGTACATCGCGTCCCGGGGGGTTATGCCGGCATTATAAACGGGGAAAAAGCTGGGGAATACACAGACCGGCACCCTGTCCGGCGTTTTCTTCATCTGGATAGCGTCCTTTATCCGGGTGATGCTATCCTTATACGCCTTCTCCGTAGCCGGACTCTGGAACTTAAGGTCATTACCCCCGGGGTCCTTCGGCGCCAGCCACCTGGCAAACAGCGCCTCTTGCTTCTCGTCCGATGTCATATCAGCCCACTGCTTTTCCATTTTTAACCTCCTGACTTTCTCTTAGAGGATTATCAACCAGCGCTTATCCATTTCTGAGCCAGGGACACGCCCGCCATGGCATCCTTGCCGTAGGCGTCAGCGCCGGTATACTTCCTCACCTCTTCGCTCATCTGGCCGCCGCCAATCATAACCTTAACCTTATCCCTCAAACCAGCGCTCTTTATGGCTTCTATAGT
>JALHSZ010000052.1 GCA_022865485.1 Dehalococcoidales bacterium | reverse complement strand
ATGAAAGTCACTCTGAGCGTAATCAAGGCCGATATCGGGGGGTTCGTGGGGCATTCCGATTCCCATCCGGATATTTTGGAGCTTGCCTGCCAGTGCACCGACAAGGCCAGGAAGAGCGGGTTGCTTATCGACTGTTACGTCACCAAGTGCGGGGACGACCTGCAGTTGATTATGACCCACCAGCAGGGCGAGAGCAGCGAAAAGATACACAGACTTGCCTGGGACACCTTTGTCGATTGCACCGCGCTGGCCAAGAAGCTGAAGCTGCACGGGGCGGGGCAGGACCTGCTCGCCGACGCCTTGTCGGGTAATGTGCGCGGGATGGGGCCGGGGGTGGCCGAGATGGAGTTCGAGGAACGGGGGGCGGAGACGGTTATCGTCTTTATGGCCGACAAGACCTCGGCGGGCGCCTGGAACCTGCCGCTCTACAAGATGTTCGCCGACCCCTTTAATACCATAGGTTTGGTCATCGCCTCCAACATGCACGGCGGTTTTGCCTTCGAGGTGCAGGACGTCAAGGAGCACAAGAAGATAACCTTTAACGCGCCCGAGGAGATTTACGACCTGCTCGTTTTCATCGGGGCGCCTTCGCGCTTCATGGTGAAGACGGTCTATCACCGCGCGACTAACGAGATTGCTGCCGCCTCTTCCACCCAGCGTTTGTCTCTGCTTGCCGGCAGGTACGTGGGCAAGGACGACCCCGTCTGCATCGTGCGCTCGCAGGGAAATTTCCCCGCCGTGGGCGAGGTGCTGGAGCCGTTCACGCTGCCGCTGCTGGTGGAGGGGTGGATGCGGGGCTCGCACCACGGGCCTTTGATGCCGGTTTCGGTCGAGGACAGCACGCAGACCCGCTTCGATGGGCCGCCCAGAGTGACCGCCCTCGGCTTTCAGCTTGCCTCCGGCAAGCTGGTGGGGCCCAGGGATATGTTCGCCGACAAGTCTTTCGATAACGCCCGCCAGCAAGCCTGCGACGTGGCCGATTACATGCGCCGGCACGGGCCTTTCGAGCCGCACCGCCTGCCGCTGGAGGAGATGGAATACACCACCATGCCCGAGGTCTATAAGAAGCTGAAAGGACGGTTCGTTAAGCTGGAGGAATAACATGCCCAAGCTCCTCCTGGCGACGAACAACAAGGGCAAGGCGCGCGAATATAAGAGCCTGCTCCAGGGTATACCCTTCGAGCTGGTTACGCCTGCTGAAGTTGGCATCAGCACCGAGGTGGTGGAGGTGGGGAGGAGCTTCGAGGAGAACGCCAGGTTAAAGGCGACGACGCGGGCTGCCGAGAGCCGATTGCTGGCTTTAGCCGACGATTCGGGGCTGGAGGTGGACGCCCTGGGGGGCGAGCCGGGGACGCTTTCGGCGCGCTATGCCGGAGAAGGGGCTTCGGACAGGGATAGGGTAAGCTATTTACTAACTAAATTAGAGGGAGTGCCCCGGGAGAAGCGCACCGCCCGTTTCCGCTGCGTCATCGCCATCGCCACCCCCGAAGGCGAGGTCGAGCTTTGCTCCGGTGAGTGCGAGGGTATAATCGCCTTCGAGCCGAGAGGGGACAGGGGCTTCGGCTACGACCCCATCTTCTACCTGCCCGAACTGAAAAAGACGATGGCGGAACTTTCTCCGGAGCTGAAGAATAAGGTCAGCCATCGGGGGAGGGCGGCGGAAAAGGCGAGCCAGTTGCTTAAGGAGAAATATAGTTAATGACCGGACTTTCCGATTCCTTTCAGCGCCCCATAAACTACCTGCGCATCTCGGTAACGGACCGCTGCAACCTGCGCTGCGTCTACTGCATGCCGGTCGGCGGCGTTTGCCCGCTGGCGCATGACGACATCCTGCGCTACGAGGAAATCCTTACCATCGCCAGAGCCGCCGCCGAGATGGGGATAGACAAGATAAGGCTGACCGGTGGCGAGCCGCTGGTGCGGGCGGGGCTGCCCGAGCTGGTGGCGATGCTGGCCGCTATCGGCACGATAAACGATATCTCGCTGACCACCAACGGCGTTTTGCTGGCCAGATACGCCGCCGAGCTCAAATCAGCTGGCCTCAATAGGGTGAATGTCAGCCTGGACAGCCTGAAACCGGATAAGTTCCGGGAGATTACCCGCAGCGACGCTAAACTCGCCGACGTGCTCGAGGGCATCGAGACGGCGGGGAGGGTGGGGCTGGAACCGGTAAAGCTCAACATGGTGGTGATACCGGGGGTGAACGACGACGAGGTGCTCGATTTCGCCGCCAAAACCATCGACGAGGAGTGGCACGTGCGCTTTATCGAGCTGATGCCGGTGGTCGGCGAGACGGAAAATCCGCAGTTCGTCGCTGCCAGCGAGATGAAGAAGAGAATCGAGAGGCTGGGCAAGCTCGAACCCTGTCTGCCCAGCGTGGGCAACGGGCCGGCCAAGTATTTCCGCCTGCCCGATGCCAGGGGCACCATCGGCTTTATCACCCCGGTGAGCGAGCACTTTTGCTTTAACTGCAACCGCCTGCGGCTGACCGCCGACGGCAAGCTGCGCCCCTGCCTCCTGAGCGACTACGAGGTCGACCTTAAAGGACCCTTGCGCGGCGGGGTCGCCGCCGAGGGCTTGAAGAAGCTAATCGAGGAAGCGGTGGCCAATAAGCCGCAGCAGCACCATATCGCCGAGGGCGATGTGCCCCGGCGGCGCCCGTTCTCCCAGGTGGGGGGATAAGGGGACTGGATTCCCGCCTTCGCGGGAATGACAGAGGGGCGCGGGAATGACAGAGTGAAACGCGGGAATGACAGAGTGGGGGTGCGTTCCTCGTTATGACAGAGGAGGTGCGCTGCTCGCGATGACGATAGAGTCCAGGGGGGAGAGAAGTCTATAGAGGTGACACCTCTGTAGGGTGGGTGTTGGGTGGGAAATAAAACCTAGGGGGTGGGGACATGAAAGAAATGAGCCACATGGACGAGAAAGGCCGACCCAAGATGGTGGACGTTTCGGGTAAGTCCGAAAGCCAGCGCCTGGCAATAGCCAGGGGGCTGGTCAAAATGCAGGCGGCGACCTTTGAGCGGATAAGGGAGGGGCAGATAGCTAAGGGGGACGTGCTCGCTGTCGCCCAGCTGGCGGGCATTATGGCGGCTAAACGTACGCCTCACCTTATACCGCTTTGCCACCCCGTCTTTATCGACGAGGTCAAGATAGACTTTGAGCTGGACGAGAAGAACAGCGCCGTGGAGATTAGCGCCAGCGTCAAGAGCACGGGGAGGACGGGGGTGGAGATGGAGGCATTGACGGCGGTCGCCGTGACGGCGCTGACCATCTACGACATGGTCAAGGGGATTGACCGGGGCGTGCGCATCGAGAATATCCGCTTAGTTCGTAAAAGTGGGGGCAAAAGCGGCGATATTACCCTTGAGTAAACGAAATTATTGGTATATACTACACTACTAACAGTCCTTTAAGAGAAGGATAATTTTGGGGGGTGTGCTATGAAGTTATCATGCCTTCAGGAGAACCTGGACCGGGGACTTAACGTGGTGGGGAGAGCGGTCGCTGTCAGAACCACCCTCCCGATAACCAATAACGTCCTGCTGGCTACCGACAAGTCGCGGCTGAAGCTGTCCGCCACCAACCTGGAGATGGCGATTAGCTGCTGGATCGGGGCTAAGGTGGAGGAGGAGGGGGCGATTACCGTTCCCGCCCGACTTTTATCCGAGTTTATCAGCTCGCTGCCCAGCGAGAAGGTGGATATTAATCTTTCCCCCCAGACCAAGACGCTGGGGCTGAAGTGCGCCCGCTTCGAAGCCAGAATAAGCGGCGTCGACGCCAAGGACTTTCCCCCGATACCCAGGGTGGAGGGGGGCATTGCCACCAAGGTTGAGGTGGAGGCGCTGCGGCAGGCAATCGGGCAGGTCGCCTTCGCCGCGGCTACCGAGGAATCCCGCCCGGTGCTGACGGGCGTCGATGCCGAGTTCGACGGCGACACGCTGACTTTGGCGGCCGCCGACGGCTTTCGTTTAGCCGTCTATAAGCTGCCATTGGCCCAAGCCGTCAGCCAGAAGACCGAGGTTATTATCCCCGCCCGCACCCTGGCCGAGCTGAATCGTCTCATGGCCGACCAGGAGGAGGCGGTGGAGATTACGGTCAACCCCGAAAAGGGGCAGGCCTTGTTTCGGCTGAAGGATATCGAGCTGGTGAGCCAGTTGATTCAGGGCAGCTTCCCCAACTATTCCCAGCTTATCCCCAAGAAGTTTAACACCAAGGCGGTTATCAGCGTCGCCGATTTCCTGAGGGCGACCAAGACCGCTTCGATTTTCGCCCGCGACGGCAGCGGTATCGTGCGGCTGGTGGTCGCCCCCGGCGGCGAGATGACCCCGGGTAAGGTGACGGTTTCGGCGCGTTCCGAGGAAATAGGGGACGACGTCGGCGATATCGACGCCATGGTCGAGGGCGAGGAAGCCAAGATTGCCTTCAACGGCAAGTACCTGACCGACGTTTTGAGCGTGCTCCACGAGGCGCAGGTGGCGCTGGAGACGACCAACCCCTCCAGCCCGGGGGTGCTCAAACCGGTGGGGTCGGATAACTATATCCACGTGGTTATGCCGATGTTCGTGCAGTGGTAATAGTTAAATAAGGTTGTATAATTAAGGCGCCTGGTGTCAAAATCAGGCGCCTTTACCTTTCGTCGCGCATTTCCTAACTTGACAAACTTGCAGTAAATGCATATTCTGGCAGAGAAGCGCAAAAAGTGGTTATGGTGATGTCGTATTATAACCCAAGAAAATGGATATCTCCTGATGACCAGTTAATTCCCGATGTTGAAAATAAGTTAATAACAGATAAACGGGCCTATTCAGTGCAGAGTGGCACAGGCAAGTCTTTCAAACCACCTTCTAGTATAGAATTAACTGTTGTTATAAAAGAAACTAAGGAAACCCTCAGGTTAATCGAATGGGAGGATAGGCAAGGTAAGCTATCTATTGAACTAACTTCAATAGATAATATCTTTAGAAAAGGCCATTTTAACCAAGATTGGCACCATAACCCCAATGGTAATAATATTAGGCCACCTCACCATATTCATTTTCCAACGGAAAAGTATCCAAAGTTAGATAGAAAACCGACTTATGCCTATCCGGTTGAATCAGAAAATGATTATTTAAATGCCTTATCAAAGTTTTGTAACGATACGAATATAGAATTGCGTTACGCCTCTATCCCATTGTTGCGGAGGTAATACATTTTGGACGAGAAAAGTTTGCTTAATCTCCTTTCCTCTACATTCGTTGAAAGACTAGTAGTAAGCCAGTGCGGAGAGGGTTACAAGATTAATTTACCTTTCGCTGATAATGCAGGTGAGTTTATAGAAGTCTACGCTGAAATTAAAGGTGACGAGATATCAGTTGATGATTTAGGCCACACGGCAGGATTACTTTTTCAGTTGGGGCAACATGGTCATGGTGCAGTTGGGCATGAGTTCACGAAAAATATGGCTGAGGCTTATGATACCATTATGGACTACGACAGGGGGGTATTATTCAGGTCGTTTTCAATCCAGGAACCAGGGAAACTTCTCGATTTTATACAACTTCTTACCACTTTAAAAAGTGCGTTACCAGAAATAAGGTACCGTAAAAAGGTTCGGAAAACAGGTGGGCGCTTAGTTACACTTATGGGTCGTGAAATAAAGCAGCTAAAGCTGCCTTTATACGTTCAGAGGCAAACAGAGGTGGAAGGAAGAAATGAAATTTGGACAGTCGATTTCAAGTATACTGTTAAGATGAATGGGCAATCCACCGATGTTATTATTGTAACGGCCGATTTAAAATGGGGAGAGCCACGGGAGAAAGCTGCTCATGCTTTGACGTTAGCTGTCGATGTACTAGGTCTTCAAGAGAGAAGAGATCTGAGGATCGTGTATGATTTGAGGAAGAATGGTCTAAGTGCACAAAGAGCAGCGAGACTTATAGAAGACTATCAAGAGGATATTGGCTACAGAGCTTATAACTACGGAGACAGGGATGTTAAATCGAGGTTAGTAACCCAAATAAATCAAGAGCTTACACCATATCTTTTCAAACAAGGAAACTAAGTTTTATTATGGGTTAACAGCCATCCTCGTGCTCGCATAATGGTAGTGGTTGAATAAAGTTGTATAATTAAGGCGTCCGATGATTCGGGCGCCTTTTGGTTTTATAATAGCGATGAGGAGTTGGCATTGCGGGCTTGCCTTGAGGCCTATTTAGACATCGAGACGACGGGGCTTTCCTTCCAGGATTGCCAGATAACCGTGGTCGGAGTGCACCTTTGCCGGGGAAAGGATAGCCGCTTTATTCAACTGGTGGGCGAGGACATCTCGGCGGACAGCCTGCTGGAGATATTAACCGGCGTGGAGGTTATCTATACCTATAACGGCAGCCGCTTCGACCTGCCCTTCATCCGGCGCCGGCTGGGGGTGGACCT
>JALHSZ010000051.1 GCA_022865485.1 Dehalococcoidales bacterium | reverse complement strand
CCCGCTGCACCGTCTCGAACCACTCCTTTTCGTCGAACTGCCGCATCAGGGCGATAGTCCGCCCGCCGTAAATGCTGGCCATCAAAGCCTGCATCCCGGCCACGTGGTAGAGGGGCATGACCAGCAGGTTGGTCTCGGCGGTCGCTTCCGCGTCGGGCGGGTCGACGTTGCTCAGCACGTAGGAGCTGTAGGCATTATGGTCCTGCGGCACCCCCTTGGGGAAGCCGGTGGTGCCCGCGGTGAACATGAGCACGGCTACATCTTCTTCTTTAACCTCGGCAAAGGTTTTATCCTCGGGCGAGCCGGAGTCGATAAGCTCATCGTAGTTTATCATCCCCTCATAGTCGCCCCCGATGAAAACGAAGTGCTTCACCGAAGGCAGCTGGAGCTTAGCGCTGCGCACCATTTCGGCATAACGGCTGCCGACGAAAAGGACGCTGGGCTCGGCTTCGTTCACCAGATAGCTCAGTTCGTCCTGCCGCACCCGGAAGTTCAGGGGGACGAAGATAGCCCCCAGCCTGACGGTGGCGAAACAGGCTTCCACATACTGGTTGCAGTTGACCTCAAGGATAGCGGCACGGTCGCCCTTCTTTAAGCCCAGACGGCTCAGGGCGTCGGCCAGGCGGTTGACCCTGGTCTTTAGCTCGGCGTAGCTGTAGCGCCTGCCCTCGAAGGCGATGGCGATCCTCTCCGGGACCAGCAGGGCTGACAGGTCGAGAAATTCGCTTATTATCATTTCATTTCCCCTCCGGCATCTTCCCTCCGGTTCAGCCGGTTATCTTTTCCCTCACCCTCTCCACTATTCGGGACATGGCTTCCCCCGCCTTAGCCCTGATTAAAACATCGGCTTGAGCATCCATGGGGGTATCGCTCAGGTTGACGATAATCAACCGGGCTCCCCCCCGCACGGCGTAGAGCGGCATATAGGCGGCGGGATAGACAACCAGGGTCGAGCCGACCACGATAAAGAGGTCGCAGTCGGACGAGCGCTGGCTGGCTTCCTGCAAAACTTCCTGAGGTAAGGCTTCGCCGAAGAGGACGGCGTCGGGCTTGAGCATCCCTCGGCACTGCTCGCATTCGGGTATTTCCTCGCCCCCCTCCAGCCTGGCTTTAATATGCTCGAAGGGATAGCGCCGCCCGCAGCTCAAACACACCGCCCACTGCACATTGCCGTGCAGCTCGAACACCTTTTCCACGGGCACCCCCGCCTTATGGTGCAGGTTATCCACGTTCTGGGTGATAACGCAGTCCAGCTTGCCCAGCCTGTCAAGCTCGGCGATGGCGTAGTGGGCGGGGTTGGGTTGGGCATCGGTGGTCAGGTGCCCCTCCCCCAGCATCCGCCACTGCTTGCGCCTGGCTTCGGGGTCGGTGGTGAATTTTTGATAGGTGAAGTCCTCGGGGTCGAACCGACTCCAGATACCCCCCGGACTGCGGAAATCGGGAATCCCCGACTCGGTGCTGATGCCGGCACCGGTAAAGACCACCAATTTCTTGGCGGCAGCGACCAGCTCCGCCGCCTCTAAGGCGAGTGCATCCAGCGTTTGACCGGACAATAAATCTCTCCTATCTTAACGAGCCCGCCAGCCGGGCTTCGAGCTCCAGCCCCTGGCTCAAGCTCATGTCGAGCCCCCTGGTTACCGCCTGCTTGGCACAGGCTACGGCCAGGGGATTAAAGTTGGCGATTCTCTCCGCCAGCCTCTCGGCGGCGGGCATCAGCTCTTTCCTGGGCAGCACCCGGCTCACCAGCTTCAGTCGGCGAGCTTCTTCAGCCTTAACCCACCGCCCCGAAAGCAATATCTCCAGGGCTTTAGCCCCGCCGATTATTCTAGGCAGCGTCTGGCTGCCCCCCGCGGCGGGTATTATCCCCAGCCCCGGCTCTGGTAAACCAAACTGGACGTCCTCCGCCGCCAGCCTGATGTCGCAGCACAAGGCTATCTCCACCCCCGAACCGAGGACAAAGCCGTGCAGGGCGGCGATGAGCGGCTTGTTAATGCTCAAGAAAAGCCCCCAGACATCCCGCTCCCAGCGCGCCTGGCGGGCGATGATGGGAGAGGGGGCGGTAAGAAACTCGCTCAGGTCGGCGCCGGCGCAAAAGGCCCTCTCCCCAGCTCCCCGAAAAATAGCCACCCTGACCTCAGCGTCGTCTTTAATTGCGCCCAGCACCTGGTAAAGCTCGTCCCTCATCCTGATGTTATAGACGTTCAGCGCCTGGGGTCGGTTGAGGGTAACATAAGCCAGCCTATTTTTCTTTTCGTAGATTATAGTCTCGAAATCGCTCATAGTAGCTCTTTTAACCTACAGGTCTTAGCTGGAGGCTATCGCCCCTTAAACTTCGGCGCTCTCTTCTTGAGGAAGGCATTGATGCCCTCCGTCCTGTCGGCGGTGGTGTGGAGCAGGAAATAGAGGTCGCCTTCCAGGCGCAGCCCCTGCTCTAAGGTCAAGTCCAGCCCCTTGTTCACCGCTTCCTTGATAAACCTTAGAGCAATCGGTCCCTTGCTGGCGATACTCTCAGCCAGAGCTTTGGCTTCATCCGCCAGCTTAGCACCCCCCACCACCCGGTTCACCAGCCCGATTTCAAACGCCTCCGTGGCGGTTATAGTCTCGGCGGTGAGGATTAATTCCAGGGCTTTGCCCCTCCCCACCAGCCGCGCCAGCCGCTGGGTGCCGCCGTCGGCGGGGATAAACCCCTGAGCCAGTTGAGGAAACCCGAACTTAGCTTTATCCGACGCCAGCCTGATGTCGCAACTAAGGGCTAACTCCAACCCCTGCCCCAGGGCGTCCCCGTTTATGGCGGCGATAGTCGGCTTTTCGATGCCGGCCACGGCGCCAGCAACGCCATAGACCGCGCCCGCTTCTGGCATATCAACGCCTCTGCAGAAAGCTTTACCCGCCCCGCTAAGGACAACGACATAGATTTCGTCGTCCTGGTTGGCTCGACGGCAGGCGTCTTCCAGCTCCTGGGACAATTCAAGGTTGACACTGTTAGCGGCTTCGGGGCGGTTCAGGGTCAGGTAAGCCACATAGTCTTTCCTGGCGTAGCTAACTGTGGAATAGGGCATGCTTTTCCCCACCCCCCATATTAACCAACCCTCAACCCGCCGTCAAGATTACCGTAAAACTGGCAAATATCGCCCAGGCAGCACTCGGCGCAGAGAGGACGGCGGCGGCAGACATTCTTGCCCAGGCAGACGAGCAGGGCGTGGTATTCGTTGAACAATTTTGCATCGCTGGGCAGGTTCTCCATGAAAAATCTCTGGTAGGCGGCGTAGCTCTCTTTTTCGGGGGCTAAGCCCAGTCGGCTGATGATACGCCGCGTGTAAGCGACGATGACGAAAACAGGCTTGCCCGCGGCATAGAGTATTATGGAATCGGCCGTCTCCGGCCCGACGCCGTGCACGGCAAGCAACTGCTGGCGCAGGTCGTCGGCATCGAGGGCGAATAGCCTGTCCAGGTCGTCGTCATAGTGATTGCCCAGCCAAAAGGCAAAGGCTTTGAGCTTTAGCGCCTTGGCGTTGTAGTAGCCGCAGGGGTGAATCAGCGCGGCAAGCTTGGGGCGGGGGAGCTCACGCAACGCCCGCGGCGACAATGCCCCCACCCCCCTCAAATTCACTATCGCCCTCTCCACGTTGCCCCAGGCGGCGGACTGGGTGAGTATGGCGCCGACGATGACCTCGAAGGACTCATCGGCGGGCCACCAGTGCTGGGGACCGAAACGGCCCAGCAGCCTCTGGTAGATATCGGGCAATAGCTGTTTCAGTGTTCGGGCATCCATTGGGGTGCCTTGGCGTCGGGGGCGGAATCGTAGCCCGGAATATAGGGCTTGATATCGATTACGGGAGTGCCGTCGATGGCGTCGAGCCCCTTAACCTTGAGGACATTACCCCACCGCCCCAGCAGCTCGACGGTGGCTTGCCCCAGCGGATTGGGACGGCTCGGCGAGCGGGTGGCAAAACGCCCGGTAAGCGGCAAGTCCGGGTTGCCCATGGGGTGGACCTTGAGCGGCAGCTGGCGCCCCTCGGCGAGCTGGTGCATCCAGTAGAGCACGATGATGTGGGAGAACTCGTCCAGCCCGTCCAGCGCCTCCGTCAGCTCGCTGTTGACGGTGATTTCGGAGACGACCTCTCTCCAGCCGTGCCTTATCGGCTGCTTAATACCGTTGCTGACGATGCCGATGGCTTTCAGCTTCATAGCGGGCGCTTCGTTAGACATGACAATGACCTGCTCTGTATACGAACTATGACTACGCCAGTGGGGTAAGCGTCAACAGCTTCTTGGCAATCTGGGGGTAGCGGGCGATAAAGAGCAGCTCGTCCTCGACCAGGGGCTTATGCGAGAGAACGTTGGCGTACCTCACCAGCTCCAGCACCTCGTTAGCCTCTTCCCTGCTTTTGAACGATACATCTTTAATCTTCCCCATAACATGGCTGAAGCCGGATATGCCGCTGTACTCACCAGCGGTAATCTCCCGCCCCGTGTCCACCTTTATCGGGTCGCCCCGCCCCAGCTCCTCGTAGCCGTAGAGCTCATAGTTTTCCGGGTCCTTCAAGACGCCGTCGGCGTGTATGCCCGACTCGTGGGCGAAGGCGTTGGCGCCGACGCCGGGCTGGTTGATGGGGATTTTCACGTCGAAGGCGTACTCGGCAAACTTAGCTATCTTCCAGGCCTTGGACAAATTAACCTTACCGCCCAGCTGGTACCCGTCGGCGAATTCCTTGGACTTGGTCACCGCCAGGATGACGGTCACCAGGTCGGCGTTCCCCGCCCTCTCCCCGATGCCGTTGACGGTGGTATTGATGTAGGCGTCCTGCCCGCCGTCAATCGTCCCCTTAGCCCCGGCCAGGGAGTTAGCCACCGCCATCCCCAGGTCGCCGTGGCAATGCTGCTCGATGGGCAGCCCCACCCTCTCTGCCAGCGCCTTGTTGGTCTTATAGATGGTGAAGGGGTTATCGTAGCCCAGGGTATCGCAATAGCGCAGCCGGGTCGCCTTGTGCTCCTTAGCCGCCAGCCCGAACTCAACCAGGTAATCCAGGTCGGTCCGGGAGGCGTCCTCGGCGTTCACGCCGATGCTCTCGGCGCCCTTAGCCCAGGCGGCATCGACCGCCGCCGTCATGTCCTTGATGATATCATCGCGGTTCTTCCTGCCCTGGAACTTACCATTAATCATCTGGTCGGAGGTGGATATGGAAAGATTGAGGTGTTTTATCCCGGGCACCCTCTCGAAAGCCAGCTCCACGTCGGCGACGATGGCTCTTATCCAGCCTCCCAGGCGGATAGGCTTCAATTTTAGCCAGGCGGGAGCCCCCGCCTCCGCCTCCATCTCGGCCAGCTCCAGGTTAGCGTTAAGGTAGCGGTACTCGTGCCTGGTGGTGGGGAAGCCGAACTCGGATTGAAAAACCCCAATTCCATTGAGGTAAATATTTATCATCGTCTTTTCCAGCTTGGAAAGCCCCAGCCTGGCGGTCTGCACGCCGTCGCGGTTAGTAACGTCGAGTAAGTAAATCTTAGGCATAGTTCCTCCTTTTGGGAACTACCATTTTAACATAAATCAGCTACAACTGGCAAGAAATTCTGCTCTTATCCCGAGGGCATGAGGGCATATTTTATGTTACAATATCCTTAAAAATTAGTGGTTCGGCTAAACGATGAGTTCTTTACGAAGACTGCTCTGGGGTTTATTCGCCTTTATCATCATCGTAGTCATCGGGACCATTGGCTATGAGGTTATCGAGGGCTGGTCGTTACTCGACTCTGTCTATATGACCATCACCACCATAACCACGGTGGGTTTCACAGAGGTCCACCCCTTGAGCGATGCCGGGCGCATTTTCAGCATCTTCCTCATTATCGGCGGCGTCGGCGGCGCGCTCTATATTCTAACCACTATCATGGGCTATCTACTGGAGGGACAGTTCGGTATCACCATGGGGAGGCGACGAATGAAGACCAAGATTGCCAAGCTAAAGAAACACTTTATCCTCTGCGGCTACGGGAGAGTGGGGCAGGAGATAGCGCTGACTTTCAGCGAAGAGGGAGTACCCTTTGTCATCATCAGCAATGACGAAGAGCACGTGGCTAAGGCGGAGAAGGAGGGCTATCTCGCTATATTCGGCGACGCCACCAGCGACGATGCGCTAAAGGAAGCCGGCATCAAGCAGGCTCGCGGTCTAGTGGCAGCGGTGGGCAGCGATACCGATAACACCTTTATCACCCTTTCCGCCCGCGAGGCTCGCCCCGACCTGTTCATTGAAGCCCGCAGCTCCAGCCCCGAGTCCGAGGGCAAGCTGCGGCGGGCCGGCGCCGACCGCGTCATATCCCCCCACACCATTGGCGGCCGCCGCATGGCTATGCTGGCCCTGCGCCCGGCGGTGGTTGATTTTATTGACACCGTAACCTACGGCCCCGGGCGGGAGTTACAGCTGGAAAACGTAGATGTCGCCGGTGGCTCCAGCCTGATCGGCAAGACCATGGAACAGGCTCGAAGCCAGGTTGACATCACCGTCCTGGCAATGAGAAAAAAGAGCGGTGAACTTATCGCTAATCCACCGGGAGAAGAGATTATTGAGGACGGAGACCGGCTGATTGTTATCGGCACCAAGCAGCGGCTTTCGGCTCTGGAAAAAATCTTTGAGGGGAGGAAAAAATGAAGATAGGCATTATTAACGTCACCGGATATACCGGAGTCGAGCTGGCACGGCTGCTCCACCAGCACCCCGAAGTTGAGCTTAGCTCAGTCACGGGCCGGAGCACGGCGGGGCAAAAGCTGGGCGAGGTCTTCCCCCACCTGGCTGATATCCACCTCACCATCGAAGCCGAGCTGGGCAAGGTGGAACTGGCTTTCTCGGCAATGCCCCACAAGGACAGCGCCCAGGAGGTCATCCCTCTGATAAACAAGGGTATCAGGGTGGTCGATATCAGCGCCGATTTCAGGTTGAAAGACGCCTCGGAGTACCAACGCTGGTACGGCTTCAGCCACCCCTCCCCCCAGCTACTTAAAGAGGCCGTCTATGGGCTGCCCGAGCTGCACCGCGCTCAGGTTGCTTCAGCCAGGCTGGTGGCTAATCCCGGCTGCTACCCCACCAGCGCCATACTGGCGCTGGCGCCGGCGGTGAAGGCAAAGCTAATCGGGGCGGATATTATCATCGACAGCAAGTCGGGCATCTCCGGCTCCGGCCGCAGCTTAAATCTGGGCAGCCACTACGCCGAGGCTAACGAAGACACCAGCGCCTACGCCCTGGAAGGGCACAGGCATCTACCTGAAATCGCCCAGGAGCTGATGGGTCTTAACCCCCAGCCCCCCTCGATTACCTTTGTCCCCCACCTGGTGCCCATGACCCGCGGAATTTTAAGCACCTGCTATGCCCCGCTGGCTAAAAAGATAGGGGAGAAAGAGCTTAAGAAGCTCTATTCGGACTTCTATAAAGACGAGCCCTTCGTCAGGGTAACCGACGCCCCACCCCACACCAAGCACACCTGGGGAAGCAATATTTGCCTGGTCTACCCCACCATCGACCCGAGGACAGGGAGGCTGATTGTTATCAGCGTTATCGATAACCTGCTCAAAGGCGCGGCGGGGCAGGCAATCCAGAACATGAACATCATGCTGGGCCTTCCCGAGACGACAGGGCTGGAGGCGCTGGCGATTTATCCCTGAAGCTAAATCAGCAAAAATAAGGCAACAATTCATACCTGACCAGCTTTGAATTGTTTTGAGTTATGTAAAGAAAGGGCCACGGACAGTGCTTAAAT
>JALHSZ010000050.1 GCA_022865485.1 Dehalococcoidales bacterium | reverse complement strand
TATTTCTGCTGCTTCTTTGTTGGTCATGTTATTATCTCATCCCCTGTATCCTCTTCCTCTTAGAAAGGCGAGAGGGGGAACTGAAATCCCTCTTAATCTCCCTTTTTCAAAGGGAGAAACTGACTTTACCCCTATTCGTCGAACCACCCTTCTTTGCCCAGGATGTCGCCAACCATCATGGTGCTGGGGACGTCTCCCCGTCCCACCTGCACCGCCGCCCTGCCGGCGACAGCGGTGGCAATCCGGGCTACCGCCTGGTGGGTAAAGCCGGCGCAGAGGTAGATGGACTGGACTCCATGTTTTTGCACCAGGTCCTTAGCTACCTCGACGGCCTGGTCGAAGTTCGTCATCTCAATGAATACCGCCGTCAGTTCCGCCCTCTCGGTCTTGACGGTCGCCCGGTGCTTTTTGGGGTCGCCGTCGGGCGCCATGATGATAAAAGCCGATTTGAACATACTATTGACTCCTTTAAGTTATCCTTTATTTTTCGCCAAAAGTCTGGCTGACTGTCTTGTTAATGCCGGATAGCTCTTCGGCCGATAGCTGCCAGCTGCCGGCGGCGGCGTTGGCTTCCGCCTGCTGGGGGCTTCGGGCGCCGACCAGGGCGCTGGTGATGCCGGGCTGCTGGCGCACCCAGTTGATGGCGACATGGGCGACGGGTTTGCCGTGCCGCGCCGCAATCTTCTCCATCTCTTTGAGCAGAGCCTGGACTTTAGTCCACTGCGGCTCCTGGTAGTAGTTATAGAAGAAGCTGCGGGCATCGCCCTCTTCGAATTTCGGTTTTTGCTTATATTTGCCGCTGAGGATGCCGCCGCCCATAGGGCCGTAAGTCAGTATGCCGATATCCTGCTCCCGGCAGAAGGGGATGAGCTCTTTCTCGATGTCGCGGTTGAGCAGCGAGTACTGAACTTGATTGCTGGCTAGCTGGACCACCTTTTGCGCTTTTTTAAGCAGGGCGGCATCGAAGTTGGAGACGCCGATAGCCCTGATTTTGCCCTCGGTTTTCATCTTAGCCATTTCGGCCATGGTGTCCTCGATGGGGGTGTTGGGGTCGGGCCAGTGGCACTGGTAGAGGTCGATGACGTCCGTACCCAAGAGCTTTAGCGAAACCTCGACCTCTTTACGAAGCGACTTCGGGGTGAGGTCGTTGATGAGCACGGCCCCTTTCAGGCGGACGCCGCACTTGGTGGCGATTATGACCTGGTGGCGGCGGCCCTTGACGGCCTTGCCGACCATCTCTTCCGAGTGGCCGTCGCCGTAAATGGGGGCGGTGTCAATCAGGTTTATACCGCTGTCAATGGCTTTCTGGATGGCGGCGATGGCGGCTGACTCATCGGTCTGCCCCCAGAATGTGCCGCCAATAGCCCATGTCCCCAGGCCGATGGCGGATACGTTTAGTTCGCTCTTGCCGAGCCGGCGGTGCTCCATTTTTGACTCCTTAAAATTCCTGTCTGCCCTCTATGGCGCGGGTGAGGGTAACGTCGTCGGCGTATTCCAGCTCGGTGCCGAAGGGCAGCCCCCGCGCCAGGCGGGTGACCCTGATGCCGAGGGGGGTAATGAGCTTGTTGAGGTACATGGCAGTCTGTTCCCCCTCCAGGGTTGGGTTGGTGGCTAAAATGACTTCGGTGACCGAGCTCCCTTTGAGCCTTTCCATAAGTTCGTTGATTCTGATGTCGTTGGTGCCGATGCCCTCGGTGGGGGAGATGGCGCCGTGGAGGACGTGATATAAGCCGTTATAGCTCTTGGTGTGTTCCAGCGCCAGTATGTCCTGAGGCTGCTCTACGACGCAGACTTTGGTCAGGTCTCGCTGCTGGTTGCGGCAGATGGGACAGGGGTCGGTATCGGTGATGTTGAAGCAGGTCGAGCAGAGTTTCGTCTTCTGCTTTACCGAGAGGATGGCGTCAGCCAGCATTTTGGTCTGTTCGTCCGAGGCGCGGAGGAGGTGGTAGGCGAGGCGTTGAGCGCTCTTGGGGCCGACACCGGGCAGCCTGTTCAGTTCCTGGATGAGTCTGTCCACCGCGCCCGCGGCGGGCGGTATTTCTGAGTTCAACCTCTCCCCCTTTATCCCCCTCTCCACTCTTGGAGAGGGGGGAAGAGTTTTTATAAGAGGGGCTTCGCCCCTCTTAAACTTCCCATATTAGTTAGTTTGCCTTTTATATCAGCTCAGGCCCGGTATTTTCAAGCCTCCGGTCACCTTGCTCATACGCTCGGCGACGAGCTCCTGGGACTTGGCGATGGCTTCGTTTACTGCCGCCAGCACCAGGTCTTCCAACAGCTCGGCGTCATCGGGGTTTATCGCCTCGGGCGATATCTTTATCGACTTAAACTGCTGCTGGCCGGTGATGGTGACCGTGACCGCTCCTCCCCCCGCCGTGGTTTCAACCGTGGCTTCAGCCAGCTCCTGCTGAGCCTTAGCCAGCCTGGCCTGGAGTTCCTGAGCCTGTTGCATCATGCGTCTGTTCACTTTTCCTCCACGCTGATGACCTGGGCGCCCATCTTTTTGACGGCGTCCACCAGGTGGTTGTCCTCGGGCTCGTGGACGCAGCGCACCTGGCAGGCGCGCCCCAGAAAGGCGCTGATGATTTTCCTGACCACCTGTTGATTTTCGGCAGTTTCCAGCTTTTCCTTATGAATGGGATACTTGAAGACCAGGACCACAGTATTATCGCTTTCGATCGCCACCGGCTTGACCCCCGCGCTCCTCAGGATGGCGACAGCCGGCGATTTCTTGACCTCGTCGGGCGCTTGCTCGATAACCTGCTTCCAGTTCATTCTCAGGCGCTCGATTTCGCTGTGGAGCTCGGGCGGGGTGGTGGGTGGGGTGGCAGTATTATTCTCCGGCCGGGGAGTATCTTTGGGCTTATCGGCTGCCTTTGTCCCGGACACGTCTTTGTCGTCGGCTGCCTTAGTCGCTGTCTTTTTGGGCGCCGCTTTCACCGGTGGGGCTTCGTATCGGGGTGGGGGGGCGGGGTTTGTTTTGGCTTCGGCGGGGGGCTGGGTGCAGTCGACCAGCGCCAGTTCCAGGGGTAGGGTGGAGTAGTTATCGAAGCCGATTTCGAGCTGGCCGAAGAGCTTTATCGCCCGCAGTATTTGAGCCAGCGTGGTTTTAGCCGCCAGCTCTTTGAGCTCGGCTACATCTTCGGCGGTGAGGTCAACCGCGTCCTCGGAGCCGGTCTTGACCAGCAGCAACTGCCTGAGGTATGCCACCAGCTCCCGATTGAACTGTCTTAAGTCCAGGCCGTCGCTGTTGACGCCGTTTATCGTCGAGACACCCGCCGAAATATCGTTATTTACGATGTGTTTGACCAGCTCTTTAGCCCGCTCGTCTCCGGTTATGCCCAGGACGGCCTGCACCTGGGGCAAGCCGATTTCGCTGCCGTAGTAGGTGGTCAGCTGTTCCAGCAGGTTTTCGGCGTCGCGCAGGCTGCCGGTGGCGCTGCGGGCGATGAGCCTCAGTCCCTCGGGCTCTATCTTGATGCCTTCGGCATCACAGATACTGGTTAATTTAGCTACCACGTCGGATTGGGCGATGCGCCTGAAGTCGAAGCGCTGGCAGCGGGACATGATTGTCGGCAAAACCTTATGGATTTCGGTGGTCGCCAGTATGAAGATGACCTGGGGCGGCGGCTCTTCCAGTGTTTTGAGCAGGGCGTTGGAGGCGCTGTTACTGAGCATATGGACTTCGTCTATGATATAGACCTTGTAGCGCGCCTGACCGGGGGCGTAGTTTACCTTCTCGCGCAGGCTGCGAATATCGTCGACACCGGTGTTGCTGGCGGCGTCGATTTCAATGACATCCATGGCGCTGCCCGCGGTTATCGCCCGGCACATCTCGCAGGCGTTGCAGGGTTTTTCCTTAGCGGTGCTGAGGCAGTTGACCGCTTTAGCCAGGATGCGGCCGGTGCTGGTCTTGCCCGTTCCCCGGGGGCCGTAGAAAAGATAGGCGTGGGAGACGCGCTCGCTCTTGATGGCATTACTCAGAGTCTGGGTTACCGCCGCCTGACCGACTACATCGGCCAGGGTCTGAGGGCGCCACTTGCGATAAAAAACTTGAGATGCCATCGATGTCTCTATTATACCCTAAATCGGCTGGTTTCCAAAGGGGATTTTGGAGCCGATAGACGTTTGTTGTTAAACAAAAGCCAGCTTTACCAGTTCTGCTATCTCTTTTCCACTGGTAAAGCTGGCTAGAAGTCCGGATATTAGATTATAGTAATGAGGGTATGTCTTTCGACGCCTCTTCTATGTCCTTGAGCTTACCCTCAGCCTGTTTCTCTCTGCCCTTGGAGGCATGGATAAACTGGGTGGCGCTTTCGTAGTAACCCTTAATCTTGTCAACAGCGCCCAGTTCGGAGAGGACCAGGGTGATGTCTATCAGGTTCTTTTCCCTAGGGTAGTCGCCGTTCCTGATGACGGCCTCGGGAGCCATATCCCTGAGGTACTCGCCGAGGTCTTTGACCAGGTCCATGTTCATCTCTTTGTGCGGCGCCGAGACCAGGTACAGGGCTCTGCCCGACTCCGCGGGGTTACACTTGACGGAAAGCTCGCTTAAAGCTTCGTCCATCGCCTGAATGCCGCGATGGGTTTCGGTGCTCTTCTTGCGGAAGTTCTTGCCGAAGGAGAAGAACTTGAAGGAGGGCAGCTGCGCTTTGCCGTAGCCGATTACCGTCCAGCCGACCAGGCTCTGGATGATGTCTCCGGCATCGACCATACGGGCGCCGATGTGGCGGCGATTGGTTTCTTCACCAGCGCAGAGCAGATTGTAGAAGGGCTCAACCATGAGGGTGTTAATCTGGGAGAGATTGTTCCTCAGCGAGAAGTCCTTCCTGACAAAGCGCTGATTGTCGGCCAGGAATACGGCGTCAGCTACGGTGTAGAGGGACTTAAGGCAAGTAGCTGCGTTGTAGATAGTTCTTTCCTCGGTCTCCTCTTCATGGGCGAAGGGGAGAACAGCCAGGGTATAGACCGGCTTATCAATGTAGCGGTCTTTCATCATCTGAGTGATGATGGGTAACGCCCCGGAGCCGGTGCCGCCAGCAACGCCGGCGATGAGCAGAAAGGCGTCGGTTTCAAAGAAGCGGTGGGCTGTTCTCAAGGCATCGACAACCTTGTCGCCATCTTCTCTGGCTACCTCAGCCCCTAGCTCGTTGATTTTACCTACGCCGTGACCGCCCGTCCTCCGACCCCCAACCAGAATCCTGTGCTGGTAATCAGGCCTGATGATTTGTAGCCCGCTTAAATCAGCCGCATCCGTGTTTACGGCGAAAGCACCGGTAACTATCTCCATCCCGCGTTGGGCACGTGCTCTTTTGCTTAGCCGGGCAAATTCATCAGCAATCCTGCCACCACATTGTCCAAGACCTACAACCACCAATTTCATTTTCTCACCTCGTAATTTAGAGTGCTTTGTTCTATTTTAAACACAGTTGCTGTACAATGTCAACCCTGACTATAGGTAGGGGTCTGGCTAGAGCCCCTTACTAACGATATAGGCAGCCAGGTCGCCCAGGCGGCAGCTATAACCCCACTCGTTATCGTACCAGGCGAGCACCTTGACCATGTTGCCGCCGATAAGCATGGTGCTGAGGGCGTCAACGATAGAGCTGGCCGGGTTGCCCTTGAAGTCTATGCTGACCAGCTCTTCCGAGCAGTACTCCATAATACCTTTTAAGTCTCCGGCCGCCGCCTTCTCCAGAGCCTTGTTGACCTGTTCTACCGAGACCTCTTTCTCCAGGTCGGCGACCAGGTCGACCAGGGATACGGTGGCGGTAGGCACCCTTAGCGCCAGGCCGTGCAGGCGACCTTTGAGTTCGGGGATGACCTGGGTTACGGCACGGGCGGCACCGGTGGTGGTGGGCACGATGTTGAGCGCGGCGGCTCGCGCCCGCCGCAGGTCGTGGTGGAAGGTATCCAATAGCCGCTGGTCGTTGGTGTAGGCGTGAATGGTGGTCATCAGCCCCTTGCTCACGCCGAAGCTATTATGCAGCACCTTGACCACGGGGGCGATGCAGTTGGTGGTGCAGGAGGCGTTGGAGATAATATTGTGCTTTTGGGGCTGGTATTGGGCTTCGTTGACGCCGAGGACGATGGTAATATCCTCGTTGCGCGCCGGCGCCGAGATTATTACTTTTTTGGCGCCGCCCTTAAGGTGCGCCGCCGCCCTGGTGGCATCGGTGAAGAGCCCGGTGGACTCGATGACAATCTCCACGCCGAGGTCGCGCCAGGGGATTTTAGCCGGCTCGCGCTCGGCGAGCACCTCTATTTCTTTGCCGTCGACTATAATACTATCCTCGGCGGCTTTGACCTCACCGGGGTAGGGGCCGTATGAGCTATCCCATTTGAGCAGGTGGGCGTTGGTTTTGGTGTCGGTGAGGTCGTTGATGGCGACTACCTCCAGCCTGCCTTTATGGTGCTGGTTAATCGCCCTTAAGCTCAACCGCCCCACCCTGCCGAAACCGTTTATGCCCAGTTTGGTGGCCATGTCTATACCTCCTCAGCTATTTTAGTTCTACGACGACTGCGCTGAAGCATGTCGATAAAGGCTTCCACCCTGGTCTTGAGGTGCTGGGTCAATAAGAAGTCGTCGTTGCCTTCCAGGGTCAGAAAGGGCAGTTTTATGGCGTCCCGAAAGATGATGTCGCCGATGCCGCGGTGGCAGAAAGCCTGGACGTAGTGGATGACGCCATCCACCCTGCGCCGCTTAAGTTCGGCGGTGATGTCCTTGAGACGGTCGTATATGGAATAGGGGTAGGTGTAGCGGCTGTACTGCTCGGCCAGGGAGGGGGTGGGGTGGGGCATGGCGAACTGGCGCTGGATTTCGTTGAAGACCACCCTGGCCCCTTGGCTCTCCAAATACTTATACAGGTCCTGCCCGTAGACCGAGGGCACGCCGATATAGGCTATCCTGTGATAGTCCGATGGATAGGGCTGGCGCTTGAGGCACTGTTTTATTAACTCCTCAAGCTCCCGTTGATAGTTACGGTAATCCCGATTAAAGTCGGAGGCGGAGACCAGCCAGAGGTGGTTCTCGTAGCCGCTGACCACGCCTTCCTGCCAGGTAAGCCCGTCCAGCTTCAGCGCTAATTGTCGGCAGGGCTTAAGCTCCTCCCTGACCCTGTCGGCGGCATCCAGCGTGGTATTCAGGGTTTTCGCTAGCTCCTCCAACGCCTTTTGCATCTGCCCGGGGTCGGGCTGGGCGGGGAAGGCGAAGGGAATAGTCTTGATGCCCTTGAGCTTGAGCACTTCCATGAGCATGACGGTGTTGGAGCAATCACCGGTGGTGACGCAGAGGACGGTGTCAATCTTTTGCTCCATGCAGACGCCGTAGATGCCCTTAATCCAGCTGCAACAATTCAAGGGGAAGCCGGCTTTTTCGGCGATATTGACCAGCCTTTCCGGGTTGGCGTCGCTGATAAAGATATTATTGAGGTCGACGGGCTGGTAGCCGGCAGCCAGTAATATCTCTATGGGGACGGTGGTGGTAATGCCGATTCTTTTCATCTGTCTTTCTTATCGTAGAGCAGCTCGCAGGGCAGGTATCTCGCCTTGCCCCAGGCGTCGTTTATCATCTTGGCCCGGCGCCCGCTGTCATTGGCCGAGATTACGTGGTAGAGGGGGTGGGTAGAGGGCGAAGCCGGCGTGAAGTCCTCGACATATTTGTAGCCCAGCTCCTTTAAGCCCGCCTTGAAGAGCCTGACCAGCTGGTTCCTCATCTTTTCCAGGCTCATCTTGCCGTCCTGCCTTTTCTGGCTGATTTCCTGCCACTGGCTGTTGCCGTAGAGCCTGGTTATCGAGGCCTGGCACTCGGGGCGGGTCAGGTTGCGCAATAGCGCCATCTCTAGGGGGAAGAGTATCAAAAGCTCTAGCTTATGCCCCTTCCAGTCTTTGCCGTGGGTGGCCAGCTTGCGGATGGTGGACCAGCGCAGCTGGCGGTAGCCCGGGGGGTCGATGAGGGCGAAGCTCGACGCCGAGCGGGGGATGAGGTCGAAAGCCTGCTGGAGGACTTTTTCGTTGACGCAGTTGCCGGTGATTATCCTGACGTCGGTATCATAGGACGCCGTTAACTGTTTCAGGCTTTCGGCGTCCCGACTATCCTGTGTGATGAGTATGTAGCTGTCGAACTTCCTCTTGGTCGCCAGCGCCCGCAGCGCCGAATCTGCAATGACGCAGTCGGTGCCCCTGCAGAGGCATTTGCCGCCGCTGGCATAGAGCTCCAGGTAGCAATAGCGGTCTTTGCCCAGCGCGCTGGTGTAGGCTTCGATATAGTCGGCGAAGCACTCCAGCTTGTGGCAGACCCACTTTCTAATCGGCTTCAGGTTCTTCTCGGCTAAATCCAGCTTGTTCATTATTGCTTCAGATTGTAGAAGGCGCCCGTTCCGGCAAAATTGCCGTTTTCACCCAGCTCCTCTTCGATGCGGAGCAGGTGGTTATACTTGGCGGTGCGCTCGGAGCGGCAGGGGGCGCCCGCTTTGATTAGCCCGGTGTTCAAGCCCACCGCCAGGTCGGCGATGGTGGTATCATCGGTCTCGCCGGAGCGGTGGCTGACCACCGCCGTCCAGCCCGCCTGCTGCGCCATCTTGATGGCGGCGATGGTCTCGGTGAGGGTGCCAATCTGATTTGGCTTGATGAGAATAGAGTTGGAGGCTTTCATCTTTATGCCTTGGCTCAACCGCTCAACGTTAGTGACATAGAGGTCGTCGCCGACAAGCTGCACCCTTTCGCCCAGCTTTTGGGTGAGCAGCTGCCAGCCTGCCCAGTCGTCCTCAGCCAGGCCATCCTCAATGCTGATGACAGGGTAGGCGGCTGCCCATTTGACATAATAATCAATCATCTCTTCACTAGTCAGCGAGACGCCTTCTCTCGTTAGAATATATTTGCCGTTTTTATAGAACTCGCTGGCGGCGGGGTCTAAAGCGATAAGGCAGTCCTTGCCCGGTTTATAGCCAGCCTTCTCTATCGCACTGACGACGGCTTCTATCGCCTGCTTATTGGAGGGGAGGGAGGGGGCAAAGCCGCCTTCGTCGCCGACGTTGGTGTTCAAGCCTCTGTCGGCGAGCACCTTTTTCAATGCGTGGTAAATCTCGGTAGCCATCCTTAGTGCTTGACTAAAGCTCTCAGCTCCGGCGGGCACCACCATAAACTCCTGAAAGTCGGTGGAATTAGCGGCGTGCTTGCCGCCGTTTAAGATATTGAGCATGGGAACGGGCAGGGTGTAGCTGTCCTCCTGGCCCAGATAGAGGTAGAGGGGCATCTCGGCGGAGCTGGCTGCGGCGTGGGCGGCGGCTAATGATACCCCCAGTATGGCGTTAGCTCCCAGGCGAGACTTGTTGGGCGTGCCGTCAAGCTCAATGAGCCTGCGGTCTAAAGCTGCCTGGTCGGTGGCGGATAAACCTTTTATCGCCTTGGCGATTTCGTTATTGACGCTGGCGACTGCCTTGAGCACGCCCTTGCCGCCATAGCGGGAGTTATCGCCGTCCCTCAGCTCAACGGCTTCGTGCTGGCCGGTGCTTGCCCCCGAGGGCACCGCCGCCCGGCCCACAATGCCGTCGTCGAGTTTGACTTCGACCTCAAGGGTGGGATTGCCCCTGGAGTCCAAAATCTCTCTGGCTCTGACGCTGTCAATCCTGGTCATTTGACTCCTTTGCCAGCTTGAGGGCCTTAGCCACCGCCTCGGCGGGGCTTTCGGCGGTAATGATTGCCTGGTCTTCGCGGCCGTTGCGGGCTATCGACCAGGTGTTTAAACCGATAACGGGGATGCCGCTCTGGAGGGCGTGGCTTATCTCGGAGAGGGTGCCGTAGTTGCCGCCGACGGCGATGACCGCCTGGCCCGACTTGACTACAGCTACGTTGCGGGCATAGCCGATGCCGGTGACGATGGGAATCCGCACGTAGGGGTTTGCCGACTGGCGGTCGTCACCGGGCAGGACGCCGATGGTGGTGCCGCCCTCGGCGCTGGCGCCTTTGCAGGCGGCTTCCATAACGCCCCCAAGCCCGCCGCATATCAGGAGAGCGCCTCGCTTAGCCAGTTCGCGTCCGACTTCTTCCGCCAGCCTGGCTTCTTCCCGGTTGCAGCTGCCACCGCCGATAACGGCGATGATGGGTTGCTTTTTGGTCATGCGTATAGCGATTATAGCACCAGAGTTTGAATAAGGTAAAGGGGGGGGTGTAAGGAAACCTATCCCCCTTTGTCCCCCTTCCCTTGGGAATTGGTGAAGGGAAGGGGGAATAGAATAAGAGAGGGGGGTTTCACCCCCTCTCTTAAAATCTCTCTCCTAAAAAAGTAATAAAACAGGGGCTTGGACTTTAGGTTCCAGGATCGAGATAGAAGGCTTCAAACATCAGCTCTACGGTCTGTCTAGCTTCCTGCTCCAATTCCTTTCGATTGACCCATTGTTGATCTACTGTAATAGCCGGATTCAAGGGATCAATGTGAATAATAGCATTTCTTCTCTCGCGTAACTGTTGTAATTTAGGATTAGCTTTAGCGTCAGCCAGAAGTCGTTTGGTGCTTCCCGCAAATCCAGGAGCGAACTCTCGCAGTTGAGAATCTACTACAGCCATGGTTAACACAATAACAGCTATCCATGCACCAGCGCAGAAGGCTGTCTGGACTTCTCCTATCAATGCGCACGCTTGTTCGCTTACAAAATACGACCCCTCGCCCTGGTAGTATTCGCCTCTTTCTTCAAACCAGCGTTGCCTCGATTCCCATAATTCTTTGTTTGGATATTCTAACCAGTTCATCGTAGCCTATTGAGCTATCATACCATAATTTTCATGTCTAAATGATATAGGGAAGAGGGACAAAGGGGCATGGTGTTCTACCCCCCTAATTATACTTATTCATGGCGGGGGTCAGGCCGTCGGAAAGCAGGCAGAGGATGGCTTCGCCGACGGTGGGGATAATCTTATCGATGGCTCGTTTTTCGGCGGGGGTAAAGTCGCTGAGGACATAGGCGATAATATCGTCTTCGCTGATTTGGGGCTTGTCGGGGCGGCCGATACCCACCCGAAGGCGAATGAAGTCCTGAGTTCCCAGTTCCTGAATAATCGAATTGATGCCCTTGTGCCCGCCGGAACTGCTGCCAAGACTGATGCGGATTTTAGCCAGAGGCAGGTCGAGGTCGTCGTGAATGACGATGAGGTCGTTGAGGTCGATATCGAACTTTTCGACCAGGCGGCTTACTGATTTGCCGCTATTGTTCATAAAGGTCTGGGGGCGGGCCAATACCACATCGTTATTATCCACCTTGCCCGTGCCGATGCGAGCCAGCCCCTTCTTTTTGTCAAACTTTATGCCCTCGGTTCGGGCGAAGTGGCTGAGGCAGATAAAGCCGATGTTGTGGCGGTTGCGGGCGTAAGAGCGCCCTGGATTACCTAAGCCGACGATTAGTTTCATATGGCTTTACCCTCCAGAAGACGGAGCAGTTCTTTCTCGCCAATCTGGGGTGTGCCCAGCTCGTTGGCTTTAGCCAGCTTGGTGCCGCCAGGGTCGGCGCCAACGACCAGATAGCTGGTCTTTTTAGTAACGCCGTCTTTAGCCGTGCCGCCGAGGGCTTTGATTTTCTCCTCGGCTTCCTGGCGGCTGAAAGATTCCAGCCGTCCGGTGATAACGAACTCCTTGCCGTCCAAAGGCATTTCTGCGGTTTTGCCCTTTTCTTCCAGTCTGACGCCAGCTTCTTTCAAGCCCTGAATGATTTTATGGTTTTCCTCCTGGCGGAAAAAGGCGAGGATGCTATCGGCAATCTTGGGGCCGATGGCTTCGATTTTCATAAGCTCGTCGCGGGATGCCTTAGACAACGGCTCAATGCTTCTGAAGCGTCTGGCTAAAATCTCAGCCGTCTCGCCGCCGATGTGGCGTATGCCCAGAGCGAAGATTAATCTGGCCAGGGGCCTTTCTTTACTAGCATTTATCGCTTTGAGCAGGTTTTCGACGCTTTTCTCGCCCATGTTTTCCAGTTCCAGGAGCTCGGCCCGCTTTTCTTCCAGCCTGTAGAGTTCGGCGGCGTTTTTGACCAGCCCGTGGTTGAAGAGGATAACGCTCTGGGCTTCGCCGATGCCCTCGATATCCATCGCCCCCCGTGAGGCGAAGTGCTCGATGCGCTGCTGCGCCTGTGCCGGGCAGGTAGCATTACTACAGTAATACATGACCTCGCCCTCAGGCTTGACGATGCTTTCCTTACCACATTCGGGGCAGAGGGGGCGTCCTTTATCGTTTTTGGGCAGCTTGTCTAGGAGGCTGAATTCCTTTTCCCGCCGGGCGCGCTCCCGACTGTCGGGGGTTGGTCCGATGACCTGGGGTATGACCTCACCGGCGCGCTGGATGACCACGGTATCGCCGACGCGGATGTCCTTGCGCCTGATGTCGTCTTCGTTGTGCAAGGCGGCATGCTTGATGGTTACTCCCCCCACCGCCACCGGCTTGAGAATGGCAACAGGATTCAGCGTGCCGGTTCTGCCGACATTAATGTCAATTCGTTCTAAAACCGTAGTGCCCTGGACAGCGGGGAACTTGTAGGCCACCGCCCACCTCGGCTCGCGGCCGATGTCGCCCAGACGTTCCTGCAGTGCAATCTGGTTTATCTTGACCACGATGCCGTCGGCTTCGTAGGGAAGGCTCTCTCTTCTCTCCACCCATCTGGCGTAGTATTCTTCGACCTCTTCGATACTTTTAAGCAGCTGGTTGTTGGGGTTTATCTTGAAGCCGAGAGACTTTAGGTATTGCATAGTCTCCCAGTGGGTGGGTGGGGTGGCTCTGTCTTCGGCGTAGCCGAGCATGTAGATATAGATGTCCAGTGGGCGCCTGGCGGTGATGCGGGGGTCGAGCTGGCGCACCGAGCCCGCGGCGGCGTTGCGGGGGTTGGCGAAAAGGGGCAAGCCTTCTTCAGCCCTTTCCCGGTTCAGCTTCTCGAAGCCCGCCTTGGGTAGAAAGACCTCGCCGCGCACCTCGAATCGGGGCGGGAAGTCTCCCCTTACCGAAAGAGGGATGCTCCTCACCGTCTTCAGGTTCTGGGTGATGTCTTCGCCGCGCAAGCCGTCGCCGCGGGTAGCCCCGGTGGTGAGCTTGCCGTCGACATAGGTCAGCGCCACAGCCAGTCCGTCAATCTTGTGCTCGCCGGCGAAGTCGAACTTCTGGCTGCCGGTCAGCTTTAGAGTCCGCCTGTACCAGGCAGCTAGCTCTTCTTTAGAGAAGGCGTTGCCCAGCGAGAGCAGGGGGAGTGGGTGTTCGACGACGCCGAAGGCTTCCAGGGGCGCGGCGCCCACACGCTGGGTGGGGGAGTCGGGGGTCAAGAACTGGGGGAACTCCGCCTCCAGCCCCTGCAGCTCCCGCATCAGCTCATCGTATTCGGCGTCGGAAATCTCAGGGCTGTCCAACACGTAGTAGCGGTAGTTGTGCTGGTTGATTTCCGCCTTTAGCTTTTCTATCCTCTGTTTGGCTTCGGCTGGTTCCATGTTACAGGCTCATTATATTACATTTAACGGTGGCTAACTACTCAGCGGCTGCCGCGGGCCTTTGGAACGATAGCTCGTAGGGCCAGGCGGCGATGCTGCCGTCGATGAATTTGACGTTGGTAAAGCCAGCGCCGTCAAGTATGCGCTGCGCCTGGTAGGCGCGCACGCTGCTGTGGCAGACGATGACAATCTCGGCGTCTCTGGGCAGCTCGTCGAGCCGCGTTCGAAGCTCCCTCAGGGGCAGGAGTTTAGTCTGGGGAGCCTTGATGCGGAAAGCTTCCCACTCGGCCGGCGAGCGCACGTCGAGGAAGATAAAAGCGCCATTTTTTTTTATTTTTTCAGCCACCTCCAGCGGGGTCAAGGCGCGGGCTAAGCCCACCTGCTTGTTGCGGATGACGTTGGCGGCGTTGTGCAGCGGGTCGAGGGCGCTGTTGTAGGGCGGGGCGTAAGCCAGGTCGGTATTGGCTAGGTCGTCGACGCTGGCGCCGAAGGTCAGGGCGGTAGCCAGCACGTCGATGCGTTTCGCCGTATCGCCCGGTCCTACCACCTGACCGCCCAGCAGCCGGCCGTTAGCCTTCTCCGCCACCAGTTTTACCATAATATCTTTGCCGTTGGGATAATACGTGGCATGTTCGTAGCCGGGGACGAGAGCGGTTATGACCTCGTAGCCGGCTTGTTGAGCCTGCGACTGGCTGAGGCCGACTCGACCCACGTTATAATCAAAGACCTTGGCGATGGAAGTGCCGACTACACCGGGGAAGCTCTCGTTGCCACCGGTGACGTTGGTGCCGATGACGCGGCCGTGCTTGTTAGCCGTTGAGCCCAGCGGCGCCAGTATTTTCTGCCCGGTAACCAGGTGGACGTTTTCCACACAGTCGCCCCCGGCGTAGATATCAGGGTCGCTGGTCTGGAGGTAGGTATTGACGGCGATGCCGCCAGTTGAGCCAATGCTCAATCCAGCGTCTTCAGCCAGCCCGGTGTTGGGCTTAACGCCGATAGCCAGCAGCGCCAGGTCGGCTTCCAACTCCGTATTCTCGGTGACGACCTTGCTTAGCCATCCCTTTTCGTCGCCCTCAAAGCCGGTTACGCTCTGGCCGAAGAGCAGTTTTACCCCCTTTTCCCGCAGGTGTTTGGCCAGGTAGGCGGCGACCTCAAAATCAAAGAGGGCGGGCAGGACCCAGTCCAGCGCTTCGACCAGGCTGACCTCTACCCCATGGGAGACGAGCGCTTCCGCCATCTCCAGCCCGATGAGACCGGCGCCGATAATGACCGCCTTGTCGATTTTGCGCGGCGAGACGAGCTGGCGTATCGCCTGCGCTTCCTCGATGCGGGAGAGGGTGAAGATTCCTTTGAGCTCCTTGCCCTTCCAGTCGGGCACGAGCGGCGTGCTGCCCGTAGCCAGCACCAGCTTATCGTATTCAATAGTCGCGGTACGGTTCTTGGCCAGGTTGAGAATCTCGACCCGCCGGGCTTTGCGGTTTATGGCTACCGCCCTGGTCCGGGTGAGCACGTCTATATCCATGACCTCTTTGAAGAAATCGGGGCCGCGCTGCACCAGCTCCAGGCGGCTTTCGATAACCCCCGAAACATAATAGGGTAAGCCGCAGGTGGCCACCGACAGCTCGGCTTCCTGCTCGATAATGGTTATTTGAGCCTGCTGGTCGCAGCGGCGAGCCCGGGCGGCGGACTTGGGACCGCAGGCGGTACCACCGATGATGACTATCTTTTTATTCACTTCGGCACCTCTTCGTATTTTAAGTATAGCAGAGCTTGTGGCTGGGTAAAAGAGAAAACGCTATAATACTATCACCAAGGGGGGCGTTAAAATGTGGCTAAAACGGATTTTTATATCAATCGGCATCCTGGCGGCGGTGGGCGGGGGCGGTTTTATCCTTTATAACGTGGCTTACGCCGTAGGCGACGCCGCTGGCTATGACGAAGGCTACCTGGCGGGGCAGAAGGTCGGCTATATAACGGGCAACCAGGACGGCTACGACGATGGTTATAACCTGGGCCAGGACGAGGGTTATGGCGAGGGCGAAGCCGCGGGCTACGAGGTGGGCTATACGGATGGAGTGGACGCTGGCACCGGCCACGGCTATTGCCTGCAAGACCCCACCTACGCGGAAGCAGTCGCTTTTCTGAGCAGCGACCGCACCGACCGTAACCGCTACGACGACGATAGCTACGTTTGCAGCCACTTTTCCAGGGACGTCTGCAATAACGCCGAGGCGGAGGGCTGGCGCTGCGCCTTCGTCGAGTTGCGCTACTCGGATTCGGGGCATTCCATAGTTGCCTTCGACACCATCGACCAGGGGCTGGTCTATTTCGAGCCCCAGTTCGACGACGAGGTCAGGGTGGAGCTCGGCCGGAGCTATTCCCAGTTGAACGACTATGTAATACCGTCCTTTGACGACGTGATTCGGGATATACTGGTTATCTGGTAGCCGACTTGTGCCCTTCCCGAACTATGGGGTAAACTAGGTTAAGAATCCCCTATAGTTTAGAAAGAGAGAGTTATGGCTGAGATTCATCCCTTCCGGGGGGTGCACTACAACCAGCGCCAGTTTAAGGACCTTGCCGGCGTTATCTGCCCCCCTTACGACGTCATTTCCCCCCAGCTGCAGCAGGAGCTTTACCAGCGTAACCAGTACAACTTCGTCCGCCTGGAGCATAACCGGGAGCTGCTCCAGGATACGACCACCGATAATAAATACACCCGTTCGGCGGCTGTTCTGGAGCGGTGGCTGAAGCAGGGCGTGCTGGTCGCCGACGAAGCGCCGTCTATTTACCTCCACGACCACTATTTCCACCACGGCGGCCGGGAATACCGTCGGCGCGGTATTATCAGCGGCGTTCGCCTGCAGGAATGGGCGGACAATGTCATCCGTCCCCACGAAGGCACGCTCGCCGAGCACACCACCGACCGACTGAGCCTGCTCTGGGTATGCCAGGCCAATACCAGCCCCATACTAGCTCTCTTCGAGGACGAGGGACGGCAGATTGCCTCGCTGCTGTCCAAACAGGAGAAAAGCCCGCCTATGTTCAGCTCCAGCGAGACTGACGGGGAGAGGCATAAACTCTGGGCGATTAACGAGCCGGGGGCTATCAAGCAGCTATGCGCCAGCTTCTCCGCCCAACCTCTCTATATCGCCGACGGGCATCACCGCTACGAGAGCGCGCTCAGCTACCAGCGGGAACGGCGCGCCGGCTCTTCGGCGGTCTCGGGGGAAGAAGCCTTCAACTTCGTCATGATGGAGCTGGTTGATTTCGCCGACCCGGGGCTGGTCATCCTGCCCGCCCACCGATTGGTGCGCGGCATGTCCAAAGCAGCCTTGAGCGAGCTTGCCGCCCGGTTGAAATCGTTCTTCGAGGTGGAGGAACTGCCCGTTGGCAAGGCCGATGTCTGGGGGCAAATCGACCGTTTGCTTTCGGGGGGAGATAGCAGCGAGGTCAAACTGGTCCTTCTCGGGCTGGTCGAGGGACGGATGCTGCGACTCAGATTGCGCGACCTGAGCGCCGCCGACCAGATGATGCCCCACTTCCACTCCGAACTATACAAGAGGCTGGATGTCGATATCGTGGATAGCGTCATACCCCATGAGTTGGGGAGGAGTGGGGAGTCCATCGCCTACAGCTATGACGGGCAGGACGCGGTGGACAGGGTCCTGCATCAGGAATACCAGCTTGCCTTTCTTTTGAGCCCGGTGAAGGCGGAGGTGGTTAAAGCCATCGCCGACGCCGGCGACAAGATGTCGCGCAAGGCGACCTACTTCTACCCCAAGGCGCCCGCGGGGCTAGTCCTCCACCGTCTGGACTAGAGCTTAGCCTGTTTCACCGAGTAGACATCGGGCAGCGACAGTATTTTTTGCTGCTTTGCCTCGGGCAGGGGCTCGTCCAGAGCCAGTATCATCAGGGCGTCACCCCTCGGCTTTAAGCGGGAAAGGTGCATGGCGCTGATGTTGATATCGGCGTCACCGGTTATCTTGCCCGCCGCGCCGATAAGCCCGGGTCTGTCCTTATGGTTGCAAAAGAGGAAGTAGCCCCCGGTGGGCACGATATCCATCCAGAAGTTGTTGATCCTGACGATATGCGATTCGCCGTGGATTACCGTGCCCGCGCCGATAGTGGTGCCGGCGCTGGTGGTGACCTCCACGGTGATGAGGCTGGCGTAGTTTTCGCAAGCCGACTCTTTTTGCTCGACGACGGTTAAGCCGCGGCGGGCAGCCACTATGTTGGCGTTGACCAGGTTGACCCGTTCCTCGCTTATCCCTTCCAGCAGCCCGCCAAGAACGGCGGCCTTGAGGGTGTTGGTATCATAATTAGAAATCTCGCCTTCGTACTTAATCTGCACAGCGTTCGTCTGCCCTTCAGCAAGCTGGCTGACCAGCCGACCCAGCGTCGCCGCCACCTTGATAAAGGGTGCCAGCGCCGACAGGGTCTCGGAGGGTATAAAGGGGGCGTTGACGGGGTAGCGGGGTGGTTTCCCCTGCAATATATCGACCACCTGCTCGGCGACATCGCTGGCGGCCAGAGCCTGAGCCTCGGTGGTGGAGGCGCCCAGGTGGGGGGTAACGATTATCCTATCGTCCTCGAAGAGGACGCTCTGGGTGCAGGGCTCGGTGGGGAAGACATCAATAGCGGCACCGGCTACCCTCTTTTCCTTTACCGCCTTGGCCAGCGCCTCATCGTCAATAAGGCCGCCGCGGGCGGTGTTGATAATCCTGACGGTGGGCTTGACCGTAGCCAGCTCTTTAGCCCCAATGAATCCCTTGGTCGAGGAGGTCAGGGGCATATGGAGGGTGATAAAATCCGATTCCTTGAGCAGCTGCTTGACGGGGACAAGCTCCACCTGAAGGTTGCGGGCGTGTTCAACGGAGATAAAGGGGTCGTGGCCGATGAGCTTCATCTGCAGCCCGCGGGCGCGCTTGGCTACCTCGGAGCCCACGTTGCCCAGCCCCAGTATGCCCAGCGTCTTGTTCCTTACCTCGGTGCCCATAAAAGCGGAGCGCTTCCACTCTCCCCCTCGGAGCACGGCATTGGCCTGGGGGATGTTGCGTGCTAAAGCGAGCATAAGGGCGATGGTGTGCTCGGCGGCGGAGATGGTGTTGCCGGTGGGGGCGTTGACCACGATGATGCCGTGCTGGGTGGCTTCGTCGACATCGACGTTATCCACGCCGACGCCGGCGCGGGCGATGACCTGCAGCTTTTTGCCGGCCCGGATGACATCAGCCGTGACCTTGGTCTGGCTGCGCACAATCAGGGCATCGTAGTCGCCGATGATGGCAATCAATTCCTCCGGCTTGAGGCCGGTCTTGACATCCACCTCGGCGTGGGGACTCAGAATCTTTATCCCTTCCTCGGAAAGCTCGTCGGCAATTATGACTTTCATTTTACCCTCTCCTAGCCACCCTTAAATCCAGCCTGGGGCAGTACCTTTTTCAGGGAGGACAGCAGTCCCTTGATGTCCTTTTCGCTTACCCAGCCCAGGTGGCCGATACGGAATATCTTGCCGTCCAGTGTCTGCTGTCCGCCGGAAAGCACGACGTGTTCCT
>JALHSZ010000049.1 GCA_022865485.1 Dehalococcoidales bacterium | reverse complement strand
TCCGCGACGCCAAGATTACCCAGATATACGAAGGCGCCAACCAGGTCTTGAGGGGCGAGATCGCCTTCGAGCTGCGGAAGAAGAAGACGTTCGGGGTTTAGCTCTTCAGCTTGCAGTACACTCCGTAGTCGGCTTATAATTAAGAGGCTTATTCCTATGAGGGATATTATAAAATGCAGATAAACGTAGCCCAGCAACTCAGGTCGGCAATCGGCACCGTAAAAGAACATGATGTCGACGTGGTCATGGATGTTACCGGTGACGGCAACACCAGCTGGCTTCAGGGCAAGGTCAGCCTGACGCGCACCGACCGCGGCATCCTGTTCAATGGCGTGCTTAAGACCGACGTTGAACTGGCCTGCAGCCGCTGTTTGAGCCCGTTCCCGTGCCCGCTGACCCTGAAAATCGCCGAGGAATACTTCCCCACCGTGGACGTGGTCAGCGGTGTGCCGCTGCCCCTCCCCGACGAGTTCGGCTGCTTTACCATCGACGAAAATCACGAGCTCGATTTAACCGATGCCGTGCACCAGTACGCGCTGCTGGCGATTCCGATGAAACCCCTCTGCCGCCAGGATTGCGCCGGGCTCTGCCCCGTTTGCGGTCAGAATCTTAACCTGGGGGAGTGTAACTGCCTGCCCCCGGAAGCCGACCCTCGCTGGGCCAAGCTAAAGCAAATCGGCTTTAGCCAGTAACGACCCGAAGCGAAGAGAAAGGAACACTTTAATTATGGGAGCTTTACCGAAAAAAAAATACGCTAAGGCGCGCCAGGGCAAAAGGCGCAGCCACTTGGCCTTAAACCCACCTACCCTGGACGAGTGCCCCCAGTGCCATAGTCCCAAGCTACCTCACCATGCCTGTCCCACCTGCGGGAGCTATGCCGGCAGGGATGTCATCGAGGTTAAAAGCCCCAAGAAGAAGCCCGCGGCATAACCTGTCTTATCGGCTTTAGATGTTTGGAGAAAGGATGCTATGGCTGAGTTAGTTAAGCTAGCCTACGTCTTTCCCGGTCAGGGCTCTCAGTGGGTAGGCATGGGGCGAGACCTCTACCAGGATTTCGGGGCGGCTAAAACCGTCTTCGACCAGGCCGATGAAGCCCTGGGCTTTGCCCTCTCCCGCCTCTGCTTCGACGGCCCCGAGGACGAGCTGCGCCAGACGATTAACGCCCAGCCCGCTATAGTAACCACCAGTTTTGCCTGCCTGGAAGCCAGCCGCGAGATGGTCGAGCTACCGCCTGCCAGCTATGTCGCCGGCCATAGCCTGGGCGAATACACGGCGCTGGTGGCGGCGGGCGTGCTCGATTTCGCCACCGCCGTCTATCTAGCCCGCGAGAGGGGGAGGCTGATGCATGAGGCCGGGCAGCTTACCCCTGGCGGCATGGCGGCCATAATCGGCCTTGACGAAACGTCGCTGGCCGAGCTTTGCGCTGAGACCGGCGCTCAAATCGCCAACATCAACTGCCCCGGCCAGATAGTCATCAGCGGCGCCGAGGATAACCTGAATCAAGCTGTTGAGCTGGCGAAAAGTCTGGGAGCGCACCGCGTTATCCCCCTGCAGGTAAGCGGCGCCTTTCACACCCCGCTGATGCAGCCCGCCGTCGACGGCATGGCTAAAATCATAGCCAAACTTGAGTTTAACGACCCCGCCACCCCCATCGTCGGCAACACCATCGCCCAGCCCCTCGCCACCGCCCCAGCAGTTAAGGAAGAACTGCTCTACCAGCTCTGCAACTGTGTCCAGTGGCAGCGCTCGGTGGAATATATGGTTGCTGACGGCGTGACCGTCTTTATCGAAATCGGGCCCGGCAAGGTCTTGGCGGGCTTAATCAAGCGCATTGACAGGAATGTAAAAATCCTTAATATCGGCGATGCCGAATCGGTCAGGAATTTCACCGTCGATTAGGGAGCGAGGTTAAAAATGAATATCTCTACCAGGGTAGCCATAGTCACCGGCAGCGGTCGGGGCATCGGGCGGGTCATCGCCCTCAAGCTGGCGGAGTCCGGGGTCAGGGTAGTGCTCAACGATGTCGGCGACGTCAAGCCGGTGGAAGCGGTAGCCAAGGAAATCAAGGCCATGGGCATGGAATGCCTCCAGGTTATGGCTGATGTCAGCTCAAGCGCCGATGTCACCCGCCTCGTTGACGAGACCATGTCCGCCTACAAGCGCGTCGACATTCTGGTAAATAACGCGGGTATCGCCCGCGACCAGCTCATATTACGGATGTCGGAAGAAGACTGGGACAAAGTCCTGGCCGTTGACCTGAAAAGCGTCTTTCTCTGCACCAAGGCCGTATTGCGGCCGATGGCTAAGCAGCGCTGGGGGCGGGTTATAAATATTTCCAGCATTGTCGGCATTATCGGCAACAAGGGCCAGGCTAACTATGCCGCGGCTAAGGCGGGCGTTATCGGCTTTACCCGCGCCGTGGCCAAAGAAGTGGCTTCTCACGGCGTCACCGTCAACGCCGTTGCCCCCGGCTTTATCGATACCGAGATGACCCGGGGTCTCAAAGAAGACTGGCGCCAGGAGCTGAAAAAGCTCATCCCGCTGGGCGAGTTCGGCACCCCCCGCGACGTTGCCGAAGCCGTCGCCTTCCTCGCTTCCGAAGGGGCGGGCTACATCACCGGGCAGGTCCTTGGGGTTGACGGGGGCATGTAACTTGGAGGCTGCTGGTCGAATCGCTTAACATTTCAGCGCTTGCGCATTTAAAACTAAGTGCTATAATATGTGGTTAATTTTAGAGGAACATCTATGGGGTTACGGCGAAAAGCTCGGGTGATAGCCCTTCAGGTCTTGTACGAGGTCGACTCCGTAGGACACGATATGGAGCGCGCCCTGGCCTCTTTTCTGGCCGACGGCAGGCTGAACGAGGAGAACGCCGTCTTCGCCCGCCATCTGGCCAGCGGTGTCCTCCAGAATAAGGATGAAATAGACCGGTATATCAAGAAATTCGCCACCGCCTGGCCCCTGGAACAGATACCGGTGGTGGACAGGAATATTCTAAGGCTTGCAATATTTGAAATTTTGCTTGATAATAGTGTGCCGATTAAGGTCGCTATAAATGAGGCGGTTGAGCTAGCCAAGCTCTTTGGCAGCAACAACTCATCCAAGTTCGTTAACGGTGTCCTGGGCTCGGTTAGCCGACTCGCTTCTAGAGAGAAAGATTAGGGAGGTAGAAAATGCCCACAGTTTTTGAGAGGGTGAAAAAGATAGTTGTTGATCAGCTCGGCGTGGATGAAGCGGAAGTTGTACCTTCGGCCAATTTCGTTGACGACCTGGGCGCCGATTCCCTGGACCTGGTCGAACTGGTGATGTCCCTGGAAGAGGGGTTCAGCAAGGAAGGCCAGAAGGTTGAGATATCGGATGAGGATGCGGAGAAGATAGCCACCGTTCAGGATGCCGTTGACTATATTCACGACCGCGGCATTAAGGATAAGTAGATAGTCTCCCGCCCAGACTATCCCCATGGGAAGATAACAAAAAGAGGGGCATTGCCTCTCTTTTGTCTTTGTTTTTAGCTGGCTATTTTCCCCCCAACATTTCGGCGATTTCCTTTTTACCCTTCTTGAGGTAGTCTGCCTGCTTGGGGTCTAAAACCTCCAGCAGCGCCACGAACTCGCCGACATGCTCTTTCTCGTCGTCACGGATGTGAGCCAGCAACTTCTTGGCGCGTGCGTCGTCGGTGGCGTCGATGTGGGCCTGGTAGAGAGCCACGGCATCAAGCTCGGCGGCGATGTCCTGCATGATTGCCCGCGCCAGCTCGGCGGCGTTCATCTTCCGCGGCACGTTAGTCGGAAAAGGATTACTGAATTCCATGCTTTCACCCCCTTTTTCTGGGCAGCTTCAATTGTAACTATTTCCCCCTCCTTTTGAAGGGGAAACCAACGGAACACTAGTTGGTTAAATAAACCACCAGAAACTTGTGCTCCAAAAGATTGCGGCTAGTATCCAGACGATAACCCCTATCATACCCAAAATGCCCAGCACCAGCCCGGCTACGGCCATGCCCTTGCCCTTGAGGTTGGGGTCTTTACCGGTTTGACTTATCCCTATCCCGCCGAAGATGATGGCCAGGATGGATATACCCAGGATTCCCATGATGAGCGCGGCGATGGCCATGCCGCTGGTTCGCGTTCCTGTCGCCGCCCTTGGGGCCGAGGCTTCCGCCGGCGCCGCCACTGCGTTCAGGGGCTCGCCGCACTTGCTGCAGAACTTGCTGTTAGCCGGATTTTTCTCACCACATTTGGAACAGAACATGTCGGTCTTTTACCTCCTTGATTATTAGTGCGCGATTCTTCAAGATGGAT
>JALHSZ010000048.1 GCA_022865485.1 Dehalococcoidales bacterium | reverse complement strand
CGGCCTTAAGATTTCGGTTTGTTTGACGGCTTCCCTGATTCTCTCGTCATCAATATCCATCGTTATTCCCTAAGCTATTGCCGCTAGCTCCTGCTTGTATTCGTTGAGCAGGGTGATGTATTGCGCATCGAACTGCAACTTAACCCGCCGCCACTCTTCCTGGAACTGGGGCTGTTTTTCGATATCTATTTTCAGTCCCGTCACCGTGCCCAGTTGCTGCCTGATGGCTTCCTGGACCTTGGCGCCGAACTCAGCCTTTAGCTGCTCGTAAGCCTGCCGCCGTTGCGGCTCGCCCTGCTCGGTGTAGTGGTTGAAGATGTTCCTTATCTTGCTGAAGACGTTTTCCACGGCTATTTTATCCTTTTTGATGGTCTTTAAGCCATCCATCGCCTTCTTGCTATTCTTGCGGGCGAGGTCGCTGACGGGCAGGTCGATGTTCCTGAGCAGTATGTCGCTGGCGCCGACCTTGATATATCCGATTAGAGCCTCGTCGTATTTGCCCAGCTCGGCGGCTAGGTTGAGGTCTTGCTTCATATATTTAACCGCCAGCTTTTCCCCCTCGGGGACATACTTCCACCTCAGGCGCTCTTCTTCGGTCACCTCGCCCATCAGAGCTACCTTTTCCAGGGCTATCTCGCGGGCGCTCTTGATATGGTTGCCTTCGTTCTCTAAATTCATGATAGCTATATCTATATTATACTAGATAGCTGGAAAAGGCTCAAAGGGTTGTGTTTATCGCCCTAGACTATTGTGCTATAATTTACTTCTTAAAAAGCCGATGACGATGACAAAAGAGTTCGAAGTCCTCGACCATACCGCCGATATCGGCATTATCGCATATGGCGCCGATTTGAAGCAGGCGTTCGCCAACGCGGCCAGGGGCTTATTCAGCCTGATAACCAGCCTCGGCGGCGTGGAGGAGGCGCTGCACCGCGATATAGAGCTGACCGCCGCCGACGCCGAGAGCCTGCTGGTGGACTGGCTCAACGAGCTGATCTACTACTTCGACGCCGAGGGCATCCTCTTTAAGCGCTTTGACATTATCGAGCTGAATAATAGCCACCTCAAAGCCAGGGGCTATGGAGAAAAGGCGGATAGCGCCAGGCACGAGCTTAAGATGGGGGTCAAAGCCGCCACCTACCACATGCTCAAAATCGAAAAGAATAACGGCTACCGGGTTCAGGTGCTGTTCGATATTTAGGGGAGCGGATAATGACTTCACGCTGGAAAGAAATAATCAAGAAGATAGACGACTACCGCTGGGAGATACCGACCAGCTATAAGCCAGGCATGTTGGTGCCCGGTCGCATCTTTGCCAGCGAGTCCATGCTTGAGCACATCTGGGAGGAGCAGGTCTTTCAGCAGGTAGCCAATGTGGCTTTTCTCCCCGGCATTGTCCGCTACTCGCTGGCGATGCCCGATATTCACTGGGGCTACGGCTTCCCCATCGGCGGGGTGGCGGCGACCCGGGTGAAAGACGGGGTGATATCGCCGGGGGGCGTCGGTTTCGATATTAACTGCGGCGTCAGGCTGGTGCGTACCAATCTTACTGAGGAGGAGGTAAGACCCAAGATAGAGCAACTGGTCATCGACCTTTTTACTAACATACCTTCCGGGTTGGGTTCGGAGGGCAAGATAAGAGCCAGCGGGAAGGAATTAGGCGAGGTCATGGTGGAGGGCAGCCGCTGGGCGGTGGAGCGGGGCTACGGATTGCCCGAGGACATTGTCGCCACCGAGGAGTCGGGCTGCATGAAGGGAGCCAGAGCCGACAAGGTCAGCGATAAGGCCAAGAAGCGGGGGCTGCCGCAATTGGGGACGCTGGGCTCGGGCAACCACTTCCTGGAGGTGGCGGTGGTGGATGAGCTTTACGACCGGGATGCCGCCAAAGTGATGGGCATTGAGGACTTGGGGCAGGTGCTGCTGCTGATACACACCGGTTCCCGCGGCTTCGGCCACCAGATATGCTCCGACTATGTGGAGCTATTGGGGCAGGCGGTGAAAAAGTACGGCATCAACCTGCCCGACCGCCAGCTTGCCTGCGCCCCGGTGGATTCGCCGGAGGGTAAGGACTACCTGGCGGCGATGGCATCCGCGGCTAACTACGCCTGGACCAACCGCCAGTTTATCCTGCACTGGACCAGGGAGTCTTTCGCCAGGGTCTTCGGCAAGAGCCAGGCGGAACTGGGGATGAGGCAGATTTACGATGTCTGCCACAACATCGCCAAGATAGAGGAGTATGATATTGAAGGCAAGCCGGAGAAGCTTTGCGTTCACCGCAAGGGGGCGACCCGGGCTTTTCCCGCCGGCCACCCCGATGTCCCCGAGGCCTATCGGGCTATCGGCCAGCCGGTGCTCATCCCCGGGGATATGGGGCGCTACTCCTTTGTCGCCCTGGGCACCGAGGCGGCTATGGCCGAGACCTTCGGCTCCACCTGCCACGGTGCGGGCCGGTTAAAGTCGCGTGGAGCTGCCAAGCGCAGCCTGAAGGGGGCTGATGTCGCCCGCTCGCTGGCCGCCAGAGGGATTACGGTTAAGGCGGAGAGTATGGCTTCGCTGGCTGAGGAAGCGCCGCAGGCCTACAAGGACGTAAGCGAGGTGGTTGAAATAACTCACCAAGCGGGCATCTCGCGCAAGGTGGCAAGAACTAAACCCATCGGGGTAATTAAAGGATAAGAAAATGTATTTTAAAAATATCATTGACGCCGTGGGGTATACCCCACTAATCGAACTGCAAAGGACAAGCCCCAGCCAAAAGGTAAAAATCATGGTCAAGCTGGAAGGGCAGAACCCGGGTGGCAGCGCCAGCATCAAGGACAGGGTGGCCAAGTACATGATAGAAAAGGCGGAGCAGAGCGGCGCGCTGACCAGGGATAAGACTATTGTCGAAGCCACCAGCGGCAACACCGGCATCGCCCTAGCCTGGCTGGGACGGCAGAAGGGCTATAAGGTCACTATCGTCATGCCCGACAGCATGAGTATGGAAAGACGGCAGCTGCTCAAGATTAACGGCGCTGAGCTTATCCTGACCAAGGGGGCTCTGGGGATGGGGGCGGCTATTGCCAAAGCGAGTGAGATGGCGGCTAAAGACAAGAAGTACTTTATGCCCGACCAGTTCTCTAATCCGGCCAATCCGCTGGCTCACTACGAGACCACCGCCGTCGAGATACTAAACGATTTTCCCTACGACAAGATCGATGTCCTCGTTGTCGGCATCGGTACCGGGGGCACTATCATGGGTATCGCTAGGCGGCTTAAGGAGAAATACCCCAATATCAAAGTCATCGGCGTCGAGCCGCCACCGGGCGATGAAATACAGGGCTTGAAGTGCCTAGGGGAGGCGTTGCCGCCTTTCTGGGATAAAGCCCTTATCACCGAGAAGACGAGGGTGAGCAACCAGCAGGCGACGGAGGCTGCCAGCCAGATGCTGAATAAGGAAGGCATCTTTACTGGGATATCTTCGGGGGCGGTGGCTCATCAAGCCGTCAAAGCGGCAGCCGAGATAGGCGAGGGTAATATCGTGGCCATCCTGGCGGATGCGGGGTGGAAATACCTGAGCCTGGATTTCTGGAATAAATAGCTAGCGACATGGCTACCAGGGCAAAAAGGCTGTGCCCAGCGCGAAGGCGACTATCACGATAATAAGCCAGACTACGAACCATACCCCCAAGCTGATGAGGGTAAACCGCCACCATATAGCCCAGACCAGACCCCAGGTTACTTTAATCTCGGTCATTTTCGGCTCCCCTTCTGCTTGAGTAGCCAGTATTCCAGGCTATCGGCCAGAGCCAGCCAGCTGGCCTCAATGATATTGGTTGAGCCGCCGACCGTCCGCCAGACCTCTTCCCCGTCAGTGGACTCGATAAGCACCCTGACCTGGGCGCTGGTGCCGATAGTCTCCTCCAGAATGCGGACCTTGTAGTCGACCAGCCTGACGCTGGCGATGCTGGGGTAAAACTGGAGCAGCGACTTGCGTAGCGCCTGGTCGAGGGCGTTAACGGGGCCGTTGCCCTCGGCGACGGTATGCATTACCTTACTAGCTACCCTCACCTTGACCATAGCCTCGGATAGTATTTCTCCCGGGCTTTCCTGGCTGGGGGGGCGCCGCCTCTTTTCCACCACCACCATAAAGTCGACCAGCTCGAAGGGGGGCTGGTAATCGGGTTTCGCCCGATGGATTAAAAGCTCGAAGGATGCCTCGGCATTCTCATATTGGAAGCCGCGGCTCTCCAGTAGCTTGACCTGCTGCAGCAGCTTTTGTGCCTCCTTGGACTGGGACGAGAGCTTCAGCCCCAGCTCCTTGGCTTTATAGACGATGTTGCGTTTGCCCGACAGCTCGGAGACGACCGTCCTCTGGCGGTTACCCACCTTTTGCGGGTCGATATGCTGGTAGGCATCGGCCCACTTGGTCATTCCCGCCATATGATAACCGGCTTTGTGGCTGAAGGCGCTGGCGCCGACGTAGGGCAAAAATGGGTTCGGGCTCAGGTTGGCGGCTTCGCTGACGTAATGGGCGACCTCAGTTAGCTTGGTCAGCTGCTCATCGGTAACGCAGTTAATGCCCAGCTTGAGTTTCAGCGCTGGTATAATCGAACAGAGGTTGGCGTTGCCGCAGCGCTCGCCGTAGCCGTTGATGGTGCCCTGTACCTGGGTGACGCCGGCGCTGACCGCCGCCAGGCTATTGGCTACCGCCAGCTCGCCGTCATTGTGGGCGTGAATGCCCAGCGGCACCTTGGTCTGCTTTTTAACGGCACTGACGGCGGCCGTTATCTCATGGGGCATGCCCCCGCCGTTGGTGTCACACAGCACCACGGCGTCGGCGCCGGCCTTAGCGGCAACCTCCACCACCTTGAGGCTGTAGGCGGGGTTGGACTTAAAGCCGTCGAAGAAGTGCTCGGCGTCGAAAAAGACGGTAAGCCCCTGGCTTTTGAGATATTTTATGGAGTCGGCGACCATGTTCAAGTTTTCTTCGGGGCTGGTCTCCAGCACCTGGGCGACCTGCAGTTCCGAGCTCTTGCCGACGATGGTGGCTACCTCTACCCCCGCATTGACCAGCATGGTCAGGTTTTTGTCTTCCTCCGCTTTCATGTTTTGGCGGCGGGTGCTGCCGAAAACGGCAATCTTAGCATGAGCTAGCGATAGCTCTCGCGCTTTGGCGAAGAACTCGGCATCCTTGGGGTTGGAGCCGGGCCAGCCGCCCTCGATAAAGTGGATGCCCAGCCCGTCGAGCTTGCGGGCGATATTCAGCTTATCGACTACGGAGAAGGATACGCCCTCGCTCTGGGCGCCATCCCGCAGCGTGGTGTCGTAGAGTTCGACCTTAGTCAATTTTTATCCCTTCACCTTCTTGGCAATTAGGTCCCCCATCTCCGCCGTCCCCACCTTGGTCTTGCCTTCAGCCATTATATCATAGGTGCGGTAGCCCTGGCTGAGCACGTCATCCACCGCCTTCTCGATGACGCTGGCTTCTTTGTCCAGGCCGAGGGAGTAGCGCAGCATCATGGCCACGCTGAGGATAATGGCGATGGGGTTAGCCATATCCAGTCCGGCGCGGCGGGGGGCGCTGCCGTGAATCGGCTCGTACATGCCGAAAATCCTGACGCCTTCCTTGGGCACACCGGCCAGGCTGGCTGAGGGCAGCATCCCCATCGAGCCGGCCAGCATCGAGGCTTCGTCGGTGAGGATGTCGCCGAACATATTTTCCGTAACCAGCACATCGAAATAGGTCGGGTTCTGAATGAGCCGCATGGAGCAGGCATCGACCAGCATGTGGTCGAGCGCCACGTCGGGGTATTCTTTAGCCACCTCCATCGCCACCTGCCGCCATAGTCTTGAGGACTCAAGCACGTTGGCTTTATCTACCGAGGTCAGTTTCTTACGGCGGAGCCTGGCCAGCTCGAAGCCGACGCGGACGATGCGCTCGATCTCCTGCTCGGAGTAGGTCATGGAGTCGGTAGCCATTCTGCCCTTCGCTGTCTCCCAGCGCTTCTTGGGCTGGGCGAAATAAAGCCCACCGGTGAGCTCCCGGACGAAGATGAAGTCCGCCCCCCGAATGACCTCAGGCTTGAGGTTGGTCGAGTCCACCAGCATCGGCGAGACCTTGACCGGGCGCAGGTTGGCGAAGAGCCCCAGCTCCCCGCGCAGCTTGAGCAGACCGTCTTCGGGGTGGACTTTGGCGAGGGGGTCGTCCCACTTGGGGCCCCCCACCGCCCCCAGCAGCACCGCATCCGCCTGGCGGCACATCTTAATGGTGGCATCGGATAGCGCCGTGCCCTCGGCGTCGATAGCGGCGCCGCCCACCAGCCCTTCGTGGAGATTGAAGCTGTGGTTGAACCTCTTGCCTATTGCCTCTAAGACCTTGATGCCTTCGGTGATGACATCGGGCCCGATGCCGTCTCCGGGTAGAACCGCTATTTCAAATTGCACCTAAGCTCTCCTTCTAGATATTCTCTTTTTGGTATGCTCGATAAGCCCGCCGTCGGCGATAAGCTCGGCCATAAAGTCGGGGTAGGGCTTGGGCTTGAACTCCAGCTCCCGGGTCAGGTTTTTTATTCGGCCCTTGTCCAGGTCGACTTCCAGCGTGTCGCCGTCTTCGGTCTTGGCGACCGCCTCATCGGACTCCAGCAGGGGCAGGCCGATGTTGATGGCGTTGCGGAAGAAGATGCGGGCGAAGCTGCTGGCAATTATACAGGAAACGCCCGCCGCCTTGATGGCCAGCGGGGCATGCTCCCGG
>JALHSZ010000047.1 GCA_022865485.1 Dehalococcoidales bacterium | reverse complement strand
TATAGGGTTGCTTGATTGTCTGCAGGTATCCCACAATCTTGGGGTGCATAATGCCGTAGCCGACCCTTAAGCCGGCCAGCCCCGCCCACTTGCTGAAGGTGCGCAGGACCATCAGGTTGTCGTACTTAGTAACGAAGGGGGTAACCGTTTCCCCGCTGAACTCGACGTAGGCTTCGTCAGCCAGCACGGGCACACCGGTCTCTATCAGCTCCAGCACGTCCTTCTGAGGGGTGGGGGTGCCGGTGGGGGTGTTAGGGTTAGCCAGAAGTATCAGCTTGGTCTTCTTGGTGATGGCTTTCTTGACCGCCTTGACATCGACGCGATAGTCCTCGTCCCGCGGCACCTCGACTAGCTTGCCGTTGCAGAGTATAGTGCCGAAGCGAAACATATCGAAGGTGGGCACGCAGTTGATTACCTCGTCGCCGGGTTCGAGTAAGAGGCGTATGATAAGGCCTATGAGCTCGTCGCTGCCGTTACTGACGATGATGTGCTCGGCGCTGACACCGGTATAGCCCGCCAGCAGCCGGCGTATCTCGGTCTGATTGGCATCGGGGTAGATATTAAAGTAGGGATAGTCGCCCAGGGCTTCGTTTACCTTGGGCGAGCAGCCGTAGAGGTTCTCGTTGGCATCCAGCTTGACGATGCCGTTTATGGGCATCTTGACCCTCTCGGCCAGTATCTCCGGCGACTTGCTGGGGACATAGCCGCCAAAGCTAGCCAGGTCCGACCGTATAAACTTGGTTATTCCTTCTCCAGACATTCCTTTTTTCTCCCTTTCTCTATCCCCATATAAACAAAATTCCCTCCGCCTGGAGGGTTCCGTTCTAGTTTTGGGACTTTTTACTTTTTTGCTTTTTATTGCCGTATACTACCCTCCAAGCGCTCGGTTGCGCCCGGTAAATATGAAGGCGTAATAATAGCTGTGAAAGGTAGTATTCAACATTTCGCTTGGACTCTAGCACAAGCGGGTATAATTTGTCAATATTCTAGTCCAGGCGCTTCTCCGCCGCCCGGGCATGGGCCTCCAGTCCTTCGGCTCTGGCGATGACGGCGGCGGCTTTAGCCAGCTTCTTGAGGGTGCCTTTATCCACATCGACTATGTTGATGAGCTTGACGAAGTCGAGTATATTGAGCGGCGAGCTGAAGCGGGCGGTAGCGCTGGTGGGCAGGACATGGCTCGGTCCCGCCGCATAGTCGCCCAGCACCACCGTCGAGCTGTTCCCGATGAAGATACAGCCGGCGTTGGTTATGCGCTCGACATAGGCGTCGGCGCCCTTTACCATCAAAGAAAGGTGCTCGGGGGCGTATAAATTGGCCAGCTCTATAGCCTCGCCGATGTCAGCGACCACGGCAATCAACCCCTGGTTTTGCAGGGCTTCGGCGGCTATATCGTGGCGTTCCAGGCTCTTTAGCTGCCGCTCCAGCTCTTTAGCCACCTCGTCAGCCAGCCTTCTTGAGTTGGTTACCAGGATGGCCGAAGCCAAGGGGTCGTGCTCTCCCTGGGCCAAGAGGTCGGCGGCACAATAGGCGGGGTCGGCGCTCTCGTCGGCGATAATCAGCACCTCGCTGGGGCCCGGCAGGCTGTCGATGCCCACAGCTCCGTAGACCAGCTTTTTAGCCAGGACGACGAAGATATTGCCCGGCCCGCATATTTTATCCACTCTGGGGATGGATTCGGTGCCGAAGGCGAGGGCGGCAATAGCCTGGGCGCCGCCTACCGAGAAAACGCGGTCGACGCCAGCGATGTCGGCGGCGACTAGCGTCGACACCGGCACCGTACCGTCGGGGCGGGGTGGGGTGGCCAGGATGACCTCTTTGACGCCGGCAATCCGGGCGGGGATAGCCGTCATCAGCACCGTCGACGGGTAGCTGGCGGTGCCACCGGGGGCATAGGCGCCGATGCGCTCAATGGGTCTTATCAGCTGCCCGAAGCCTTTCTTGGCGGCGAGGCTCCAGATGCTGTCCTTCTGTTTCTGGTGGAACGAGCCGATGCGCTCGGCGGCGAATTTAAGGGCTGACAGCAGCTCCTTGTCCACTTCCAGGTAGGCGCTCTTTATCCGCTTTTTGCTCACCTCAAGCGAGCTGAGCTTGGCACGGTCGATTCTCAGGGTGTAGTTAAAGAGGGCGGTGTCGCCCGTGCTGCGCACGTCATCAACTATCTGCGCCACCGCTTGCTCGGGGCTCATTTCCGTCCCGAATACCTGTTTTATCCGCTGCCTTAGGGTGGGGGAGTCGGGGCTGAAATCGGCCCCCGGCTGCCGCGACAGCAGCGCTTTTGCCGGCTCAAAGCCTTCGATAATTCTCATGATATCTCCTCGGCGGCCCTACGCAGGGTTTTGATGATAGATTCCATCCTCTCCTTCTTGGCCGGGCTTGCCACCCGCTTGGTGCTGCCGATGAGGCAGGCTGTAGATTCGAAGAGGGTGTCGATAATCTTCAGGTTGTGCTGGGCCAGGGTGCGCCCGGTCTGGGTATTCTCGATGAGGAGGTCGGCATCCTCGGGCAGGAAAGCTTCGCTGGCCCCCCAGGTTGGAATCAGCCGATAGCGGTTGAGGCGGTTATCGCGGGCGTAGCTATCGGCAATATTGATATACTCCGAAGCTACCCTAATAGGCAGCGCCCGCTCGGACTCGCTCAAGTCACGGATATCGGCTATGTCCCTGTCTTGGCTGACCACCGCCACCACCTTGACCCACCCCAGCTTCAGGTCGGCTAGCTCCTTCACCGGGCTGGAGGGGAACTGGCAGAGGTGCTCGGTGAGCCAGTCCCGGCCGGTAATGGCCAGGTCGAAGTTGTCGTTAGCCACCTGCAGCGGCATGTCCTGGGGCCTGATTACCTTGACGGTGACGCCCTCCAGGTCGGCGCGGGGACGGCGGTTGCCCTTCTCTGAGGGGTAGTCGTCGAGGCGAATGCCCGCCTTGTCCAGGAGCCTACGGGTGTGCGCCTGCTGGTGGCCGTCGGGCAGGGCTAGGCGCACCACATCTTTATCCGCTTCTGGCGCAGGATATGGGGTTTTAGTCCGCTGTCGCCTTTTCCCCTCGGGCTTTCTTTCCGCCTTCTCCGGCAAGAGCGCCGGCTCGATAGGGGCTACCATCTGGCTCAGTTCCTTGTCCTTCCAGCTATCTCGGTTGGCGATTAAGAAGGCGCTGACGCTGAGCACGCGGCTTATCGGCGCCAGCCCGTGGTAGGGAAACTCCTCGGCGGTGCCGACCAGCGCCAGGTCGGCGCTCTCCGGCGGATATACCTCGGCGCCTCCCCAGAGGGGAAAGACGCTGAAGTGCCTCAGGCGCGTATTTATGGCGAAGGACTCGGCCAGGTTGGGGTATTCGCTGGCGATGCGTATCGTGCCCGCCTTGCCTCTTAGCGCTTCCACGGTGACTGTGCCCGTCGCGCTGGCGGCGGCGTAGAGAGCGCCCTCGCCGTATTTCAGGTTCTTTATCTTCATCAGGGCACTGCTGGGGTATTTAGCCAGCAGTTCCTCAATCCAGTCCGAGCCGCAGATGCCCAGGTCGTAGTTACCGATGGCGACCTGGATGGGTATGTCCTTCTCGTGGAAAACCCGGGCGGAGAAGTGGGGGGAGGTCTTCGATTCGATGTAGTAAAAGCGCGTCTGCTCGTGGTAGCCGTCAAATCCCCACCCCGCCCTCTGGAGCAGGGCGGCAGTCTCGCCCAGTAGGCGGCCCTTGGGCAGCGCTATTTTCAGCTTGTTTTTTATCTATCTCACCCCTCTAGTAAGGCTAAAAGCTCGTCGGCGCTCTCGGCGGCAACTCTTTGTTTTTTAGCCTGGTTGGTCAGGATAAATTTGGGCGACTGGCTTTTAATATCCACCGTCCAGTCGAAATCGGCGTCTTTTTGGGCGCCGAGATAACATTCCGCCCGGTAGCCGGCTTTATGGAGGCGTTTTGCGATGTCGAAGCCCTCCCTGGCTCTTGCCGCCTCCGCCCTGATTAAGATTCTCGGCGATTGCGGCTTGGCCAGCTCTTCCGGCTTTATCAGGGCCATCAGGCGTTCGAGGTAGAGGGCAAAACCGGAAGCGGGCACGTCCTTGCCCCCCATCAGGGGAATAAGGGCATCGTATCTGCCCCCACCCCCTATCTTCTCCTCGCCCTTGAAAATCTGGAAAATCACCCCGGTATAGTATTCGAAGCCCCGCCCCGAGGCGATGTCAATCTGGTAGTTACAGCCCATAGCCTCCAGGAACTCGGCAATCCTGGTGCAGTTATCGATGTAGGGCTTGCATTCGGGCAGGTCTTCGGCGAAAAGCTCTTTCAGCTCCTGGGAAAACCCCGATGGTTTCCCCTTCAGTTCGAGCAGGGAGTCAATGGTTTTCTCCAGCTCGGGCCTCTTGAGCTTCAGCTTTTCCAGCGCCTTCAAATCCCCGTCCAGGATGCGGTCGAACATGCCGATCTGTTCCTCGGCGCTCAGCTCCAGCCGGGCCAGCAGCGCCTTTATCAAGCCGGCATGAGATAGTCTGAGCTCGATGCCCTCAATCTTTAGCTCCCTCAATACCTCCAGCGCCAGCATAACCAGCTCTATGTCGGCCAGAGGCGGCTTGGCGCCGATAAGCTCCGCCCCGCACTGCCACCTTTCCCTGGTCTTCTTTCCCGTCGCCTCGAACATAAAGACATTGGCGACATAAAAGAGCTTGGCCAGCTTCCTTTCGGCCATACTATCTATATAGAGTCGGCTGATGGGGATGGTGCCGTCGGGTCTCAAGACCACCCTTTCCCCGCTCCACCCGTCCCAGTCGAGGAAGGAATATACCTTGGCCAGCATGCTGGGGGTGAGCGTTCCCGTGGCCGTAAAGAGGTGCAGGTACTCCAGTGTCGGCGTCCTTACCTCCTGATAGCCCCACTTAAGGCAGCAATTACTAAAGGCGCTCTCGATTAAGCGAAAGCTGGCCATATCCTGCGGGGACAGGTCGCGGGTGCCTTTAGACCTCTGGATTCTCATAGTTGGTAAATTTTAGCACTACTACTCTAGCTATTCAACCGCTCGGCTGTTTACAATAGTAGGGCAAGCAAGATATAATTTCAGTTACACCCTGTTGATCGGCTTGGGTCTATTCTATTATTGTTGAGGGGGGCGCATGAGCAGAGTCATATTTAGAGCCCTCGGCCTCGTCTTCTTCACCGCTTTAGTGGTGGGCGCTTTGCTGCCTCTCGCCACCAGAGCCGCCAATCAGTCAATCCACGTCCTCCGTGTCGAAGGCACCATCGTTCCCGTGGTGGCTGATTACATCGAGCGGGGTATCGAAAAAGCCGAAGACGAGAACGCCCTGGCCTGCATTATCGAGCTGGACACGCCGGGAGGCTTGCTGGACTCGACGGAGAGGATAGTGCAGGAGATTATGAATGCCGACGTGCCGGTCATCGTCTACGTTACCCCCAAAGGTGCCTGGGCGGCTTCGGCGGGGACGTTTATCACCCTGTCGGCTCATATCGCCGCTATGACGCCGGGAACCACTATCGGCGCTGCCCATCCTGTGTCGGGGAGTGGGGAGGAAATACCCGAGGACCAGATGCAGAAGATAGTCGAGTTCTCAGCCAAGTGGATGGAGTCTATCGCCCAGGAGCGCGGCCGTAATGTAGAAGAAGCCCAGCTGGCGGTGACCGAGAGCAAGTCCTTCACCGATGTCGATGCCCTGGAGGCTAACCTTATCGACCTGCGGGCGAACAGTTTGGACGAGCTTATCGCCCTGATTGACGGCCGGCAGGTTAAGCTGGCTAACGGCCTGGAGGTTACCCTCGACACCTCCAGCTACACCACTACCCGCAACGAGATGAGCCTTGTCGAGGGCTTCCTGCATGCCATCAGCGACCCCAACATTGCCTACATTTTGCTCAGTATCGGCAGCATCGGCATTATCGCCGAGATTTACAGCCCGGGGATGTTCTTCCCCGGGATTACCGGTGCTATCAGCCTGCTTCTCGCCTTCTACTCTTTAGGCGTTCTTGATGCCAGATGGGGAGGCATATTGCTTATCCTGCTTGCCTTCGGTCTATTTATCGGCGAGGTGCTTACTGCCACCTTCGGCATATTCGCCGCCGGGGGCATAACCGCCCTCGTCCTCGGCTCCCTGATTCTATTTCCCGAGGCCGGCTCGCTGTTCCAGGTAAGCCCCTGGCTGATTGCCGTAGTTGCTATTCTGGTGGCGGCCGTTTTTGCTTTTGTAATTACCCGGATAGTCCGTGCCCATCGCCGCCAGGCGTACACGGGCTGGGAGGAGCTGGTGGGCAAGACGGCCTTGGTCAAGGCAGCCCTGGAACCTGAGGGAATGGTGCTAATTAAGGGCGAACGCTGGACGGCGATATCAGAGAAGGGTAAGATGAAAGTGGGAGAGGAAGTGATTATAACCAGGGTTGACGGCTTAAAACTATATGTAACCAAAAAAACAAAAGGGGCAAATAAATGAATCCAATTGCTATTATTGTAATTTCTATCTGCGTTGCTGGTTTCTTAGCCTTTGTTGTTCAGCGGGTAGTCTGGGCCCATCGCCGCCAGGCGTCTACCGGCAGGGAAGAACTGGTGGGCAAGACTGCCGAAGTTAAGATAGCCCTTGACCCCAAAGGGATGGTTCTCATTAAGGGCGAACGCTGGACGGCAATATCAGAGAAGGGTCGGGTTAAACCCGGGGAGGAGGTGATTATAACCAAGGTTGACAGCTTAAAACTATGGGTAGTCAAGAAAGAATAGAGGAGGTAAACCAATGGACCCAATTGTTATCGGTATAATTGCTTTAGCCGCGCTCATACTTATCTCTATGGCAATTAAGATTGTCAAGGAGTGGGAGCGGGGGGTCATTCTCCGTCTGGGGCGGCTGGTCGGTGCCAAAGGTCCTGGTATATTTTTCATCATCCCCTTTGTTGACCGGATGATAAAGGTAGACCTGCGGATAGTGACCTTGGATGTCCCGCCGCAGGATGTAATCACCAAGGACAACGTCACCGTCAGGGTAGACGCAGTGGTCTATTTCAGAGTGGTTGATCCTGAAGCTTCTGTGGTCAAGATCTTAGACCACATCCGGGCTACTTCGCAGATATCACAGACCACGCTGCGAAATGTACTGGGGCAATCCGAGCTTGACGAACTATTGACACAGAGAGAAAAACTCAATCAAATGCTGCAGAAGATAATTGACGAACAAACTGACCCCTGGGGGGTGAAGGTGAGCATCGTAGAGATCAAGTCAGTGGAGCTTCAAGAAACGATGAGGCGCTCTATGGCGGCTCAGGCTGAGGCGGAGAGAGAGCGGCGGGCTAAAATCATCCATGCCGAGGGTGAGTTTCAAGCCGCAGAGAGGCTGGCTGAAGCCGGAGCTATTATTGCTAGAGAGCCAACCACGCTACAGCTTAGATACCTGCAGACACTGGTTGAGATAGCCTCGGAGAAAAACAGCACCATAATCTTCCCCTTACCTATTGACCTTATCAGTATGTTTATGAGAAAAGAGTTGACAGCGCCTCAATCGGGCGAAAAGACGACCAAATAGCTGGCGGTCAATGTGCCATAATGCAAAGCAGAACCCCGAGCCCGCATTCGGGGCTCGGGGGGGGTGGGGGGGTGTTTATCGGCGCAGGGTGACGTCGCCAGCCACGATTTTAATCAGGCTGCCGTCGGGCTGGCGGAGGAGCAGGCTGCCGTCGCTGGCTACTGATTCGGCTATGCCCTTGTAGATGGTCTTGCCTGAGCTTACCTCGACCTCTTTGCCCAGCGTCACCAGCCTGTCCCGCCACTCCCGAAAAACGCTGTCCCCCTCGGGCAGCTCCAGGTATAGATTTTCCATTTCCTCCAGCAGGCAGCGTATTATCTGCAACCGCGATAGCTCCCGCCCCAGCTCATGGGAGAGGCTGGTGGCAGTGGCGGCAATCTCGGGGAAATCGGCGGGCTTGAGGTTGACGTTTAGGCCGATGCCGATGACGGCGTAGTCCACGGCGCTGCCCCTGACATCGCTTTCAATCAGAATTCCGCATACCTTCTTGCCGTTGATAAGGACATCGTTGGGCCACTTAATCTGCGTCTCCAGACCGCCGACCTTCTCGATGCAGCGGGCGACGGCCAGTGAGGCTAACATACTAAGAGAAGGCAGCTGGGCCGGGGTGGGGTGGAGAATGATAGACAGGGCGATGCTTCCTCGGGGCGACAGCCAGGCTCGCTTTAGCCGCCCCCTCCCCGCCGTTTGTTCCTCAGCCAGGATAACGGTGCCTTCCCGGGCTCCCTTTTTGGCTTCGCGCTTGGCGATGTCGTTGGTCGAAGTCAGGCTGGGGTAGGCGATAACCTTGTGCCCGATAAAATCTGTTTTCAGCTTATGGGTGATGTCGGCGGGCGATAGATTCTCTTCTACCATATTCTTGACACTGAATCGGCGGCGGGGCATAATATAGTCTATTCGGGCGGGTGTAACTCAGCGGAAGAGTGCTTGCTTCCCAAGCAAGACGTCGAGGGTTCGAATCCCTTCACCCGCTCCACAAAGCAGGACCGACGACTTGCCTAGATTATAGCGACAAAGCTGGGACAAGTCTAGAGGCGACGACTTGCATAGGTCGAAAATAAAGAATTTAGGGCCGACCGCACCTGAGACAGCTTTGTGAGGTACTACCCTAGGGTAGCTCGGGAATAACCAATGGCGGTTTTATCCGTGGGCATCGGGCCTCTACGCTTAGAGCAAAGGTTATCAGCGGGCTATGTCAAAGGTCACAAAAAGATGAAATGTTACCTTTTGGCTTGTATTTTTATCCCAATTCTTGTATCCTTGTAAAAAAGAATAGATGACCGGGGACGGCCGACAGAGTCGGTCAAAACGGATAGCAAGTCGGTGAGATTCCGACGCAGTCCCGCCTGCTGTAACCGGTAGCTAGTTCTATCGGAAGCCAGAACGCCGGGCCCCGGCATCCTCAAAACCTCCGCGGAGAAAGGGGGTGGGATAGTGCTCAGAGTGTACTGAGGAGTCCCCCTCAACTTTAAGGAGAGGGGGATTATTTTTTTGCCCAAGAATTATGCTAAATACTATTGGAGGTAAATATTTTAATGAAAATGAAGCTATTGGGCGTTTTGGTTGTTCTGTTAAGCCTGTTAGTTAGTATGACTATCGGCTGTCAAGCGCAGTTTCAGCCGGGAACTTATACCGATGATATGGGCAGGGAGGTGACTATAACCGAGATTCCACAGAGGATTGTATCTCATGTGCCCAGCATCACCGAGATGCTTTTTGCTCTTGGCGTGGGGGAAAGGGTGGTTGGAGTCAGCGACTATTGTGACTACCCTGAGGAGGCGAAGTCAAAACCCAGCGTGGAGCATTATTTTAACCCCTCCATTGAAAATATCGTGGCTCTAGACCCTGACTTGGTGCTGACCGACGGGTACAGCGAAGGCATTATTCAGCTTGATGAACTAGAACCACCAATTACCTATATTGTTATAGCCCCCAAGGACATTGATGGCATTTTTAGAGACCTCGAATTGCTGGGTAAGGTTACCGGTACCGAGGGGGAAGCTGAGGAGCTCATTGAGGATATGCAGGATAGCATAGCTCATGTTCTCGCTCTGGTGGAAGGTGCTCCCCCGCTTAGGGTTCTGTTTATAATTGATGCTACTGACCTAACTTTCCCTTGGACAGCCGGTTCCGGCTCATTTATTGATACTCTTATCACTATGGCTGGTGGGGAAAATATTGCTGCCCAAGCCCAGGGCGCTTGGGTACAATTAAGCCTTGAGGAGATAGTTAACGCTGACCCTGAGATTATCATCCTCCCGGCTAAGCATGGGACGGCGTTTACCTCGCCAGAAACGCTAATGGGACACCCCGTTTGGCAGGGAACGACAGCGGTAAAGGAGAACAGAATTTTTATCATTGATGATGACCTTGTCAGCCGCTCTGGGCCGAGAATTATCCAGGGTCTGGAGGAACTGGCAAGGATCATTCACCCTGAACTATTTGAATAGCGGGGACAGAATGCCGGGACTTTTGTTAACTACCATTGAAATGATAAAGCCCCTGGATAAGGGGGCAATGGCTGAAGCACGCTCCAGGCAGGATATGTTGACCAAGCCCAGGGGCAGCCTGGGCATGCTCGAAGACCTTTCGGTGAAAATCGCCGGTATCTGCCGCTGTGCCGCTCCATCGTTGGGAAATAAGGCAATAGTGGTTATGGCCGCCGACCACGGCGTTGTCGCCGAAGGGGTCAGCGCCTATCCCCAGGAGGTCACCCGCCAGATGGTGGCTAACTTCCTCAACGGCTGCGCCGCCATCAATGTGCTTGCCCGCCACACCGGTGTGCGCCTGGTTGTGGTCGATATGGGAGTCATCGGCGGTTTCGAGGCACACCCCTCTCTGGTCTGCAAGATGATTGACTTCGGGACCAAGAACATAGCCAGGGGTCCCGCCATGAGCCGAGAGCAGGCTCTGGATACGCTGGAAGCGGGGATTGCCGTGGTGGAGGCGCAAATCAGCCAGGGTCTGGATATAGTTGGCACCGGTGATATGGGCATCGGTAACACGACATCAGCCAGCGCCGTAGGCGCCGCCATCACCGGCCTGTCCGCGGCCGAGCTGACCGGGACGGGAACGGGCATTAGCGAGGAACGGCTATCTCATAAGGTCAGGATAGTCAACCAGGCGCTCGAGACCAACCAACCCTCTCATGATGATGCCATCGATATATTAGCCAAGGTCGGCGGTTTTGAAATAGGCGGCCTGGCGGGCGTCATCCTGGCGGCAGCGGCTAACCATATCCCGGTGGTCATAGACGGTTTTATCTCCGGAGCGGCGGCACTTATAGCGGTGAAGCTGGCGCCGCTGACCAGGGAATACCTCATTGCTTCGCACCTGTCGGCGGAGCCGGGGCATCTTTTAATGCTGGATTATATGAGACTGACGCCGTTGCTTAATCTGAAGATGAGGCTCGGCGAGGGAACCGGTGCCGCTCTTGGGATTTCATTAGCCGAGGCATCGGTAAAGATTCTAAAGGAAATGCTTACCTTCGGCGAGGCTGACGTTTCCGATAAAAGTAGGGAGGGCGGATAAAGATTGGGATTCTGGATAGCGCTGCAGTTTTTAACCGTCATCCCCTCGCCCTTTCATCGCCGGCCTGAGCCGCGTCAGCTGGCGGCGTCGTTGAGCTACTTTCCTGTCATCGGCATAGTCATCGGGGCGGTCCTTTTCCTGGTTAACTGGGGGCTGGCGGCGCTCTTTTCCCCGACTGTCAGCGCCGCACTGACCTTAGCCGTGTGGGTTCTGATTAGCGGAGCCCTGCACCTGGACGGACTGATAGACTGCTGCGACGGTCTGGCGGGCGGCACTCCCGCCCAAAGGTTAAAGATAATGGCGGATAGCCGCGTGGGGGCATACGGTATAGTCGGCGTCTGTATAATACTGCTTATAAAATACGCCGCCATCGTCTCGCTGCCGGCAACATGGAAGCTGGAAGCCCTATTGCTGGTACCGATGCTGGGCGTTTGGGCGATGGTGTTCGCCCTGTTTGCCTTCCCCTATGTCCGTAAAGAGGGCTTGGGGCGGCATTTCAAAGTAGGAGCCAACGGCTACAGGTTCGCTTTGGTTACCCTGTTGACGCTGGCGGCTGCCATCGGGCTGGCGCGGTGGCAGGGGGTGATAGTAATGGCGATAACCGGGCTTATTGCCCTGGGAATGGGTTACTTTTTTAAGGTTCGTTTAGGGGGGCTTACGGGCGATGTCTACGGGGCTATCAAGGAGGTTAGCGAGGCGATAATCCTGGCCCTGTTTCCAGTGATAGTCAACCTCGGCTAGCGGGAGGCATCTGTTTATGAGACTGCTTTTAGCCCGGCATGGAGAAACGGACTATAACCGGCGATGGCGCTACCAGGGACGTATCGATCTCAGGCTTAACCAGGCGGGGCTGCTGCAGGCGGAGAGGCTGCGCCACCGGCTTTCCCGGGAGCCGATAGACGTAATCTATACTAGTAAGCTGAAGAGAGCAGAAGACACCGCCGGCATAATCGCCCGGGGACGCGGTCTTCGGGTCGTACCCTGTGAAAATCTGGCCGAAATCGATTTTGGTAAGTTCGAAGGCATGACCTACGCCGAGATAGTTAAGAGCTACCCGGATTGGCAGCCAAGCGATTCCAGCTTCACCGCCTACGGTGGGGAAAGCCTGGAGCAACTTGCCCGGCGGATAAGGGCTTTTGAAAACGAACTCCGTAGCGACAACCCTGCCGACGCCAATATCCTGATAATAGCCCATTCCGGCTCCCTGCGTGTTCTGCTGTGCGTGCTGCTGGGAATAGATATCGAGAACTGGCTGCGCTTCCGCCTCACGCCGGCATCACTGACAGCGGTTGAAGACTTCGGACAAAAACCAGTGCTAACTCTGCTCAATGACGTCTCTCATCTGAGAATAAAATACAGGGAGTGAATGGTATGGATAAAGCCTTTGTATCGTGGAGTGACGGCAAGGATAGCTACCTGTTTTGTCGGCAACAGGGAGGCTAGAGCTACAAAATGAAGAGCATTTTAATAACCGGCGGCGCCCGCAGCGGTAAAAGCCAGTTCGCTCAGAAGCTTGCCGTTGAAGCTGGCGGCAGGGTTCTATTCGTGGCCACGGCTGAGGCTAAAGACGAGGATATGCGCCTCCGTATTGAGGCACCTCGGAAGTCCCGCCCGGGAAGCTGGGGAACCCTGGAAGCGCCGCTCGAAATCGGCGGCATAATCGGCCGGCATATAGGAGAAGCGGAAATTGTAGTTATTGATTGCATCACCATGCTGGTAGCCAATATTCTGCTCCGGGGCCGGGTTGAAGCATCCGCCGAAGAGCTGGCCTTGAAGGAGATTAAAGCCCTTATTAACAAAATGGACGAGCTGGAGGCGACCTTCATTCTGGTATCAACTGAGGTGGGGCTGGGGCTTGTGCCCGATAATGAACTGGGCAGACGCTATAGAGACTGCCTGGGTAGGGCTAACCGGATTCTTGCTCGCCACGCCGACGAAGTGTATTTAATGGTGGCGGGCATACCGATTAGACTGAAGTAAAAGCAGGAATTGTTGAGTATTACACATTTGCTTGAATCGTTACCCCAGCCCCGCCTGTGCTCTAGGGGAAGTTCGTTCGTTTACCTCGTTGACTTCAAGCTACAGAGCCTGTATAATCTGTTCTGAAAGGAGGCAAGCGGTTGGTCCGGTAAGCGATTGCCAGCTTGTCTCTGGGCAACTTCCCAAGCAAGACGTCGAGGGTTCGAATCCCTTCACCCGCTCGCTTTTCAGAGCTTAAAGCTTTCTTTAATACCGCTATATTTCTGCCTCATTTTGGGCTTTTCTATTTTGCCCGTCGGGTTTCGGGGCACCCTGTCGAATATAATTCGCCTCGGCCTCTTGTAGCGGGGCAGGTTTTGCTCGCAGAACTCGTTTATCTCCTCCTCGGTCAGGGTGTCCCCGTCGCGGGGGGTAATCACGGCGCAGGCTATCTCGCCCAGCCTTTCGTCGGGTAAGCCGATAACGCCGACATCATGGACCTTGGGGTGGTGGCGGATGATGTTCTCCACCTCCACGGGGAAGATATTCTCCCCGCCGGTGATAATCACGTCCTTCTTTCTATCCACGATATAGATGAAGCCATCCTCATCCATTTTAGCCATATCGCCCGTGTAGAGCCAGCCGTCCCGGAGAGTTTCCGCCGTTTTCTGGGGGTTCTTGTAATAGCCCTTCATCACCCCGTCGCCCTTGACGATTAGCTCTCCCACCTCCCCGCAGCCCACGTCCTGGCCCTTATCGTCGACGATGCGCACCTCCCAGTTAAAACCGGCCTTGCCGGTAGCCTCTAGTTTATGGTTGTTCTCGATGCGGAGGTCGACACACCCCGGCCCGGTGGCTTCGCTCAAGCCGTAGCTGGTATCGTACTGCATATTGGGGAAGCGTTGCTTCCAGCGTTTAATCAGGCTGGGAGGGATGGGTTGTGCCCCCATGTGCATCAGCCGCCAGCTGCTCAGGTCATAGTCTTTTTGCTTCAGCTCTCCCCGGTCAAGGGCGCCAAGGATATCCTGCGCCCAGGGCACCAGCAGAAATACTATCGTCCCTCTCTCATGGTGGACAGCTTCAAAGATATATTTGGGGCTCATTTCGGTCAGTATCGTCGCCCGGCCGCCGACAAGCAGGCTGCCGAACCAGTGCATCTTGGAGCCGGTGTGGTAAAAGGGGGGGATGATAATAAAGTTATCGTCGTGCTGCAGGTAGTGGTGTTTAGCTTCGGTGACGGCGGCGCACTCCATGTTCTTGTGGGTAAGCATTATCGGCTTGGGGTCGCCGGTGGTGCCCGAGGTAAAGTAGAGCCCGCACTCGTCCTCGGCGGTCAGCGCCACCTGCAGCGGCTGGGGAGAAGCCTTGTCGATGATGTCCTCAAAGCTCTCCATATCTTGGGGCGTATTTTCGCCGACAAAGATGTAGTCCTTTATCGTGGGCAGCTGGGGTCGGATAGCTTCCACTCTTTCGGCAAACTCCTGGCCCAGAATCATTACCTTGGCTTCGGCGATATCGGCGCAGTATTTAATGTCGCTGCTGGTGAACCTGAAGTTGAGCGGCACCGCCCAGGCGCCCGTCCTGATGATGCCGAAATAAGCCTCCAGCCAGTTTGTCGAGTTCAGCATCAGGTGCAGCACCTTATCGCCCTTACCCACCCCTCTGGCGGCGAGGGCGTTGGCTATCCGGTTAGCCCTCTCGTCGAAGACGCGCCAGGTGATTTCCCGCCTTATCTTCTGGCTCGGCTTCAGCTCGATGAGGGCGCTCTCATCGGGGTAAATTCGGGCGTTTCTGGCTAGCATTTCGGCTATGGTCATCTATCGCCTCAACTCAATAGAAACTCGCCGCCTCGCCCCACGCAGCTATTATAGTCTGTCCCACCTTACAAAACAATCAGGACTAATTTACCGTAATCTGGTACTAAAGTATGAGGTAAAAAATAGCTAAAACATTACTAATGGGTTATTTACGCTTGGGGCGTAGTATTTTAGAGTTAGAGTATATTCGAGCATTATCACAGAGCAGGGGTTTTGATATGACGGTAACAGTAGATGGTCAAGTCTATTATAGAACCGCTGAGGTCTGCCGCATAGTTGGTATAAGCCGGGCCACCCTATTTCGCTGGCTCAAAGAAGACATCTTCAAAGAAGCCAAGCACCGCGATAGGCGTGGCTGGAGGCTTTTTACCGAAGACGAAGTCGAGAGATTGAAGGCGGAAGCTAACCAGGTAAATAATACGGACCAAGTCGAAACGATAAAGGGCTTAATCTAAAACGCTGTTCCGCTGAGGTGAAAATATGAGTAACGGAAACGGTACTAAGACTAAAAGGCAGCTTGTTAGAGAGGACGAAACTCTGCCCTTGCGCAAAGGGAGTCTGGCAGTGCTGGAAGCCAAGCGCGAACAGGTGGAGAAGGTTTGGGGAGGGACAGAGCAGGACAAAACTACCATTCTCAATAGTTTGAGCGAACTCGTCGTCTTTCAGGACCTGGAGCATCGGGTGTTGTGGGCTAACAAGGTCGCTGGTGAATCGGTCGGCCTGCCTTCTGAAAAATTGGTGGGGCGATATTGCTATGATGTGTGGGGTAGGGGTGGCGAGCCTTGTCCCGGCTGCCCGGTGGAAAAAGCCCGCAAAACGGGGAGACAGCAAGCCGGCGAAATGACCACCCCTGGCGGGAAGGTGTGGCTGGTAAAGGGCTACCCGATTCTCAATGCCGGCGGCGATGTTACCGGCCTGGTGGAACTAACGCTGGAAATCACCGAGCGCAAACAGGCGGATGGGGCACTTCAAGAAGAGAAGAACAAGCTGCAGTCGGTAATAAGCGCCATGGAAGATGGCCTCACCATCCAAGATAAAGACTATAACATCATTTATCAAAATGAGCCGTTGAAGATACTTTTTGGAGACGGCTTGGGGAAGAAATGCTATCGGGTCTATGAGGGTAGAGACGAGGTGTGCGATGGCTGCCCGGTAAAAAAGGCATTTAATGATGGCAAGTCACACACTGCGCAGAGGAAAGTGACATTACCTTCGGGGGAGGTTACCTACTGGGAGAATACAGCCAGTCCTGTTAGAGACGCTAAGGGAAAGATTATTTCCTGTCTTGAGATAAACAGGAATATCACCGTGCGCAAGCTGGCAGAGGAGGCACTGCGGGAGTCTGAGGAGCGGTTCCGTTCTATCGTGGAAAATTCCCAAGCCGGGATAATGATTTTAGATGACGCCCATCGCCTCACCTATGTGAACGATGAGCTGTGCAAAATCTCAGGATATTCTCGTAAGGAGCTCATTGGGCAGGATTTCCGCCAATTTCTCGACGAGGAGAGCAAACAACTCGTCACCGAACGATATACCCGAAGGCAGAGGGGAGAGGAAGTTCCTCCCCGTTACGAGTTCAACATTGTCCGCAAAGACGGCCGGAAGGGGCGTGTGGAAATCAGCTCTGTTGTAATCAAGGATTCGGCGGGAGAAGTAAGGACGATGGCTCAGATTCTGGATATTACCGAGCGCAAGCAGTTAGAGGAGTCGTTTCAGGCTGAGAAGAATAAGCTGCAATCAGTAATAGGTGCCCTGGAAGACGGGCTCACCATACAGGATAAGGACTTCAATATTATTTATCAGAATGAGCCGTTGAAGATACTTTTTGGAGACGGCTTGGGGAAGAAATGCTATCGGGTCTATGAAGGTAGAGAAAAGTTGTGCGATGGGTGCCCGGCAGAAAAGGCATTTAGGGACGGTAAGTCACACTCCTCGGAGAGGAGGGTGATAACGCCTTCGGGGGAGCTTACCTTCTGGGAGAATACGGCTAACCCCATTAGAGACGCTAAGGGAAAGATTGTTTCTTGTCTTGAGATAACCAGGAATATCACCGTGCGCAAGCAGGCGGAGGGTGCGCTTCAAGAGGAACAAAATAAGCTGCAATCATTAATAGGCGCCATGGAGTACACCCTTACCATACAGGATAAAGACCTCAACATTATTTATCAGAACGAGGCGTCTAAGCTAGCCTCGGGTGGCGACCATATCGGGGAGAAATGCTATCGTGTCTACGAACATAGAGACACGGTCTGCGACGGCTGTCCGGTAGCAAAGGCATTCAAAGACGGTAAGTCGCACCACGCGGAGAGGCGGCGCACCGAGCCTTCGGGAGAGATTACTTACTGGGAGAATACCGCCAATCCTATTAGAGACGCTAAGGGAAAGATTACCTCCTGTCTGGAGCTTGCCCGGGACATCACCGAGCGCAAGCGGGCAGAAGAAGCGCTGGTCGATGAAGCCACCCGCCGGCGTATCCTTATCGACCAGTCCCTGGACGGGATAGTTATCCTCGATGAGAATTCAAAAGTTTATGAGGCAAACCAGAAATTTTGCGAGATGCTTGGCTACACCCCTGAGGAAGTCCGTGAGCTCCACACCTGGGATTGGGATACCCAGTGGACAAAGGAGCAGCTGCTCGAGATGGGACGGAATGTTGACGAGGCCGGTCTCCACCTGGAGACGTATCACCGCCGTAAGGACGGCACGATATTTGACGTT
>JALHSZ010000046.1 GCA_022865485.1 Dehalococcoidales bacterium | reverse complement strand
GGTTGCGCTACCATTGCGCCACTCGGGCATCCCAGCTACAGGTTAGCTGCAACATTATAAAAATGAAAGGTTTAAAAGTCAAGCTTGGTAGCGCATACCGGATTCGAACCGGTGATCTCCTCCTTGAGAGGGAGGTGTCCTAAACCCCTAGACGAATGCGCCACCTAAAAAGGCTGGCTATAACCAGAGGTGACATATAAAGCTTTCTCTAAAGCCAGCCACAGCTATTATACCAGCGCCAAGCTAAAACGGCAAGCTAATCTCACTTACCTGAGGTCAGGTTTATGGGCTTTCAGCCTCTTTGGCAGCTTCTTTAAATACCTTCTGCTCTCGCTCCAGGAACTTTTCCCGGCCGTCGGTGTATGAAGGAAGAACCCATTCCATTTCCTTGAGGTTCTGCGTTATAATCGGAAGCCAGTTATAAGGGATAGATACCAGCATCCATCCCTCTTCAAATATCTGCTTTGCCTTGCTGCCGAAAGCCAGTCCGGTAACCGTGTAGTTCACCTTGCCGCTTTGAAACGGATAAATGTAAAGCTAGGCACAGCCCAATACCCCCGTTGCCCTGGTCTCCCATATCTCGCCGGTGGAATAGCTCATTGCCCTGAGCACGATTTCCGCCTGGCTGGGGGTGGCGGTAAGAACCAAGAGGTCCGGCTCGAAGGGCAATTTGTCTAATGGAGAAAAGGCGACATAGTTAACAATACCCTTATCAAATTTTGGAATGTATTGATAGATTTTATTGTTAGCCCGCGGCTCCTGATAGATTCCGAACCTAGGCCCAATCAGCCCGCCTTCCACGAATGGCAGCATGTCATCCATTCCCAATACTACCTTGCCGACACAACTCTCATTCTCTTTGCTAAAGTAAAATGGGATGCCCCCTCGCTGTGCTTCCCTTAGCATTTCACAGAAAGGCAGAGCCTTGTCTAGCTGCTTGATTCCTTCTGGTTTGCTCAGCAAGAACTTGACGGCCACGGGCGGATTCTTGAAATTGAATTTCTTGTATATGGATAAATCACTCTTAAGCGGTCTCATTTTAGCCCCCTCAAAAACAAACTGGCTGGGGAAGAAGGATTCGAACCTTCCCTTACGGATCCAGAGTCCGCTGTCCTACCACTAGACGATTCCCCAATACGGAAAGATTATAACACGGGGCTATGTTCAGGGCAATAACCTACCATTTGACACCGCCTGCCTTAATATTTATGCTAAAGCTATAAGATAAGAAAAGGGGGGAAACTTGGCTGATTTAACCGCCCTGCAAAAGAAACTGAGAATCAGGTTCAAAAACAAAGCCCTGCTGGAGCAAGCCCTGGTCCACAGCTCCTACATCAACGAAAACCCCGGCCTTGCCACCGGCGATAACGAAAGGCTTGAGTTCTTAGGCGACGCCGTACTGGGCTTCATCATCGCCGACGAGCTCTACAAACGCTTCCCCCAGTTCAGCGAAGGGGAAATGACCCGGGTGCGCTCATCCATGGTGCGCCAGGATGCCCTCTGCCGCATGGCTAAAGCCATCAAACTGGGCGACCACCTCTACCTGGGCAAAGGAGAAGAGGGGGGTGGGGGAAGGGGCAAGCCGGCCAACCTGTCGGGTGCCTTAGAAGCCTTAACCGCCGCCATCTTCCTCGACCGGGGACTGGCTGTCACCCGGAAATTCGTCCTCAGGCTGATGTCCAGAAAGATGGGCAAAGCGACGAGCCAGGGGGTAGAAGCCGACTATAAAACCAAGCTACAGGAGATTATGCAGGCAAAGCGGCAGCTAAAGCCTAAATACCGGATAATAGAAGCCGTAGGCCCCGCCCATGACCGCCGCTTCACCGTTGAGGTAAGGGTAGGCGACAGCGTTATGGGGCGCGGGTCGGGCAAAAGCAAAAAGTCAGCTGAGGCTGAAGCCGCCCGCGTAGCTCTAAACCAGCCCTGAGACAACTTTACACCAATGCTCACCTTTGCTAAACTTTAACCAAACAGGTCGCCAGCGACCATACTTAAGATAGAGGTGTGACTATGGGCCATCGAGATTACCGACATCGAGAAACGAAGAAGCCGAAAAAGGACGAAAAGAAAATAGCCCACCCCACTATCTTGATCCCACCGGTCACGGTGGAAGTGATTAAAAAGGGGAAGAAGGGCAAAGAGGAGGAATAGAGATAGCTACTTACCAACAACTCCACCAAAGCGGGGAATTAAGGTCAGGGGCGGAACGAGCCCGAGCCATTCTGGAAGAATGCCGGCTGGATAAAGAGCGGCTACCCCAATCATTGAGGTTCGTGCTGAAGTGAAACGATGAAAACGACTGATTTAGCCGCGGTTAGAGTGCTGATATACGGCGACGTTCAGGGCGTCTTCTTCCGCGGCTTTGTCTCCCAAAAGGCTAAGGGGCTAGGCTTAAAGGGCTACGTGCGCAATTTGCCCCGGAGAGACTCGATGGAGGTTGTCGCCGAGGGAGAGAGAAAGCGACTGGAAGAGCTAACCACCTATCTTAATGTGGGACCGCCAGCGGCTAGGGTGGAAAGGGTGTTTACCAACTGGTCGGAACACAGCGGGCGCTATACCGAATTCAGCATAAAGTATTGACCGGCTAGCCCACCGCCGTCTTAATCTGCTCGATAAGGGCGCGACGCTTGTTCTCGTCGCCCGTTATATCCTGCTTGACCTTCTTCCAGGTAGTCGGGCAATCCTTGTAGGCTACGCCGACCGCCTGGTGGACCGCCTGGTCGACCTGCTTGCGGTTAGCGGGTGTAACCACCACTATCCCCGCTTCGTCGAGGACGTCTTTCATATGCCTGAGGTAACAGGACATTCATCACCCCCTTGAGTTCCTTTAGGACAGCCTCAGTCTTCCAGCCCCACCCGGGCTTCCTTAATCAAATCAAGGTGATCGGTCTTAATCCCCAATGCTTTCGAGGCTTCGCTGTCCACTTCATAAGGCTCGCCGACGAAAACCCGGCCGCACTCCTCAACCATACCCCGTGTCGGGTCATCCTCCCCGACGAACTTCTGGCGGGCTTCGATAATGCCCAGGTCGAAGGGCAGGGTAAAATAGAGGTCGGCTATCACCTGTTCTATCCCCAGCTCGTATAAATCTTGCCACCCCCAGGGCGCCCCACCCCCATACTTGCTGCTGGGCAACACCGAGAGCAGATTGGCTATGCTCAACTGCCCCTGTCCCTCGATAACCTTCAACGGCGCCACCGTTATCAGGTAGTCGCAGGACAGGATAACATTAGGCACCCAGAAGGTAGGCACAATCAGGGGCTTAGGCAGGGGATTATCCACCTCCACCCAGATGCAGTCCCTCACATCCAGGGTCAAAACCCGGGGAAAATTATAACCCAGGCTCTGGTAGACGGGATAGACCGGTTCCCCATCAGGGGTGCCGGCAAGGATAAGGACATCGGCATCACTAACCTGCCTGATGCCCTCAATTATCGCCGAGAGCATCTCCTGGCTGGTGCTCACCGGATAGGGCATCGGGTAGGAGGCGCTGGGTTTAATCAAAACCCGCCGCGCCCGGGATATAACCGGTGGCGGTTCGAAGACGAACCCAGCAGCATCGAATATCAAGCCTGCCTCCCTGAAACCATTACTATACCTCTTCGCCCCAATCCAGCATTATCACCTGCACCGAATCCCCTTCCTCCACGCCAGGCTTATCCTCAGGCACAATCACCAGCCCGTTAGCCAGCGTCATCGAGGTCAAAATCCCCGAGCCCTGAGGTCCGGTAAGTCGGGCGAAGTATTTGCCATCACGCTTCTGCACCACCGCTCGGGCAAAGATACGCCGCCCGTCGGTATTTTCAATCGGCTCTTCTATTATCGCTTCTATCATCGGCTTGGCCAGGTTCTTCCGGCCCATCATCTTAAGCATTGCCGGGCGGGCGAACAGCTCGAAGTTAAGCATGGCGCTGACCGGATTGCCCGCCAGCCCGAAGAGGGGTATCTTTCTGACCCCACCCCCGTTGCCCAGCGCCCGAATCATGCCGAAAGCCAATGGCTTGCCCGGTTTCTGCCGGACCTGCCAGAAGACGACTTCACCCTCTTTAGCCAAGACATCCCGCACAATGTCGTAATCGCCCAGCGAGACGCCCCCCGAGGTTACCAGCATATCGGCATCCAGCCCCAGGTGAAGCCTGGCTACCAGCGAACCTTCCACGTCGGAGGCGATACCCAGTATCCGGGGAATCCCCCCGTAGCGCATAACCAGAGCCGCCAGGCCGTAACTATTACTGTTATATATCTTGCCCTTGGGCAGTGGCTGAGTGATATCCACCACCTCGTCGCCGGTGGCTATAATAGCCACCACCGGACGGCGGATGACCTTTGTAGTGCTGCGACCCAGCGAAGCCAGAGCGCCGATCTCGGCGGGCCTGATTACCGTTCCCTTATCCAGCACCATCATCCCGTTGGCGATGTCCTCACCCGCCCGCCGTATCTCAAAACCGGGCGCTACCTCAGCCAGAATGCCTACTTCAGGCGCATCCACCCCCCGCCCCGACTGGTCGGTATCCTCAAACTTGACCACCGCGTCGGCGCCCTGCGGTATGGGCGCCCCAGTCATAATCCGGACTGCAGTCCCCGGCTCTACCCTGGACTTAGAAATAGAGCCAGCCGTGACGGTGTCTATAACACGCAAAATGCGGGGTGACTTGCCGCTGGCGCCGCGGGTATCGGCCGCCCTAACGGCATAGCCGTCCATAGCCGAATTATCCAGCGGGGGAATGTTGATGTCGGAGAATACATCCTCGGCCAGCACCTGCCCCAGACAGCTCAGGATAGGGCTTTCTTCCACATCCAGAACTTCAATATGCCCCAGAATCTTCTCCAAAGCCTGCTCAACGCTTATCACCGGTTCGATATCTCCTTGGCCAGTCGCTGCGCCCTCTCCAGGTCAGCCCTGGTATTAACATTGAAAAAGCTCAGGTGGCGGGGGTCGAAGCGGTCAACTTCGTCAGCCTCCACATACCTGACCTTAACCAGTCCCAAAAGGGCGTTAATCCTCATATCCCCCTGCTCGAGCAGCCGTTCCATAGGGGCTAAACAGCTCCTGGCGTAAACGGCATGGAGCGGTTCCACCATCTCGGCTAGACGGGGGACCACCAGGTCAAAACCAGCCATAAGCCCAAGCATATAACGGAGCAAGGCTTGATTGAGGAAAGGCATATCACAGGCGACAGCAAGGTTATAACGTGCCCTTGATGCGGCTAAACCGGTAGCCAGACCAACCAGAGCGCCTCTGCCCGGATAGGCGTCAGCGACTATTCTAAACCTCGGGTTGCGAAAAAACTGGGGAAAGGACTTACCTTTAGCCGTAACTATAATAATCTCGCTGCTAAAGGAACTGAGCTGGGTTACCACCCGTTGGAGCAAACTCTGGCTATCAACTGTCTCAAGTGCCTTATCTCGTCCTAAGCGTAAACCCTTGCCCCCGGCAAGAACGATACAACCTATTTCCAAAATACGTTTCTCAGTCCCCCTAACCTCACCCCCATATTTAATTATACCACTACCGTCAACTGCCCAAAGCTATAATGCCGGTTTAAGCACGATGATTTGGCCGGCGTTGGGCAGCTCTCCAGCCTTAAATTCCACCTGGCTGGTATCCAGCCATTTTACCTTGTCTTTGCCGCGCAAAAATTCTTCCACCCCAGCGATGTTGGGAAGGCCCTTATTCGTCCGGTAGTGCATGGGGATGATTACCCCGGGCTTTAGCTGGTCACAGACCTCGGTGGCGGTTTTGGCATCGATGGTATAGTAACCGCCCACGGGGACGAGCAGTACATCAACCCTGCCTATCTCCGCCTTCTGCTTATCGTCAAGCACATGGCCCAGGTCGCCGAGGTGACAGACCTTTACTCCGTCCACCTCGAAGCAGAAGATGATGTTATTACCCTTCATCCTCCCCCCCTCGTCATCGTGATAGCTGGCAACCCCCTTGAACCTTACGCCCTTGGCGGTAGAAACTTCCGCCCGTCTCAACACCCGGGGGTTGCCCCCGACGGCGGCCACATTACAATGGTCGAAGTGGTCGTGGCTTACAGTAACGACATCGGCTGGCTCGTTTATCTCCCCGTAGGTCAAATCGGGGCTGGTGCCGTAGGGGTCGGTTATTATCTTCAGCCCGCTATCCGAGATAACAACAAAAGCGGCGTGGCCCAGGTATTTAATCTCCATGCTCAACCCCCTAGAAGTAACTGCCTACTGATTTTATCGCCTCGACGACCAAATCGGCGGTCTGGGCGAGGTCCTTCAGGCTCAACACCTCCACCGGGGTATGGATATAGCGGGTGGCGACGCTAATCACCCCCGAGGGGATGCCTTCGCGCGTCAGGCTGATAGCGGAGGCGTCGGTGGTGCCGCTCTCGGTAACATCCATCTGGTAGGGAATGCCCTTGGCTTTAGCCGTTTCACAAAGCCATTCCAGCACCCTGGGGTGGGTAATCACCCCCCTCCCCCCGGCATCCATCACCGTAATCGAAGGCCCCTTGCCGATTTCAACGGCGGAATCGGTCTTCTTTATGCCCGGGTGGTCACCGGGTATACAGGTATCGATGGCAATGCCGACATCGGGGTTCAGCCCGAAAGCCGATGTCCTGGCTCCCTTTAGCCCGACCTCCTCCTGGACAGTAAAAACGCCCATCACCGAGGTCAGCTTCATTCCCGCGATTCTCTGCAGCGCCGTAATCAGCACCGCCCCACCGGCACGGTCGTCAAAGGCTTTACCGGTGACTCTATCATTAGCTAATTCCGCCAGCTTCTGGTCGAGGGAAGCCGTCACCCCGGGCTCGACGCCCATGGCTGTAGCCTCGTCCCGGGATGAGGCGCCGACATCGATGAACATATCCTTGGCTTCTATCGCCTTCTTCTTGTCCTCGCTCTTCATCACGTGCACTGGCTTGGAGCCGAGAACGCCGGTAACGGTACCCTTCTTGGTATGCAGCAATACCCGCTGGTTGACCAGCGTCTGGTCGAACCAGCCTCCCACCTTGGCGAAGCGGACGAATCCCTCGTCATCGATGTATTTCACCATCAGCCCTATCTCATCCATGTGGGCAGCTATCATCACCGAGGGCGACTTCCCCTTCTTGATGGCGATTAGATTGCCGAAGTTGTCGATTTTAAGTTCGTCGACGCACGATTCAACCTCTTTCTTAATAACCTCTCTAACGCCGCCTTCATAGCCGGAAATCCCGTGGGCGTTAGACAACTTCTCCAGCAGGCTTTTTATCTTCTTGATGTCTGTCATCTCCAAATAACCCCCTATCCTTAGTTCGTTACTTTTCTAGCGACTCGCCTCCCTGACCACCTTGGCCAGCACGGGGGCAATATCCCGTGAGCTATCCACAGCATAGTGCTTGCGGCTGATTTTCTCCACCGATGGCTTCATCTTGCGGTAGACCTCCCAGTCGGCATCCGAGTTATTCCCTGAATTTTCCCCATTACTTCTGGCTTTGAGCCGCTGATAGACCAGCTCCGGTGGCGCTTCCACCCGCACCAGAATCAGCCTGGCGTCGAGGCGGTCGGCGATATTATAGAGGCGCTCCCGGTCCCGCTCCGACAGGTTGGTAGCATCGAGGATGACGGGAATGCCCTTCTTAAGCAGCCTTTCGATGAGGAGGTGCAGCGTCCGAAAGAGGCGGGCGCTCTCCTCGGGGCTGTAGCTCGGCGGCGAGAAAAGTGCCTTGCGCAGGGCGTCGCTCTCCAGGATAACGAAGGGCAGTCTCTCGGCCAGTTTAGCGCAGAAGTAGGATTTCCCCGTGCCCGGCAGGCCGCTGACGGCGACAAAAGCTGGCTTGACTACCGGCTCGGGGAGTTCCCCCAGCCCATCAGTCAGCCGCTGCAGGTCCGAAACAAGCTGGCTAATCACACCCCCATTATAGAAGGTTTAGCCTAGTTTGGCTAGACATAAGAGGGCAAAAATCGAGGAAATCACCTTAAAGCGTCGTCGAAGAAAGCGGTCACCCGGCTCATATACTCTTCGGGGTAGGTGGTGTAAGCCTCCACGTGACCGACATCGGGGATTAGCCAAAGCTGGTTTAGCGGGTTATTAGAGGCTTCCAGCAGGCTGTAGGCATGCGCCACAGGCACGGTATCATCGAGCTCGCCGTGGATAAAGAAGATGGGACGGGGGGCAATATCGCCCAGCACCCCCAGTATTTTACCCAGCACCACGGCTATTATTCCGCAACCATCACTAATCCTTATAAAAAGCCAGCCCCAGCGTTCCGGTGCCGGTGGCGTAGCCCATCACCGGGCTAAAGCCAGTGAGCCAGAGCTCGACGCAATTAAACTCGGAGGCAATCCGTTCCTTCAGCTTCTCCCCCTCCTCCTGGGCAAAGGCGTGCATCACCGCCACGTGGATCGGGTTTTGCCCCACCCTATCCTTTATTGTCTTAAGCATCCGATTTATGCCCCGCTCGCGGCTCCGCACCGCACCGATAAAACGGACCACCCCTTCGGAAACGGTGAGTACCGGCCTGATACTGAGCACCGAGCCGGCCAGAGCGGCTATCTTGGGTATACGACCGGTGCGGTAAACATGGCGGATGGTATCCATGAAGGCGACCAGGGCAACCCTATCCCTCACCTCCTCGGCAGCTCTAACCACCTCGGGCAGGCTCTTGCCTTCCTTGGCCGCCCGCGCCGCCGCCAGGGCGACAAAGCCCTCGGCGGCAGTGACCGTCTGGGAGTCCACCACCTCTATGGAAAGCCCGGGAATTTCATCCTGGAGGCGCTTTTTAATATCCAGTACGCTGTTATAGACCACACTCAGCTTGGAGGAAAGGGTAATACAGACAACGCTGTCGGTTTCTCGGCTGGCGGCACGGCAGGCTTCCATCCACTCCGGGGGATTGCTCCCCGAGGTCTTAAAGGCATCGGGGTCTTTCAGGAATAGCTCGTAGGCTTCATCGGGGGTTATATCCACCCAGTCCCTATAGGCCTTATCCCCGAAGTAGAGATTAATGGGGGCGATCCTGATACCGTACTGCGCCACCAGCTCCCTGGTGAGGCAAGCTATGCTGTCAGTGATAACGGCTACCTTTTGAGCCATAAAAAAGGCGCCTCCTCAATCGCCGGTGTAAAAGGAAATCCCGATTACCCCCGGCCCGCAGTGAACCCCGGCCACCGGAGCCCAATCGTTGATAAAAATCTCGGTGCAATCGAAGAGCGACGATATCTGGGACTTAAGATAGTCGGCCTCTTCGGGCACCAGCTCAATGTTATACTGCTCTTTCAGCTCTTTGGGCAAACAGACCGCGCTATCGGCAACCACCCCGACTCCAGACATAGGAATGCACCTCCTTTTAGCCAAGAACACAAAAAAGCTACTGCCAGCGTCCCCCGGGCAATGTTAACCGGTATGTTTTAGCGTTCGTTCCACTAAAGCCGGGCTTAGCAATAGAATCAGCATCACTATGATTAGAGCTAAAAAGGCGGGTACGCTGAGTCTGCCTTCGGTATAATAGGCAATCATGGTCAGGGTTATCAGCCCCGAAATTACCAGGACCGATATCCTCAACCAGCGTTTTCTCAAGCGGATAAATGTGGTGACGGCCACCCCCAGAGAGAGAAAGGTCAATCCAATCCAGGGGGCAAAATCCTGGAGGCGCTGCAGCCAGTACTCGGGCACCCTGTCCACCGGCTCAACCGCCAGGAACCAGCCGATGATAATCGGCAGCGGCAGCAACATCAGCGAGCTGTATAACCAGTCCCGCTTTATCGTCTTAAGCGTAAAGGCACAGACCAGCCACAAAGCCATGGGGATATAGATGATTATGGCAATCCAGTCCAACCCCTGCGGCAGATAGAGCAGCAGCAAGCCGGCAAAGACCACCGGCAAAAGGGAATAACCAAGCCAGGAGAAAAGCCAGGAAGGTTTACCCCGCCACCACCCGTAGACCACCACGCTCAAGACTGCCACCAGCATGGCTAACAGCCCAATAATACCCTGCCACCAGCTAAGGGCAAAGAGGAGACCGAAAAGCAGGTGGGGCATAGCGGTAAACAGCGCCTGAGTCCAGCTGCCCTGGCTGTGGCTCTCATATATCTGGTGGGCGAGCGTCTTAGCTGAGCCCATAAGCGTCAAACAGGTATTAGCCGCCTCTTCATCCGATAGCCCGGCATCCTTCAGCTCCCGGAGCTCATCCTCTATATGCGTCGCCAGCTCCTGGATAACCTCCCGTTCCGTGGAGCGGTCAAGCTTCAGGTTATCCCTGACACTGTCCAGATAGTGACTCAGAGCCGTTACCAATTCATAACCTCATATCAGCCAGACTCGGGCTGAATAATCAGGTTCATCGCCGCCAGGAAATCCAGCCACTGGCTCCGCTTGGCTTCCAGGCTGTGGAGCCCCTTTTCCGTGATATGATAATATCTTCGCTGCCGTCCGTTGGGCAGCATCTGCCACTTGCCCTCGATTAAACCCGTTTGCTCCAGGCGGTGTAGAGCCGGATAGAGAGTGCCTTCCTTAAAGCGGAAATAGCCTTCGCTCTTGCGCTCCAGCTCCTTTATAATCTGGTAGCCGTACATCGGCTGCTGGTCCAGTAAGCAAAGAATTAAGGAATCAAAGCTGCCCTTGACTAGTTCGCGCCTCTGTGCCATTTAATTCACCTCGTTCTAAAACACCTAGTAACCCTATGTATCATTATAATAATACACAGCACTTCGCTTTGCAATATGCCTTAAAAAGAGAAGTGATTAAGGGCGTCGTGAAATAGCTCGTTAATCTATATACATAGTAACTCTAGGTATATACAATATAACATACATCACCATTCTTGGCAATAGCTAACCAGACAAAAGGGGATTTTTTAGGGGGAGAACTTCCCTAAGATTAGGCAGCCGTTGGTGCTGCCGAAGCCGAAGGAATTGGAGAGGACAATCTTTACCTCGGCCCTCCTGGCTTCATTGGGCACGTAGTCGAGGTCGCACTCGGGGTCGGGCGTCTCGTAGTTGATGGTCGGCGGTATAATGCCCTCGGTGATGGTAAGCAGACAGGCTATCGCCTCCACCACCCCCGCCCCCGCCCACATGTGCCCCATCATAGACTTGTTGGCACTAATCGGTATCTTATGGCTCAGCTCGCCGAAGACGCTCTTGATAGCCCTGGTCTCGGAGAGGTCGTTGAGCGCCGTCGAGGTACCGTGGGCGTTAATATAGTCAACCTGGCTGGGGGAGATACCCGCGTCTTTCAGCGCCAGCCTCATGCAACTGGCCGCGCCTTTGCCGTCGGGGTCGGGGGCGGTAATGTGATAGGCGTCGCTGTTAAGTCCGTAGCCCAGCACCTCGCCGTAAATCCGCGCCCCCCGCTTTTGGGCGGACTCCAGTTCCTCCAGTATGACCATCCCCGCCCCCTCGCCGATAACAAAGCCGTCGCGCT
>JALHSZ010000045.1 GCA_022865485.1 Dehalococcoidales bacterium | reverse complement strand
GTTCTCATCGGTGAAGGTAAACTGGGTGGGGCAGCCCCTCGTGGCAATAGAGGCGAAAACCGTCACCAGCGCCCCCAGCACTATCTGGACAATAGCTAGCTTCATATTTTCACCCTCCTCTTGGGGGGAAGGTAGTCACCGACAGCCGCTCAAAAGAGACGCTTCTTTTTGGGAGGCGGCATAGCGGGCTTGGGTTCTTCCTCAAGGGGAGTCCGTCCCGCCGCCGGCAACGCCTTGGCGAACTTGACGCTGGGGGGCTCAATCTCGGTCCTGGCCACCCGCCTCAGCTCGGCGATATTATCCCGGAAGTTCTGAATAAAGGCGTTGTATTCTTCCACCAGGCGGTTGTACTGGTCGATAAGCTCCACAGGCAGCGGCATAGCCTGCGCCACCTCGCAAAACTGCTCCATGAACTCGTAGTAGTGGCTGTTTATCAGCCAGAGTTCGCTCTGGTAGGTGCGCAGGTAGAGGATAAAGCGCCGCGTCCTGATGTCGCTTTCCACCCGGTCGGAGAAGCTGTCGCACCAGGTATTGAAGATGCGCTGTGCCACCTCGGTCTCTCGCGCCCATCCCCAGACCCGGGCGTTATCGCTGGTAAGCAGGCTGCGGATAATGGCGAAGATAGACAGCGCGGAATCGCCGGTGAAGCGGCGGTTAAAATATCCCGACAGCTGCTTGAGCCTCATCGAGGCGCGTTCCACCGCTCTCTCCCGGGCCGTAGTTATAGTCACCACTAACCCGATAAAAAGGGTGCCCGCCAGAACCACCACCAGGAGCCAGAGCGGCCATTCGTAGTAATGGCCGAAGACGGCCAAGACGGCGATGAGAATCGGGCACCAGCCCCATCCTAGTATTGTCGATAAGATATACATATTAGCCCCCTTTTTAGCCCTCTATCGATAATAGCCCGCCAGCGGAATCTCCAGACCGCCCAGTACCGCCGCCAGCAGTGCTTTCTGGGCGTGCAACCTGTTTTCCGCCTGGTCGAAGACCACCGAGCGCGCGCCGTCGATAACCTCGTCGGTTACCTCCTCGCCGCGGTGAGCGGGAAGGTCGTGCATGAATATGGCGTTTTCTTTAGCTAAAGAGAATAAGGCGGCATCCACCTGGTATCCGGCAAACGCCTCACGCCTCTTTTTAGCCTCGTCCTCCTGCCCCATGCTGGCCCAGACATCGGTATAGACGATATCAGCCCCTTCCACCGCCAGCCGCGGCTCGTCGGTGCAGAGTATGCTGCCGACGGCAGCCTGGCGCTGAGCCTGGCTCAGCGTTTCCTGGTCGATGGCGTAGGCGGAGGGAGAGGCAATCCGGAAATTCATCCCGGTGAGCGAAGCCGCCAGCATGAGGCTGCGCGCCACGTTGTTGCCGTCGCCGACAAATGCCAGCGTCAAGCCCTGGAGCTCACCCTTTTTCTCGGTGATGGTGAGCAGGTCGGCCAGAGCCTGGCAGGGGTGTTCCCGGTCGGAGAGGGCGTTTATCACCGGCACCGCCGAGTATTCCGCCAGCACCGCCAGCGTCCGGTGGGAAAAGGTGCGGGCGGCGATGGCATCCACATAGCGGCTGAGCACCCTGGCCACATCGGGGACCGATTCCCTGCCCCCCAGGCCAACCTCAGCCGGAGAGAGGTAAATCGCCTGCCCGCCCAGCTGGCGCATGGCCAGCTCGAAGCTGACGCGAGTCCGCAGCGAGGGCTTTTCGAACATTATCGCCAGCGACTTGCCTCTGAGCATGTCGAGCCAGCCCTGTGCCTTGAGGCCGATGGCGTCTGATATCAGCAGGCGGATGTCTTCGCCGCCGAGGTCGGTTATGGAGAGCAGGTCTTTGCCCTTCATGCCCTCAAGTATATCACGAAAAAGGAAATATTCAACATAGATTGTCAGCACGAAATAAGGGGTGGGGAGGCTTGACACCATATACCCTACCGCCTAATATGCCCCCAGGAGGTTATAAGATATGGCCAAAACGGAAAAATTCACCATCGACGGGGATAAAGTAGTCGCCAAGGTCAAGCAGCTCATCCACGAGGGCAATATCAGGAGGGTGCGCATTATTCACAAAGGACGGACGGTGCTCGAGATTCCGCTGTCGGTGGGGGCGCCGGCGGCGGCAGCAACTATCCTGATAGCGCCTCTGCTGGCGGCGCTGGGGGCTTTCGCCGCCCTGGTCGCCGAGTGCACCATCGAGGTGGAGAAGATAGAGGAGGAGGAGGAAGAGGAAGGAAAGAAAAAATAAACGGGGGAGGTGCGCGATGAAGCTAAGCGCTCGCAACGTGCTCAAGGGGAAGGTAAAAGAGGTCAAGCCCGGGGCTATCAACACCGAGGTGACGGTGGCGCTGGCGGGGGGCAACGAGATAGTATCGGTTATCACTAAAACCTCCGCCGAGAGGCTGGGGCTTGCCCAGGGCAAGGAGGTCTACGCCGTAATCAAAGCCTCCAACGTGATGATTGCCGTTGACTAAAGACCTCCGCTTCTGCCATTAGCCACCGGGTCTGCTATAATAGACTCATGGAAAAGCCGCTGCTGGTTCTCTTTGACGGCAACGCCCTGCTCCACCGCGCCTTCCACGCCCTGCCCCCCCTCACCCTGCGCAAGAGCGGCGAGATGGTCGGGGCTGTTTACGGCTTCGCCCAGATGCTGCTCAAGGTAATCAACGAGCTAAAGCCCAGCCACTGCGCCATCGCCTTCGACATGAAGGGGCCTACCTTCCGCCACAAGCTTTTCGACCAGTACAAGGCACACCGCCCCGAAACCCCCCAGGAGCTGGTGGGACAATTGGGGCGGGTGAGGGAGCTGGTGGCAGCCTTTAACATCCCGATATTTGAGCTTGAGGGCTATGAAGCCGACGACCTGCTGGGCACATTGAGCCAGCAGTCCAGCGAAAAAGATGTCGAGACTATCATCGTTACCGGCGACGCCGACGCCATGCAACTGGTCTCGCCCCGGGTGAAGGTGCTCTACCCCAAGCCGAGGCGGGCTTTCAGCGACACCATGCTCTTCGACGAGGCGGCGGTAAAAGAGAAGTACGGCGTTAAGCCGGAGCAGATCGCCGACCTCAAGGGGCTGGTGGGCGACCCCTCGGATAATATACCGGGGGTTTCGGGAATCGGCGCCAAGACGGCGGCCAAGCTCATCGGGCAGTTCGGCTCTGTCGAGGGAATCTACGAGCATATCGGCGAGGTAGAGCCGGCCAAGCTACAGGCTCTGCTCAGGGAGAACGAAGCCGTCGCCCGCCAGAGCAAGGAACTAGCCACTATCGTTACCCGGATGCCGGTCGAATTAAAGCTCGATGACTGCCGGGTGAGCCAGTACGACCGCAACAAGGTGACCGAGCTCTTCCGCGAGCTCGAGTTCGCCAGCCTGCTGCCCAAGCTGCCCCAGGTGGAGGGCGGAGAAGCGGCCGTTGAGGCCAAACCGCCCCAGGGGGACTACAAAATCGTCAACAGCGCCGCCGACCTCGATAGATTAATAAAGCGCCTGACGGCGGCTAAAACCTTCGCCTTCGACACCGAGACCACGGGCCTCGACCCGATGTCGGCTTCTCTGGTGGGGATATCGCTATCGCCCGCGGCGGGGGAGGCCTATTATATCCCGGTGGGGCACATCGGGCTGGATACGATAGCGCAGCTGCCTTTAGAAGAAGTTATCGCCAAGCTCAAGCCGATTATGGAGGATAAAAGCCTGGCCAAGCTGGCGCACAACGGCAAGTACGACATGGCGGTGCTGGCCGAATACGGCGTCACGGTAAACAACCTGAGCTTCGATTCTATGGTCGCCGCCTATCTTCTGGGGGAGAAGTCCATGGGACTGAAAGCCCTCGCCTTCGGGCGGCTGGCGGTGGAGATGACGCCTATTTCCGACCTCATCGGGGCGGGGAAGAAGACCATACCCATGTCCCAGGTGGAAATCGCCCGTACCGCCGACTACGCCTGTGCCGACGCTGACATGACCTTCCGGCTGACGGAACTGCTGGAGGCCGAGCTTCACCAGCAGGGGCTCTGGAAACTGTTTGCCGAGGTCGAGCTGCCTCTAGTGCCGGTGCTGCTGCACATGGAGAGGAACGGCGTCGCCCTGGACAGCGGGCTGCTCAGAGAGATGTCGCAGCGGCTGGGGGAGCAGCTGAACAGGGTGGAGAAGGAGATATACGAGAATGTCGGGCACCAGTTCAACATAAACTCGCCGCAGCAGTTGAGCCAGGTCCTCTTTGAGGAGCTAAAGCTGACGCCCGCCCGCAAGACCAAGGGGGGTTACTCCACGGGGGCATCGGTGCTGGAGGAGCTGCTCGGCGTCCACCCCGTAGTAGAGTTAATACTGGACTACCGCCAGTTGAGCAAGATAAAGTCGACCTATATCGACGCCCTGCCCGGGTTGGTCAACAAGAAGACGGGGCGGTTGCACACCAGCTTCAACCAGACGCGCACCACCACGGGGAGGCTCTCTTCCAGCGAGCCGAATTTGCAGAACATACCCGTTCGGGGGGAGCTGGGCAAAGAGGTGAGGAGAGCCTTTATCGCCCCGGAGGGGTCGCAATTGCTTTCCGCCGATTATTCGCAGATCGACCTGCGCGCCCTGGCCCATCTTTCCCAGGACCAGAGCCTGACCAGCGCCTTCCGCCACGACGAGGATATCCACAGCGCCACCGCCGCCCAGGTCTTCGGGGTGGAGCCGTCAAAAGTAACCCCGGAGATGCGGCGGGTGGCTAAAACCGTCAACTTCGGCGTCATCTACGGCATGAGCGAATACGGGCTGGAGCAGGCCACGGGCTTATCGCGGGGAGAAGCCGCCCAGTTCATTGCCGCCTATTTCGAGAAATACCCGGGGGTCAAGAGCTACCTGGAATCGACCAAGGAGCAAGCCCGGAAGACGGGCTACGTCCAGACCATACTGGGGCGGAGGCGCGCCATCCCCGAAATCAACGCCCAGAACCGCCAGGTGCGGGAAGCCGCCGAGAGGATGGCCATAAACATGCCCGTGCAGGGCACCTCAGCCGACATCATCAAGGTGGCCATGATAAACCTGGAGGGGGAGATAGAAAAGCGCAAGTTAGCAAGCAAGATGCTCCTGCAGGTGCACGACGAGCTTATCTTCGAGGTGCCCCAAGCCGAGGTCAGGGAGATGAAAAAGCTCGTCCCCGAACTGATGACCTCGGCTATAGAACTGAGCGTGCCCCTGAAAGCCGCCGTCAAGAGCGGCCCCAACTGGGGAGAGATGGAATAGGGGCCGATGAGCAGGCTCGGCATAGCCGTTTACGCCTTTTTTATCCTTCTCTTCGGGGTTTTCTGCTATTTCGCCCATCGTTTCGCCTACTTTCCCGGGGACTTGAGCATCAGCTTATGGATTCAGGGGATTGATTTTTCCGGCCTCAAGCCGATAATGCAGTTCGCCCCCTACGCGATTATACTGGCCGTCCTGATTGGCCTGAAGCTATGGCTGCCGTCAAGGAGGCGGGCAGTCGTCTTTATCGCCCTGACCGCGCTGGCGGCGGGGCTTATCACCTGGTTAATAAAGCTCCTGGTCAACCGCCCCCGCCCCGATATCGAGCTGGTGCAAATAGCGCAGGTGATACTCGGTTCCGACTTTCCCAGCGGGCATACGGCCTGCGTCACCGTCATCGGCGGCTTTCTCTTCTACCTGGCGCCGAGGCTGGTCAAGACGCCAGCCGCCAGGGGGCTTTTGCGGGCGCTGCTTATAGTGATTATCCTTGCCGTCGGCGTTTCGCGTATTTACCTGGGGGCGCACTGGGCCAGCGGCGTGGTGGGAGGGCTTTTCTTGGGTGGATTGCTGCTCTATCCGGCCATAGTTTTATATAACAAATACGACGCTAAAAGAGGGGCGAAGCATGCCTGAGCTGCCCGAGGTCGAAACCATAAAGAACGAGCTTTCCCCATATGTTATCGGGCGGGCCGTCAGCGGCCTCAGCTTATTCTGGGAGGGCATCGTGCGCCAGCCTTCGCTGGAGGAGTTCTGCCCCCGACTCATCGGGCAAAAGATAACCGGCGTGGGGCGGCGGGGAAAGTATCTTATCTTCAGCCTGTCCAGCGGGCAGGCCTTGATTATACACCTCAAGATGACGGGCTCGCTCTGGCTTAAAGACCCCGAAAAATTCGTCAGGGCGATAATCCACCTCGACGACGGCAGCAACATCTATTTCCGCGACCCGCGCAAGTTCGGCATAATGTGGCTGGTGGACGACAAGGAGAGCGTCGGCGGCAGGCTGGGGCCCGAAGCGCTGGGGGAAGGCTTCACGGCCAGGGTGCTGGCGGAACGGTTAAGCGGGCGCACGGCGCCGATAAAAGCCCTGCTCTGCGACCAGAGCCTGGTGGCGGGCATCGGCAACATGTATGCCGACGAAGCGCTGTTTCTGGCTAAAATCCACCC
>JALHSZ010000044.1 GCA_022865485.1 Dehalococcoidales bacterium | reverse complement strand
TGGGTGGGTTAAAATACAGACTGTTGGGTGACAGTTGTCAATGCTATTAACGGGGTGTATTTCAGGCATGCGCCTAGAGGGATTCGAACCCACGACCCTCGGTTCCGAAGACCGATGCTCTATCCGCTGAGCTATAGGCGCTTCATTGGTGGGGTGAGTGGAGGGATTTGAACCCTCGATATCCAGGGCCACAACCTGGCGCCTTAGACCACTGGGCTACACTCACCACGTGGGGAAGTACCGCTATTATAGCCAAAAGCCACTCTGGTTTCAATGACTACTTGTGGCTTAGCTCGACTATGGTAACCCCGCCGCTGCCTTCCCCGTAATCGGCGGGACGGTAGGAGTCGACCAGGGGGTGCTTATCGAGCTTTTTCCTGACCGCCTGGCGTAGAGTGCCCGTCCCCTTGCCGTGAATTATCCTTACCTGGTAGAGGCCAGCCATAAAGGCGTCATTCAGGTATCGGTCAAGCTTGGGCAGGGCTTCGTCCAAGGTGAGGTGGCGCAGGTGTAATTCGTTTTCTGGAGTCATATCCATTAACGATTTTAGCACGGAAGACAAGTTAAAAACAGGGGGGTGGGTGGGCAATGTCACGAGAGAGGATGTTGGTTAAGGCGATTTCTTGAGGAAGATCTCCAGGCTTTTGATCCTCTTCACTCCCTTGAGGCTGGAGGCTAGAGCCAGAAGGATATTGCTGACGACCTGCTTGGGGAAAATGCTCAACGCTATGGGGGTATTGTTTACATAGAGCGAAACCCGCTCCCGCTGCGGCTCAATAAAGCCCTTCTCCAGGAGGTCGGCCAGGCCCTTGATATCTTCCAGGGAGAACTGCCTGGTCTTGGTCTCCAGCGGCTCGTCGGTGGCGATGGCGAAAAGCTTTCTCACCGAGGCCAGGGGCGGGCCGGCTTGCTTACGGTGCACCTCTATTTTGGGGGCATCGCCCTGGCTGAAGCCTTCCGTCAGGATAATATCGTAGTCCTCGCCGATTAAGCGGGCTATCTGCTCCAGGCTGATGTCGCCGCTGGTGGGCTTGATTAGCACCGTCTTGTTCGGGGAGCTAATCAGGGTAGCTTCGCTCCCTGCCTGAATATGACGCCAGCTATCCTTACCCGGCTCATCAAAGCTCGAGTCTTGGGGGGTGTGTTTTACCGTCGCTACACGGTAGCCCCTTGATTTCAGCTCCCCGATGAGCTTTTCCATCAGGGTGGTTTTTCCTGTCTCTGATTTACCGACGATGGAGACTACAGGCGGCATCTTCTATTCCCTTTCTCTAAAACAGAAGCTAAATCGCTCTGTCAATCACTATTCACTTAGTAAGTGGGAACAGCCCTTGCCTGCCCGAAGCGCTTCCCTACCTTTTTGCGAAACCAGGCTCTACAGTTCGCCCTGTACCAGGGTGGTGGTATCCTGGACTCCCTGGATGCTGCGCAGTTCGCCTACGATTACCTTGGATAGCTCAAAAAGGGATTTAGCTTCGGCGGTGGCTATGGCGTCCCACTGTCCGAACACCAGGTTTACATCGGTGATTCCGGGAATAGCGCGAATCTGGGATAAGGCGCTGGCTTCTAAACCTGGAATTAGCTTGATGAGAAGATAACCCTTCACCATTTGGCGGTATTATATTCCCTATCGCTCTGGTTGACAAGTGCCACCGGTTTACTATTGACAGCTTACGTATATTAGAATATAATCGGGCGAAATATAGCAAAGGCTGTGAACAAGACTAGTAGGCTTTGAAACGGGCCACAGAGAGTCGGGTAAGGTTGTGAGCCGACGCCAGCGCCGAGGCCGAATGGACTTGGGAGCCGCAAACCGAAAGTCTTTTGTTACTTAAGGGCAAGTAGGCTTTGTCGCCAGGGGAGCGTTATCAGACCCCAGGGTATCGGGAAAGGCCCCGGTACCGCAAAGAGATGGTCAGTTGGCGTCTGACCAAGAAGGGTGGCACCGCGAGTAGCCCTCTCGCCCCTTTAAGGCGAGGGGCTTTTTTAATTTAGGGGACCCAAGTTTATTTTTAGACTAAAAGGAGGACAAAATGGAAAGATCAATGTGGTTTCTTGACCAGAAGGACATGCCGACCAAGTGGTATAACGTGCAGGCTGACCTGCCTGAACCGCTGCCGCCATTGCTTCACCCCGGCACTAAAGAACCTACTCGCCTCCCACCCCCCTTATTCCCTGAAGCAGTTAATGAGCAGGAGTTCAGCAAAGAGCGCTGGATTGAAATTCCAGAGGAGGTGCAGGCGGCTTACCGCACCTATAGGCCAACAGTTTTGCACCGGGCGTATCGGCTAGAGAAATATCTGGACACGCCAGCCAAGATTTTCTACAAGTATGAGGGAACAAGCCAGGCGGGAAGTCACAAGCCCAACACAGCTATAGCTCAGGCATACTATAACAAGAAAGAGGGTGTCAAACGCCTGGCTACCGAGACGGGCGCCGGGCAGTGGGGTAGCGCCCTGGCTCTGGGCTGCGCGTTCTTTGGCCTGGAATGCAAGGTCTACATGGTCAGGGTAAGCTACAACCAGAAGCCATATCGCCGCATCCTCATGGAGACCTGGGGGGCTAAGGTTGTACCCAGCCCCAGCAATGATACCGAGGTAGGGCGCCGTTTCTTGAAGGAGAACCCCGACCATCCGGGAAGCCTGGGGATTGCCATCAGCGAAGCCTGTGAGGATGCCTTCGCCCACGAGGATACCAAGTACTCCATTGGTAGTGTCGTCAACCATGTCCTGCTCCACCAGACCATCATCGGCGAGGAGACCATAAAGCAGATGGAGATGGCCGATGCCTACCCCGACATCATTGTCGGCTGTGTCGGCGGCGGCTCCAACTTCGCCGGGCAGTTCCTGCCCTGGATTCGGGATAAGTTTAGTGGCAAGAAGAAAAATATGCGCATCATCTGTGTCGAGCCTACGGCTGCCCCCAGCCTGACCAAGGGTCCCTATACCTGGGACTACGGGGACATCGCCGGGCTTGCCCCGATAGTCAAGATGTATACCCTCGGTCATACCTTTATTCCCTCCCCGATTCACGCCGGCGGGCTGCGCTACCACGGGATGGCACCCATTATTAGCCACCTCTACAAGCTGGGCTGGATTGAGGCCGTAGCCGTGCCTCAGATACCAACCTTTGAGGCGGGGGTAATCTTTGCCCGGACTGAGGGCATTATCAGCGCTCCTGAGCCTTGCCATGACCTCAGGGTGGCGATTGATGAAGCGCTTAAGTGTAAGGAAGAGGGTGTCTCAAAGGCCATCCTTATTAACCACAGCGGGCACGGGCATTTTGACCTTTCTGCCTATGACGCTTATCTCTCGGGCAAGCTTGTGGATTATGCCTATCCTGAGGCAGCGGTAAAGAAGGCGCTGAAGGATTTGCCCGAGGTATCCGAGGCGTATAAGTAAATAGCTATAAAGGGGCTGGGCTTTAAAGCCCAGCCCCCCTTTTTTTGTTCGGTTGCGCCGATAGGCTCGCTGTCATATAATTCAACACGATGGCTGAGGAAAAGGGCAAGGTCAAAAAAGAGACGGGGCGGATTATAAACCGCTTTGGCCGGAGAAGAGCCAATCTTATCCCCATCCTGCAGAAGGTCCAGAAAGAGCTTGGCTATCTTCCCCGGGAAGCCATGGCTGAGATCGCCCGCTTTCTTGATATCCCCGAAATAGATGTTTATGGTGTGGTTACCTTTTACAACCAGTTTCGGCTCAATCCTCCGGGAAAACACTCGATAAGGGTATGTTTGGGTACTGCCTGCCACATGAAGGGTGGTTATATCACGCTGGATGCCTGGAAGCGGAGGTTGAATATTGACCGGGGGCAGACCACACCTGACCGGGAGTTTGACCTGGATACCGTCGCTTGCGTCGGCTGTTGCGTTATGGCGCCGGTGACGGTGGTTGATGATGAGCCCCAGGGTCAGGTGGAACCGACTAAGGTGGATGGAATTTTGCTTTCGTTTAAGCGGGAAAAAGAGAAGCGGTGAGACTAACCGGGCAGCAAAAGGTGGGCTCAACTTTCAATGAGATAAAGCGCCAGGCGGAAAGACACTGGCAGGAGCTTCGGGGAGCTAAGGCGGTCATCATGGTGGGTGCCGCCACCTGCGGGCGTGCCGCTGGCGCTCTGGGAGTGCTGCGGACACTCAAAAACGAGCTTAAAAAACACAATCTCGACTGTCCCGTGATAGAAGTCGGCTGCATGGGGCATTGCTACGCCGAGCCGATAGTTGTCATCAGCAAGCCGGGTTTTCCTCCCATCGTCTACCGGCAGGTCAACCTGGTGATAGCCCAGAGGCTGGTCAGGGAATTTGTCCTGGGCGACGACCCCTGCCTGGAATTCGTCCTCGGCGCCCTGGGAGAAAGCGAGCTTGTACCCAGCTTTGCCGATTTCCCCCGCGCCAGATTCGAGCGAAAGGTTATTCTAAAAAACTGCGGATTTATCGACCCCGAAAATATAGAGCACTATATTGCCAACGGCGGCTATTCGGCTCTTGATAAAGCGCTCCAGCTAAAGCCGGAAGCGGTTATCAACGAGGTCAAGAGGTCGGGGTTGAGGGGGAGGGGTGGGGCTGGCTTTTCCGCTGGAGAGAAGTGGGCGGTATGCCGCGACGCCCCGGGTAAACCTAAATATGTAATCTGTAACGGCGACGAGGGTGACCCCGGGGCCTTTATGGACCGGGCTATCCTGGAGAGCGACCCCCATTCCGTAATTGAGGGTATGCTTATTGCTGGCTATGCCGTTGGTGCCCGCTATGGCTATGTCTATGTCCGCGCCGAGTACCCGCTGGCGGTGCATAGAACCCAGCTTGCCCTGCGTCAGGCAAGAAAGCTGAAGCTGCTGGGTAAAAATATACTGGGCAGCGATTTCAGCTTCGATATTAAGCTATTTCAGGGCTCGGGTGCCTTCGTTTGCGGCGAGGAGAGCGCCCTTGTCGCCTCGCTGGAAGGTGAGGCGGGTACCCCCTCTTACCGCCCTCCTTACCCCGCCACCAGCGGCCTCTACGGCAAGCCCACCGTCATCAATAACGTCAAGACGCTGGCTTTTGTCTGCCACATAGTCGATAAAGGAGCCAAATGGTTTAGCGGTATCGGCACCAAAAACAGCCCGGGGACGGCTGTTTTTGCCCTGGCGGGCAAGGTGGTCAACACCGGGCTTATCGAAGTTCCCATGGGCACTACCCTGCGCCAGGTTATATTTGATGTCGGCAGCGGCATCCCCAAGGGTAAGGCTTTCAAGGCGGTGCAGATAGGCGGTCCTTCCGGCGGCTGCCTGCCGGAATCGGCTCTGGACTTGTCTATTGACTTTGACTCGCTGACCGATGCCGGGGCGATGATGGGCTCGGGTGGCATGATTGTCCTTGACGAAGACGATTGTATGGTGGAGATAGCCCGCTATTTTCTGGAGTTCACCCAGCGCGAGTCCTGCGGCAAATGCACCTTCTGCCGACTGGGGACGAAACAGATGCTGGAAACTCTGGGCGAATTCACCAAGGGCAAGGGTCAGATCAAAGATTTAGATACGCTTACCGAGCTGGCCGAGGACATCAAGGCGGGCTCGCTCTGCGGACTGGGCAGGACGGCGCCCAACCCGGTACTGACCAACCTGCGCTATTTCCGCGACGAATACGAGGTGAATATCAGGGAGGGGCGTTGCCCGGCGCTGATGTGCCCGGAGCTTATCGCCTATTACATTATCCCCGAGAAGTGCGAACGCTCCTGCGATGCCTGCGTCGGCACCTGCACCGTGGAAGCCATATCCAGCCACCCTAAGAAGAGATACAAGATTATCGACCAGGAGAAGTGTGTTAAGTGCGGCACCTGCCTTAGCTCCTGCCCGCCGCAGTATAACGCCATCGTCAAGCTGTCGCCGCCCAGCCTGGTGCCAAAGTAGGAATATGAAAACGGTATCTTTAACCATTGACGGCAAAAAATTAAAAGCCCCCCAGGGGCAGAAACTCCTCTGGGCGGCGCTGGACAATGGTATTTATATCCCCAATCTCTGTGCCCTCCGTGAGAAAACAACGCCGAGCGCATCCTGCCGCCTCTGCTGGGTGGAAATAAAGGGCAAGCTTAAGCCGGTTACTGCCTGCACCGAGACCGTAGCAGCGGGCATGGTGGTGAACACCAGGGGCCCGGCGGCGCTGAGGCTGGCGCGCACCGCCCTGGAATTACTGCTGTCCAGCAATGTGGTTGACTGCGCCAATTGCCCCGCCAACGGCACCTGCGAGCTGCAGAAGATAGCCGCTCACCTCGGGGTCAAGCTCAAGACCAAGCGTTTCAGGAAAATCCTGCGCAATCTGCCGTTGGATTCTAGCAGCCCGGAGTTTAGCTACGACCCCAATAAGTGCGTCCTCTGCGGGCGCTGTATCTGGGTCTGCCGCCAGCGTCTGGGAATAGGCACCCTCGGTTTTGCCCACCGCGGCTTTAACCGCAGAATGACTACATTTGCTGACGAACCGAGGGCTAAGTCGGGGTGCCGGGGTTGTGCTAAATGCGTGGCGGTCTGTCCTACCGGGGCTCTGGTCTTAAAGGAATATTAGTCTCGTTATTTGGCTCGTCCGTAGTCGTCTTCCAGCCTGACCACATCATCCAGCTCGGGGGTCGAGACCTCAAAGATTGTGGAGTCTTCTATGGCTTTCAGGCGGTGTCTGGTGTGGGGGGGTATTCTTATCGACTGGCCGGGCTCGAGCATGACTGGCACCATCTGCCCGTCGTCCTCAATTTCCAGTAACGCTTTCCCCTGGTGGAAATACATGGTCTCGTCCTTCTTTTGGTGGTATTGAAGGCTCAGGCGGTGTCCTTTTTTAACGAAGATTAGCTTGCCGGCATATTTCGGCGTCTGAGCAAAGAGCAGCTCAAAACCCCAGGGCTTCTCAGTTCGGCGGGGAAGTTTTTCGTCCATCTTCCGTCCTTCCTCTAGACCCCGGCCAGTTTCCTGCCCAGTTCCAGCAGCCTTTCCACCCTAGCCTGGCTATCGCTTTCGGCATATATACGGAGCACGGGCTCGGTACCAGAGAACCTGATGAGCAGCCAGTTGGTATCGGCCAGGGTGAGGTGGAAGCCGTCGCTGGTGTTTATCTTGGTCACCTTGACCCCGTCGATAGATTGGGGCAGGTTATCGCTGACGCCTTTGGTTATCGCCTGGCGCTGGTTTGCGGGGAAGGTGAAGTCACGGCGCTGGTAGTAGTGGGGGCCAACTTTGCTGTAGAGATAGTCCAGGAGTTGCGAAGGGGTTTTGCCTGTCTTGAGCATGAAGTCAAGAAAATAGATGCCGGCCAGGATACCGTCCCGTTCCGGCGTGTGGCCACGGAAGCCGTAGCCTCCGCTCTCCTCCCCGCCGATAATGGCGTCCTTTTCCATCATTACCGGGGCAACATACTTGAAGCCCACTGCTGTCTCATAGACGGGCACATTGAATATTTCGCCCAGCCGGTCAGTCATAGTGGTACTGGTGAGCGTCCTGACCATAGCCCCCCGCTCCCCCCGAACCTCCAGCAGATAGAGGCAGAGCAGGGCAAAGACCTGGAGTTGGTTGAGGAACTGGCCCTTTTCGTCGACGATGCCGATGCGGTCGGCGTCACCATCGGTAGCCAGGCCAACACTTGCCCTCTCTTTTTTGACCGTAGCCGAGAGCTTAGCTAAGTTAGCCGCGATGGGCTCGGGTTGTATCCCGGGGAATAGGGGGTTGCGTTCACCGTTTATTTCCACCAGCCGCATAGCCCCCCCGCCCAGCAGCGTATTGAAGTAGCCGGCGCCAGCCCCATACATGGGGTCAAAAATTACCTTGAGCTTAGCCTGGCGCAGCTGCTCCAGGTCAATGAGCCTGGCTAGCTGTTGAGCATAGATTGGCGCCAGGTCAAGGTACTGGACTGTGCCTTGGTCTAAGGCTTTGGGCAATGGCGTTTGGTTTATTTTTCCGGTGGTCAGGATATGGGCGATGCGCTTTTCTATCTCGGCGGTAACCTTTGAGGGGGCGCTGGCGCCGTCTTCAGTCTTATACTTGAAGCCGTTCCAGATAGCCGAGTTATGGCTGGCGGTGATGATAATAGCCCCTCCCGCCTTTTTGGCCAGAATACCAAAGCTTATCACCGGCGTTGGGGTGGCTCTGGGGCAGAGGTATACCTTTATTCCGTTAGCGGCAACTACCTCGGCGGCGGCTTGGGCGAAATCATCGGAGGCAAAGCGGTTGTCATAGCCGATAATCAGCCCTCTATTGGTTAAGCCCGCCCCTTTGAGGTAGTCAGCCACTGCCTGGGAGCATGCCCGCACATTATCAAAGGTGAAGTCCTGGGCGATGATGCCTCGCCAGCCGTCGGTGCCAAACTTAATCGTCGTGCTCATCTTACATTACTGCCTGCCTTCTGGCGAGACAAGGCGGGAGAGCCTCCCTATTGGGAGGCTCTCCTTATCGGCTATAGGTTAGGGGTTCGGGTCGTAGTAGGTAATTATTAGTTTGGGGTGCTGGCTGTCAGTGAACCCGTCGGAAGAGTTGAAGCCTTTCCAGCCCTCCTCGGCGCTCTCATCGACGGATTTCAGCACCAAGCCGAAGTTGGCTAGACTGCCGTCGTGCCAGCTTCCGACCATGTCGGTAATATACCAATAGATAAAAGCGTTGCTTACTGCAGCCGGCACATTGTAGCTATATTCCGGCGTTGTGGCAAACGCCGGCTGGTTATTCCAGGTTATAGTGGTTTCAGACCAGGCTCCCAGCACCGGGTAAGCCCCGATTGCCGTTGTGGCTGAGATATCGGTTGAGACGTAATTTAAACCCACTCTGGCGCTAGTTATCACGATATCCTCGGGGAGTAAAGCCAGGCTGAATTGCAGGTACGCCCGGCAAGTGTCGACTACAGCGGCGCCGGCGAATATGTAACTGTCGTTTCCAAAATGTTCGATCGGATCAGGTTCATATACATAGGTGTCTATGCCGGCCGCGGCGTTGGGCTGTATGGTCAGCGTCAGTTCGGGGGCATAGTTCAGCGACCAGTTGAGGTAGGTGGTCTCGTTGGCAGTGACCGTTACCGTCGCTTGTCGATATTTGTAGTGATAAGAGTCCAGCGTGACGGTATAGCTGCCGGGGAGAACGTTGGTGATAACGAAGGGGGTTATGTTCCCCGTATCCACCCCGTCGAGAAAGACGGCGGCTCCAGCGGGATCGGACTGGATGTTGATAGAGCCGTATTTCATTTCGACGGTGATGTCACAGCTATCGCTGGCGGTGCCGCCTTGACCATCGCTTACCGATACGCTGATAGTATAAGTCCCCTCGGCGGCCGGTGCTTCCCAGCTAACCGAGTTGCCCGTTCCGGTGATAGTCCCGCCGGTGGCGGTCCAGGTGTAGGTGAGGCTATCGGCATCGGCATCGCTGGCGACGCAGCCTATGGTGCAGCTCTCCTCAGGGGCAATGTCGGTGCTGCTCGGGGTGAGGCTGGCGATAGTCGGTGGCGTGTTGATTACCTGGATGGTGCAGCTATCGCTGACGGATTTTTTACCGTCGCTGACGGCTACGGTTACGGAATAGCTTCCCACGGTTGTCGGCGCTATCCAGGTGATAGCGCTGCCCGTTCCGGAGATAGCCCCACCGGTGGCCGTCCAGGAATAGGTAAGGGTGTCGTCGGCATTGGGGTCGCTGGCGACGCAGTTTACAGTGCAACTCGCCCCACGGGCTACCTCGGTGTCAGTCGGCGTGAGGCTGGTAATGACTGGCGGCTTGTTGAACAGACCACAACTACTCCCCGCCAGCAGGGCGAGGATGACCAAGCTCGTCAAGACCAGTTGTATACCTTTAGATTTCCACATCTTTGCCTCCTTTTTCGGGGTTAGAAATAGCGTTGTTTGGCGAAATCTTACGCTATTGAGCTGGTTAAGTCAATGGCTGGTGGAAGGCGACAAAAACGACATTGATGAAAGGGGAAAACAATTCGGTCGGGGGCAAGACCGTGTTTTGTTTTTAGCGTTATGGTAAGTGAACGGGGATTTGGGGAAAAGGATATTTGTTTTGGTCTTTCCGTTATGGTAAATAGGCAGGGATTTTGGGGTGGGAATGAATTGTTTTAGTTGTCGGTTATGGTAACTAGGTCGGGTTTTTTGGCTACATTAGTCCCGTGGGGATTAAATCACAGAAGTAAAAAGAGTCTCTTAATACCAGTTTCCCTCGTTTATAGCCTATCCTCTGTTTGAATATGGGGCCGTCGTAGACGAAGGTGTGGAACTCTCCGTTCTCGCCGCTGGGGTCTATATCGGGGGGAAGCTCGCTAATAAAGTCTTTATCGAGCTGCCGGCCCAGGAATTTCTTGTCCAGGACTTTGGTGTTAATACAGCTGACCACAGCCTTAAAGCCAAGAGATATGAACGACCGGACGAGTTCGGCGGTGTTTCTCCCCCAGATGGGGAAGACGCCCTTCATGTTTAACTGGGCCAGGTTGTCTTCCCGGTATTTCCTGACCTCTTCCAGAAAAATGTCGCCGAAAGCCACAGCCTCAACTCCGTCCTGCTTGAACCTGGTAAGGGCTTCTCTCATTTTAGAGCCATATTCTTCATTGGAACAGGACCTGGGGATGAAGACTTTATGGAGGGGTATGCCCAGGGATTGTGCCTGCTGCTCCACCAGGAGCCGGCGCACGCCGTGCATACTGATGCGGTCGTAGTCTTGGGTGATGGTGGTGAGGAGGGATACTACTTCATATTCGTTGTTCTTCTTGATTTCATAGAGCGCCATGGCGCTGTCTTTGCCGCCGCTCCAGCAGAAGAGTAGTTTTTTCATTTGAGGGGTTTCCTTTCTTAAGTTTACCGGGGGACTCCGCCCCGCATCCCCACCTTGTTTAGCGGAAGTCTTTCGTCCCACCCGGCCCGCCCTACAGAGGTTAGACCCCTTTTTCGGTGTCCCGGATTTTTTATCTACCTCTTCCCCTTAATCCCCCTCTCCTTACGAGGGGTCAAAGGAGAGGGGGAGAGATTTTTTTTTAAAAGAGGGGCGAAGCCCCTCTTAGACTTCCCTTTTCCTTATCAAGTTATAGAAGGTTTAACCTTAATTGTTTAACCCTAATTTTCTTCAATCTCCTTCGGTAAAGTAAATAGGCAGTGAAAGAAGAAAGTAGGACAACCAAAGGAATAAGAGCAAACCACAGTAAGAATACCGCAGGGACAATAACAAAAAGAAGGACTATAATGAAGTAGATTAAAGGCGGTATTCCCGCTCTTGTGTACTCAGCTTTCATTCCCAATCTAAGCAGCCTGTGCTCCCAGTTGTGGCATTTGGCACAAAGCAAAATGAGGTTGTCTGGTTTACTGGAGCCTCCATGCCCGACAGGGCGCATGTGGTGAACCGCTAACGCTAAATTTTGCCCTTTCTGAGCCCCGCAGATCTGGCAAGCGAATCTATCTCTTTTACGAATCTCTAATCTAATGTCTTTCCAGCTTTTATCTTCAGTCCCTGGGGTAAGGGTTGTTCCGCCGCAGCTGGGGCATTTCCTAACTCCTTGTCTCCTAAATCTAGCCCCTTCCCACTCGTAGCCACAGGAGTGGCAATACCACTTGACCTGTTGTCTGTTCACTACTTCCCCACCCCCATTTGTTATTTCTTCCCCGCCTCCCTCTTCAGTATCTCTGCCTTATCCGTCTTTTCCCAGGGAAGGTCGAGGTCGGTGCGCCCGAAGTGGCCGAAGCAGGCGGTCTGTCTATAGATGGGGCGGCGCAGGTCGAGGGCGCGGATGATGGCTTCGGGTCTGAGGTAGAAGTGTTTATTTATCAGCTTGAGCAGGCTCTCGTTATCAACCTTTGCCGTGCCGAAGGTTTCGACGGAGATGGAGAGGGGGTGGGCGACGCCGATGGAGTAAGCAATCTGGATTTCGAGTCTCTCCGCCAGGCCGGCGGCGACGATATTCTTAGCGATGTAGCGCGCCATGTAGGCCGCCGAGCGGTCGACCTTGGTCGGGTCTTTGCCGGAGAAGCTGCCGCCGCCGTGGCGGGCGATGCCGCCGTAGGTGTCGACCAGGAGCTTGCGGCCGGTGAAGCCGGTGTCGGATACGGGGCCGCCGATGACAAAGCGGCCGGTGGCGTTGACATAGTATTTGGTATTATCGTCTATCAGTTTGGCGGGGATGACCTTTTTGATTACATTGGCGATGATGTCCTTGGTAATCTGTTCCTGGCTGACATCGGGGTTGTGCTGGGCGCCCATCACGACGCTGTCGATGCGCCGGGGGGTGCCGTTCTTATACTCCACGGTGACCTGCGATTTGCCGTCGGGGCGGAGGTAGGGGAGGCTGCCATCTTTCCTCACTTGAGCCAGGCGCTGGCATAGCTTGTGCGCCAGGGAGATGGGGAGGGGCATAAGCTCGGGCGTTTCGTTACAGGCGAAGCCCACCATCATTCCCTGGTCGCCGGCGCCAACTTTATCCAGCTCATTGGCTGAAGCCGCCCTGGCTTCCTGTGATTTATCTACACCCAGGGCGATGTCCCGGGACTGCTCCTTGATGGAGACCATGATGCCGCAGGCTTGATAGTCGAAGCCGTATTCGGGGTGGGTATAGCCGATGTCGCGGACTACCTCCCGCACTACCTGGGGAATCTCGACATAGCAACTGGTGGTAATCTCGCCGAGGACGATTATCAAGCCGTTGGTTACCGCCGTCTCGCAGGCTACCCGGGCGTAGGGGTCTTTGGCCAGAATGGCGTCGAGGACGGCGTCCGATATCTGGTCGCACAGCTTGTCCGGGTGGCCTTCGGCAACCGACTCCGAGGTGAGCATATAGACGGGTGAACTGCTAAAACTGCTTGGCATTTTTCTCCCTTTCTATGTCCCCTGCTCCCAGCTGGTCAGGTATCGCTTTTGCTCCGGGGTCAGGGTGTCGATATTAACGCCCAGGGACTTTAGTTTCAGGCGGGCTACCTGTTTATCTATTTCTTCGGGCACGGGATAGACTTTAATTTTAAGGCTTCCCCGGTTTTTGACCAGGTGTTCCAGACAGAGAGCCTGGTTGGAGAAGCTCATATCCATAACCGTGGCCGGGTGCCCTTCGGCGGCGGCCAGATTGACTACCCTGCCCTCCGCCAGCAGATAAAGGCGGCGGCCGTCTTTCAGGGTGTACTCGTCAACGAAGGGCCGTATCTGCCGCTTGGTGCGAGTGAGACCTTCTAGTGCCGGAATATTTATCTCGACATCGAAATGGCCGCTGTTGGCCAGGATGGCTCCGTCCTTCATCACCTGCAGGGAGGCTTTGTCGATAACGTTGATATCACCGGTGATGGTAATGAAGATATCGCCTATTTTGGCGGCTTCGACGATGGGCATGACCTGATAGCCGTCCATGACCGCCTCCAGCGCCCGCACCGGTTCGACCTCGGTGACGATTAGCTGCGCCCCCAGCCCCTGTGCCCTGAGGGCGGCGCCGTGACCGCACCAGCCGTAGCCGCAGACCACTACCTTCTTGCCCGCCCAGAGGACGTTGGTTGCCCGGGTTATGCCGTCAATGGTGCTCTGGCCCGTGCCGTAGCGGTTGTCGAAGAGGTACTTGGTCGGGGCGTCGTTTACGGCAATCATGGGGTATTTCAGCTTGCCCGCCTTCTCCAGGCTGCGCAGCCGGATAACGCCGGTGGTGGTCTCTTCGGTGCCGCCGATGATATCGCCGATTAGCTCGGTGCGTTTGCTGTGCAGGGTGGTGACCAGGTCGGCGCCGTCGTCAACGGTGAGCTGTGGTTTATGGTCCAGGGCGGTGTTGATGTGCTTATAGTATGTTTTCTCATCCTCTCCCTTGATGGCGTTGACCGGTATGCCGTATTCCACCAGGGCAGCGGCGACATCGTCCTGGGTGCTCAGAGGGTTGGCGGCGCAGAGCACGACGTTGGCTCCGCCTTCTTTGAGGGTCAGCACCAGGTTCGCCGTCTCGGTGGTTACATGGAGGCAGGCCGAGACGCGGACGTTATTCAGCGGCTTCTCCTTGGCGAATCTCGCCCTGATTAGTTTGATAACCGGCATTTCGCGATAAGCCCACTCTATTCGCAGTTTGCCGGCTTCGGCTAAAGCCGGGTCTTTGATATCGTAGTTGTTTTTTATCAACCTCACCCCCTGTAAAATATAACCCAAATCAGCTTTTCTGGCTAGTGTAGAGCTGGACAAAGCGGGCGAAGGAGCGGTCATAGGTCTTTTCTACCTCAGGGGAGAAGACGCAGGCGGGAAGCTCATCATGCTTGAGGTGGTAGGCGATGCAGTCGCAGCACTTGCCCTTGCGAGAGCAGGGCTCGTAGCTGCAGGGGCATCTGGCTTTGTTGGCGTCCAGCTGGCATTCCATGACTTAAACTCCTATTCAGACGTGCGTTTGTCGTCCCACCCATCCCACCCTATAAAGGTGGTGCCCCTTTTATATCCCCCTGTAGGGGTTTCCAAAATCCCCCTTAATCCCCCTTTACAAAAGGGGGAGATCGGATTCCCGCCTTCGCGGGAATGACAGGAGGGGTGCTCCTTCAGAATGACTGTTTGGCTCTCATTATTTGCGATAGCTCGACCAGAAGCTCGAGGGCGCGGGCGGAGGCGTCGGGGGATTCGAGCGAAGCCAGCGTGCAGCTCGGCGTGAGCAGGCTCTGGGCTACGAGCTGCTTGAAAGTAAAGCCGTTGCGGGTGAAGGGTACCATCGCCTCCTCCAGTCGGTCCTTGAGGGCGGCGGCGCTCTCTTTGCCCAGCGAGGTGCCGTCGTTGGGGATAATGCCCCAGGCGATGACGCCCTGCCTGTCCAGAAAGGCTTTGACCTCCTTAGGATAGAGGCTGAGCGATTGGGCGTAGTTGTAGGCATCAAAGCTCAGAATATCGAGGCTGGTTTCCAGTATGACCGACCAGTCGGTGTTGCCGCAGCAGTGGACGCCCTTGAGTCCCTTGATGTCGACAAAGACCTCTTCCAGCAGGAGGGCGACCTTTTCTTTGGAGAGGGGCACCGCCACCGAGCCGAAGGACGCCATATAGGGCTCGTCGACGAAGATGATGGTGTGGGGCGAGATTCTAGCCAGCTGCTTTTCCTGCCAGGCCGCCTTGAGCCTCAAGAATTTAGCCACGGCATCGCCGAGAATATCGTCATAGAGGATTGCCTTGCCTGCCTCATCGGTAACGCTCAAGCCCCAGGTGAGGGGGCCGGTTATCTGCCCCTTGACCGCCAGCGGCGCGATGTTCTCAGATGATAAAAAGGCGTGCAAGCCCGCGGCGTAGTCGGCGGTGGTGGGGTATTGCTCTACATCTTCCTCAAGGTAGGCGGTGTAGAAGCGTTCCAATGAATCGTCGAAGTCATGGGTACGGTCAACGCGCAGGCTGTCACCGGTGAGCCTGATGCCGGGAAAGCCCTCGCTGAACTGGGCGTTCATGTTTTCCTTGAAGGAGCGGCGGGGCAGCTGGGGCCAGGCGGGGATGTCCTTGAGGTATTTGAGCACCTGCGCGCAGGCGGCGGCGGGGTCGGTGTGGGGCATGCTGCCGATGATGGTGGGCAGGCAGTTGAACTCTATTCCGGCCATAGCCTTAGCTGTCTCCTTTTAGGTATTTGCCGACGAGCAGGTCGAGCTTTTTCTTGAGCTGAGCGGGTATGTGCTTGCGGCTGGTGGCGATGGCCACGCTCAGGGCGGAGGCGCATTCGCAGTCTCGCTCCTCTTTGACTTCAGCCACCGCCAGCCTGATGATTTCCTTGATGGCGTCGACGTTCTGCCGCAAGGTGTTAAATATGTCGCCGACCACCAGCACCTCGCTTTTCTCCTGCCAGCTATCGTAGTCGGTGACGCCGGCAATCATGGCGTAGCAGATTTCCGCCTCCCGCGCTAGCTTGGCTTCGGGTATGGCCGTCATGCCGATAATGTCCGCCCCCCAGGAACGGTAGAGCCGCGATTCGGCGCGGGTGGAAAAGGCGGGGCCTTCCATCGCCAGGTAGGTGCCGTTGCGGTGGACAGTTGCCTTCGTCTTTTTAGCGGCGTCATACAGAAGCTTGCTCAAAACCGGGCAGAAGGGGTCGGCGAAGGGTATGTGCACCACGATGCCACCGCCGAAGAAGGTCTCCGCCCGATGGCGGGTGCGGTCTATGAGCTGGTCGGGGATAACCAGGTCGCCCGGCTTTAATTCTTTCTTGAAGCTGCCCACGGCGTTGACGGTGATGATGCGCTCCACCCCCAGCGATTTAAGGGCGTAAATGTTGGCGCGGTAGGGCACTTCGGTGGGGATGATGGTGTGCCCGCGGCCGTGGCGGGGCAAAAAGGCAATGCTCGTTCCATCCAGATTGCCGATGGTTATGACGTCGCTCGGCTTGCCGAAGGGGGTGTCGAGGTTGACCTCTTTGATGCCGGTCAGCCCTTCGATTTTGTAGAACCCGCTGCCGCCGATGACGGCGAGTTTAGCTTTTGGCATTTAAGAGACCTCCTAGACTTGACTTGTTTTCTTTGATGCTTGGTGAGCTTTAAGTCTCTGGAGGACTTCTTCTCTCAGTTCTAGCCGCCGGTCAGGGTCACTTTTCTTCTTTCTCGTGGGTTTATTCTTGGTTTGTTTATCGTAATTGGCCGTAGGCTCAAATAATTTGAGAGGAATTGGTTCTTCTTTGGGAGTATATTTAACCCCATGCCTACCCGTATACATACCATCTGCCTTCCTTTCAAAGAAAGTCCTAGTAACTATGTGCTTCGCTATCTCTGAAAGAGTATCCTTCCTTTCATTCTCGCAATTTAATAACCTGATTTCTGCCGAGTCAGCATACTCTTTGGAAATCTCAATACCAATGTAGTCATGTCCCAATAACTTTGAAGCAACCAAAGTAGTACCACTTCCGCAATATGGGTCAATTATTATTCCTTTGTTGTTATCCATAACGGAATAAATTGCTCTAACTGGTAGTTCTATGGGAAAAGGAGCTGGATGCGGGTTCTTATTTTCTGGGGGAAGTCTCCAAATTGAAGTTAATAAAGCATGTTTAGGTTTTAATTCTTGACCTATATAATGCTTATCAACCGGCTTGTAAAGCCAATATATTCTCTCTTCTACTTGCCAAAAACGCCATCCTCTAATATTCGCTGCAATTTTTCTATCCCATATTATCTCTTGCCTAATAGTCCATTTAGTCTTTCTCAACCAATCCATCGGATGAAGCATATAGCCTCTTTCCCACCTTACCTTATGATTATAAAAGAAGGAACCTCCAGATTTGGTTACTCTAAATAGTTCATTTAATACTGCCACTTGGTTTTCTTGATATGCTTCTTCAGGGACCTTATCTGATGAATCTTTATATTTAACATTTTTTACGAGCCAACCTTTTTTGTTCTCACCTTTGTTGTAAGGCGGTGAAGTCACTCCCATATCAATAATTTCTGATGGTATTTCTCTTAGAACTCTAAGAGCATCACCCACTATTATACGATTCATAAAATTCGATTGAATCACTTCGTTTTTTCCTCTAAGAAATTATAAAAGTCTCTGATTATGTATGGTTTAAATTGCATCAATTCTTTCTTTGTTAGTAAGTAGACTATCTTCCGCTCGTTACACTTAGTGAAATCCCTATAATCAAAACCTGCACTTCTTAAATACTCATTAGTTATATCTTGACCTTTAGGAAACCTTTTAAGCAGTTGAACTCTAAGGTTCTCAACAAATTCTGGGCACTTAAAAGGGAACTCTATGATATATATTAGTTTTCCATCCACGAAACCACTAACTAGCATGTTTAAATCATCTTGCAGGGTGTCTTTTTTTAATCTGGCGAACGTATAATCTGAAAAGTTACCAGCTCCACGTAGTTTATAGAGGTTTTCAGAATTAGTATCGCAATTTTTAGGCTTAGCTTCACACCTTAGCATTTTCCCGTAAGTGTCATGTTTATATCCATTGTAGCCTATTTTCTTGGCCTCATGTTCGTAGCCAGCTAATGTAACAGTAATAAATTCTCTAATAGTTGATGAATTCTTGTCGTTTATATACATCGTGATTAGATCAACCAATATCCCAATCAGGTTATCTTTTGATTTCCCAATTAGGTAGTCATTCAATTCTTTATGAGGTTTTGTTGAGTATATTTTTAATGCTGTGGCTAATTCCTGATTCATGTAATTACCTCCCTAAAATATTTTTTAATCCCCTCCCCATAGGGCTCCCTTATTATACCACCCTCGGTAATGATGGCGGTGATGTATTTATTGGGGGTAACGTCAAAGGCGGGATTGGCGGCTTCGATGCCGGCGGGGGCGATGGCGACGCCCTGAATATGGGTTACCTCATCGGGGCTTCTCTGCTCGATGGGAATTTCATCACCCGAAGCCAGCGCGGGGTCGATGGTGGTGAGGGGGGCGGCGACGTAGAAGGGGATGGCGTGCTCCTTAGCCAGCACGGCCAGGGTATAGGTGCCGAGTTTGTTGGCGGTATCGCCGTTCAGGGCAATGCGGTCGGCGCCGACAATAACGCAGTCAACTTCGCCCTTGCTCATAAAGTAGCCCGCCATGGAGTCGGTGATGAGGGTGAAGGGGATTTTGAGCTGCTTGAGTTCCCAGGCGGTGATGCGGGCGCCCTGGAGGAGGGGGCGGGTCTCGGTTGCAAAAACCTTGAGCTTTTTGCCATGCTCGAAAGCCTGCCGGATTACCCCTAAAGCGGTGCCGTAGCCGGCGGTGGCTAAAGGGCCGGTGTTGCAGTGGGTCAGTATGGTGGAGCCGTCTTTGAGCAACTCGGCGCCGAGTTTACTGAGCTTGAGGGTGGCTTCGGCTTCTTCGTTATGTATGGCGATGGCTTCATTGATTAACGCCTGCTTAATCCGCTCGACGTCTTCGCCCTTCTCAGCCACCCTCTCCATCCTCTCCAGAGCGCGGAAGAGGTTGCGGGCGGTGGGGCGAGTGGCGGCTAGAGCGCGGCTGACCGCCTTGAGTTCGCGCCTGAAATTATCGGGCGTCCCAGTTTTGATTTTAAGGGCACCTAAAGCCAGTCCATAGCCTACGGCTACCCCTATGGCGGGAGCACCCCGTATTTTCAATTCTAGGATGGCTGAGGCTATGTCCTGATAGCGGCTGAGCTCCAGATATGCCTCTTTTATGGGTAATTTGGTCTGGTCGAGGACTTTTACTCTGTCGCCGAGCCATTCGATAGCTTTCATAGGGTAAATGTAGCCCAGCTTGAGCCAGCCGTCAAGGGGAGCTGCCTTGACAGCGCCAGTCGGGGCAAAGTAAACTTTTTAGTATGTCAGAAGCCTTGGCGGGCATCGAGAAGCTGAAAAGCATGGTCGGGGTGGGGTGGGAGCCCAGAGAATACCCCATCGAGCGGGAGATGGTGCGGCGCTTTATCCGAGCCGTGGGCGACACCAACCCCAAGTGGCGGGACGGTATGATAGCGCCGCCGACCTTCGTGCTGGCTATCGGTTTCGAGCAGTTCGTCGATGATTTGCTAGCCATGGTCTCCTTTAAATCCGTGCTTATGGCGGGAACCGAGCTCGAATGCTACCAGCCCATAAAGACGGGCGACGTCATCACCGCCGTCTTTGAAGTCAGCGGCCTGCGCGAGCGTGAAGGCGAGATGGGCAGGATGGCTTTTCTGACCTTCGAGAGCACCTGTAAAAATCAAAAACATGAGCTGGTGGCCCGGTGCCGCCAGATGGTTATCGGCTACTAAATATGACGAAACAGCTTTCTTACAAAGATGTCAATGTCGGCGACGGGGTAACCCCGCTGGTCAAGGAGCCGACCACCAGGCAGCTGGTGGTGTGGGCGGGGGCGGTGGGCGATTATACGCCCATCCACTACGACAAGGACTTCGCCCGGAGCCGCGGGCTCTCGGGGGTTATCGTCCAGGGGCAGCTGGTGGGGGCTTTCCTGGGGCAAATGCTGACCGACTGGCTCGGGGAGAAGGGTGAGCTTAAGAAGCTAAGCTGCAGCTACAAGGGGATGAACTACCCCGGTGAGGCGCTGACCTGTAAGGGCGAGGTGACCAAGAAATACGACAAGGATGGGGAGCACTTTATCGAGTGCAAAATCTGGGCGGAGAATCCGAAGGGGGAGAAGACAGCTTCGGGCCGGGCGGTGGTTACGCTGCCGGCCGGGGGCTGATTTATAGAATAGTAGAAAGGGAGGACTAGACGATGAGTAAAAGACTGGAAGGTAAGGTGGCTATCGTTACCGGCTCGGGGCAGGGCATCGGCAAGGCTATCGCCATCGCCCTGGCTAAAGAGGGCGCCAAGGTGGTGACCAACAACCGCCGCCCCGGCACCCAGGGCGGTGACGCCGAGACCGTGGTCAAGGAGATCGAGGGGATGGGTGGGGAGGCGATGCCCTTCTTCGGCAGCGTCTCCGATTTCGATGATGCCGAGATGATAGTCAAGCTGGCCGTGGAAAACTTCGGCAGGCTGGATATACTGGTCAATAACGCCGGCGCCGATGCCCCGCGCATGGTCTGGAATATGACCGAGGAGGACTGGGACCGGTGCCTGGACTCGTTCCTTAAAGGCTCTTTCAACTGCACGCGCTTCGCCAGTGCTTTAATGAGGGAGCAGAAGTGGGGGAGAATTATCAATACCACCTCTACCGCCTGGCTGGGCACGGTGGGGCACTGCAACTACGGCGCCGCCAAGGCTGGAATCGTCGGTCTGACGCGGGCGGTTGCCCGGGAGGTGGGACGGTACGGGGTGACTTGTAACGCTTATGCCCCCACCGCCGCTACACGGTTTACCTTAAGCGACGAGATAGTGGCTGGCTTTAAGAAAAGATACGAGGCGGGGTTGATGACCAAGAAGCGCTTTGAGGAGCTGACCAACCCGCCCAAGCCGGAGACGGTGGGGCCCTTTATCGTTTACCTTTGCACCGACGAGGCGGCCGATATAAACGGGCAGGTCTTCGACGTCACCGGTGGCGATATCGCTATCTACTCCGAGCCGGTGAAGAAGAAGTCAATCGTCAAAGAAGTGGGGATGTGGACGGTGGAGGAGCTAATCGAGCAGGTACCGAAGGTTTTGCTGGAGGGTTATAAGAATCCGGCGCCGCCGCAGAAGGAGAAGTAGAGATTTTGTAACCCTATCCCCTGTATCCCCTTCCCCTTACCAAGGGGAAGGGGAGGATTTTTTCTAAAAGAGGGACTTCGTCCCTCTTAAACTCCCTGTCTTTATGTTGTCAGCTCTGGCGTTTCTTCCACTCGTCGCGGTGCAGTTCCATGAGGATGAAGCTGTAGCCGTCTTTTTTGAGGTGGCCGTAGGGGGTAAAGCCGCACTTGGCGAAGCACTTTTGCGCCCGCGTGTTGTAGACGAGTGTCTTGAGGTAGAGGCGGTTTAGTTTTGTCTTTCGGAAGACATAGTCGAGAAGTGCCGCTACGGCGTCGGCGCCGTAGCCCCGGTCCCAGTAGTCACGGTCACCGATCATAATGCCCAGCTCGGCTTCGCCTTTGTCGCTATCAATGCCGTAGTAGGTGCAGTTGCCGATGTGCTTGCCTTCCTTAGTCTCAATAGCGAGCTGGTGCCTGATGGTAGGGGGGTAGCGCAGGTCGCTGGTATAGTCCGCCAGGTACTGGGGGAAGGTGGTGGTGGAGAGAGGGGCGGCGTCGAGCTCCGCCAGCTCGGCGTCGTTGAGCCAGGCGTAATCGTCGGCGGCGTCAGCCAGTCTTTTTTCCCGCAGCTTAACATTGTTGCTAGAAATCATACTGCTCTCGGTAGCTTCACATTCGGAAGGATAGGGGGTTTTCGTCGGCTCCTAGCTCGTTGAGCGCCTCTTCCGCCGCCTGCTGGATTACCTCGCTATCGTCGGTGAGGCAGCGTTCCAGGCTGTCTTTAGCCTCGGGGCCGCCTATCTTGCCCAGCGCCTGAATAGCGGCCAGCTGGACGTCGATATCGGGGTCGGTGGTAAGCTTGCTTAAGTAAGGGGCGGTTTCCTTCTCCCCCAGCTCGCCGCAGGCGCTGGCGGCTTCGTAGCGTATCTCGGCGTCGGCGTTGGTCAGCTCCTTTATCAAAATGGGCAACCAGCGCGGGTCGCATCTCTTGCCCATGGCGAAAATAGCGCTGGTCTTGAGCCTGGGCACGCCGCTCCGGTAAGCCCTGGCGATGGCTTTTTCCATCTGGGGGAGGCTGAGGGGGGCGGCGGCTTCCAGGGCGCGGCGCTTGATTTCTATGGAACGGCTGGTATCTTCAATGACGCCGAGCAGGGTGCGGCAGACCCTGGTTTTATGTTTGGGGCGCAGCTTTTCCAGCTCGGCGAGCATGGCGAACTTGCCCAGCGCGGTGGCTGCCGTCGCCTGGACTTTTTCCGGGCTTTCCGGCTCCAAGAGCTCGATAAGGGGGTCGATGAGGCAGGTTTCCTCGCTTTCCCACAAGCCCTCGATAGCCTTGCTTTGCACGTCGGCGTCTTCGTCCTTGAGGCGGTTCTTGAAGATGTCGTCGAAGTCGAGCTCAAAATTATCCTCGGCCAGCTCGACGAGCCGATAGATAATCTGCCGCCGCCGTTTTGGCTCGATAGTTTTCCATGCCTGCTCAAAAAGAGCCAGCTCCTGCGCGTTGAGGTTGGATAGCTCGGTCAGCCTGGAACTGAGCAGGGGCCTGGCGCTATCGCTAAGGGCGGCAAGAGTCTCTTCGATGGGGAGCGGCATATCTTGCCTAGTCTTCCTCCTCTTCTTCGTCGTATTCTTCTTCGCCGTATTCCCAGATGGGGCGGGTGAAATTATCTATGTATTCTCCCATCGCTTCGGCGGCGATCTGCTTGAGCCTGTCGGCGGCTTCGTTGGCAATCTGGGTAAGCTCGCCCATGTCGACCTCTATATCCAGCATTTTGGTCAGCACCTGGAGCACCGCCAGCGCCGCCACCGGGTTCTGGATGCGGGTGGCGTGCATGGGCACCTCGCCGAGAAGGCAGATGCCCTCGATGCCTCTTTCCTTGGTAACGCCGAGCAGCAGACCGTTTAGGCCCGCAATCTGGAGGTTACCCCGCTGCACCAGCTCGTATTTATCCAGCTCTGCCGCCATGTGCGGGCTGGTGACGACGCCCCATACCCGGGGTTGCTCGGTGTGGTGGATGCGGCTCAGGGCGGCGGCGCAGGTGTATATGCGCTTTGCCTGGAACCTTACCCCGACATCGAGGACACAGTTAGCCAGCTCATAGCCCTTGGTGATGGGCTGGTCTTCGCCGATGAAGAGTATGATATCGCTCCCCTCGCCCGGGTTTTTCCAGTAGTAGAAGCGGCTCTCGGGGAACTGGGGGGCTTCGATGACGTTGTCTTTGGCCACCACCCCGATGGCGTCGAAGAAGTAGGAGGGTTCGAATTCGCCCAGCTCTTTGAAGTCGAGCTTTTTCCTGAGGTAGGTGGCGACGATGAGGGAGACATCGCCGATGCCGGGCCAGGAGGCGAGCATGACCGGCGATTTGAGCTTGGGGCGGGCGTATAGTTTGATTGGGCTTTTCATTTTATCGTCTCTATTTGCTTGCCACCGACAGGCGGGGGCAGTAGAGGGGTGGGGTGTTGATTACGCCGCTGACCCACTTGGGCTGGCTGCCGATAGCGCTAATCTCCTTGAGAAGCTGATAGACATTGCCCGATACCATGGTGTTCTTTACCCTACCTACTATTTTACCACTTTCCACCTTATAACCTAAGAGGACATTGCCGCTGAAGTCGCCGCCGAGGATATTGCCCTGCTCGGCGCCCATGAGCTGCTCGATGACCAGACCTTCCTTAATGTCGCTTACCATATCATCAAAGCTGGCTTTGCCCGGGGCGATGACCAGGGTGCTGGGGGAGGGGAGGGGGAGTCCGCCACCGCGGCTGGCGCTGCCGGTGCTTTTGGTCTTGGCTAAAGCGGCGGTCTGCAAATCATAGAGAAAATTAGCCACCACTCCCTTCTCAATCAAGGGCGTGCGTCGGCTGGGGACGCCTTCGTCGTCGCAGGGGCGGCTGTAGGGGCGGTAGGCTATAGTCGGGTCGTCCCAGAGCGAGAGCTTACTATCGAACACCTGCTTACCCAGTTTCTTGCCTACTGGGGAGGCGCCTTCGAGCACGGTCTTGCCGTTGAAAGCCGTCATCAGGGGGGAGATTAAGGCGCTGGCGACACCTTCGGGGGTAAAGATGACGGGCAGCTGCCTGGTGGGCACCGACGCCTGATTCTTGGCTAAGTCCAGTTGCCTGAGCACCACCTTGGCTATCTCGCCGACCTCGGTCAGGGGGTGGCCAGAGCTCTGGCCCTCGCCGACGAAGAGCATGTCGGTGCCCCGAATCAGGCTGCCGACAACGCCTATGGTAAAAATACTCTTTTTGTAGCTCGCCTGCCCGCCGCGGGAGTTTATGAGCCGCAGGGCGACAGTCTCTTTCTCCACCAGCGCCTCGCAGATAATCTCCGGCGTATGCCCGGTAATGAGGGCGATAAGCTCTTCGCCCAGTTGAGCCATCTTCTCGACGGAGACGGACTCCACATCAGGGTCGAAAGTATCCACTTTGGGGTAGGGGGTGGCGGAGGGGAGCTCGAACTTTGCCCTGGTGCCGAACCTGGCGGTCTCGACGGCGTTTTCCACCAGACTCTGGGCGTCGGCGACGTCGGTGCTGGTGGCGTAGCCGAGCCGGCCGTCCTTAATGATGCGCAGGGCGACATTGGTGCTCTGCTTGCTTTGGATGTGCTTGAGGCGGTTGGCCTCGAACTGCACCGGGGTTTCCTCGGCGGAGACGAGAAAGACATCGGCTTCTTCGGCTACCTTCCTGGCTTGAGCTAATATCTTTTCCACTAGCTGCCTCCCACCAGGCACTGGCGGATTCTGATATGGGGGCTGCCGTTGGAGACGGGGAGGGGCATCTGCCCCCCCTTGCCGCAGCCGCCGCCCTGGTTCATATCCAGGTCGTTGCCGATGGCGTCGATGTTATTCAGGGTGGTGAAGACGTTGCCGGTGAGCACCACCGGGCGCAGCATCTCGGCCAGCTTGCCGTTACGAATCATATAGGCTTCGCCGGCGGAGAAGGTGAACATCTCCATGCTGGTGGTGCCGCCGAACCAGTTCTTGGCGTAGACGCCCTCCTTAATTCCGGCGATTAGCTCCTCAAAAGAGCCTTTGCCCGGCTCGATATAGGTGTTGGTCATGCGGACGATGGGCGGGAATCTATAGTTGATGGCGCGGGCGTTGCCCGTAGGCTTTTCCCCCATCCTGGCGGCGGTCTCCCGCGAGTGGAGCCGCCCAACCAGCTTGCCTTCCTTAATGAGGTAGGTCTTAGTCGCTGCTACGCCTTCGTCGTCGTACTTGTAGCTGCCGCGCAGGTCGGGGACAGCGGCGCTGTCTATAATATTAAGCTCTTTGCCGCCGAATTTCTTGCCCAGGACCATGATTTCGCGCAGGCGCTCGTTTTGGTAGATGTGGTCGGCTTCCGAGAGGTGGCCGAAGGCTTCGTGGACGAAGACGCCCGCCAGCACCGGGTCTAAGACTACGGTGTAGTCGCCGCCCTTTAGCCGGGGGGCGGAGAGAAGAGCTACGGCGTGTTTCGCCGTCTCTTCCACCTGCTGGTGGAGGTTCCGGATGGCGCCGAAGTCGCCGCGGCTGCCCAGGCTCAAGCCCGCCTGCTGCACCTCGCCGTCATCGGCGGCCACGGCGCTGATGCGCAGGGTGATATCCGTCCTCGGCTGCTCGATATAGCTGCCCGCCGAGTTCAAAAATATGGTCTTTTTGTGGCTGTCGCCATAGGCGATAACCGAAGTCTGGAGGTGGGGGGTGCGCCAGATGATTTCGTTGTATTCGTCGAGGAGTTTCTTTTTCTCCGCCAGCGGAATAGTCAGGGGGACGTCTTTGCCGTTGGCTATCGTGTCGACGACCGTCTCCACCGGCGCGAGCCGGCTCTCCTCTTTGCCGACGAGTTTCGACTGCTTGACCGCCCGCTCTATCCTGTCGGGGAGGTCGGTGAGGTCGTTAAAGCTGACGAAGCCCCAGCCGCCTTTGACCAGGGCGCGGACATTGCCGCCGACGGCGGTGGACTGCCCCGCCGATTCCAGCTCTTTGCCGCGGTAGGTGATGTGGCTGCGCTGGCTTTCCTCAAGGCGGGCTTCGATATAGTCGGCGCGGTGTCCTTTAAGTGCGTCGGCTAGCTGGCGGCTGACGGCCCGTATATCGGTCATGGTATAAACAGTTTACCATTACCGCCAGCGGGGCTGTCAATTTATGCGTCTAATCGTGGATGCGGCTCAGATACCAGTTGCCGCCCGGCATGTCCCGATAGATATCGCAGACCATGCCCTTGTTGGTCTTGACGCGGAAGTAATTTCTGGCTATCTCTTTGCCCCACCACTCCTCCACGGCGCGCCACTTTTCGTAGACGCTGGTGATACGCTGCCTGTCGCCGTTGCGGGCCAGGGTTAAGGGTGTCCCCTGTACGTTTACCGTGACCTTGAGCTCTTCCGGTTTCTCCAATATCTTAGCCAATGCTCTATCTCCCCTTGACCTATAGCTTGCGTAATACTCCGATTACCTTGCCCTGAATCTCTACGTCTTCGGTCGGGTAGTACATGGGCTGCATCTCTTTATTGGCGGGTTGGAGGCGGATGCGGCCGCCTTCGTGGTAGACCTTTTTCAGGGTTACTTCCTGCTCTACCTTGAGCCAGACAGCCGCCATCTCGCCTTCTTCCACGGCGCTCAGCTGTTGGATAAGAACGATATCGCCGTCGCCGACCAGCGCATCAATCATGGAAAAGCCCTTGACCCTGAGGGCGTAGATGCCTTTCCTGCCCCTAGTGACCTCATCGGTGAGCTGGAGCGTTTCCTCGGGGACGGAATTCCAGGTATCGGCGGTGGGCACGGGTATCGGCTTGCCGGCAGCGATGGTGCCCAGCAGGGGCACCAGGGAGACGGCTCCCAGTTTACGATCGGTGAGCTGGATGCTGCGGAATACAGTCGGGTCGCGGCGGATGTGCCCTTCGGTCTCAAGCTTGTTGAGGTGGTGCTGAACGACGGAGGGCGTGCTGATGTCGCAGCCTTTGGCGATGTCCCTGACGGTGGGGGCGTAGCCCTTCCTGTTGAGAAACTGGCGGATGAAGTTAAGTATGCGCTCCCGTGTGGGCGAGCTCATCGTTGTCTCCTTTAAAACATTTGTATTAAAACAAGTGTATCATAGAGTTTGGGGGTTGTCAAGGGGGGCGGCTAAGTAATTGACAGCCTGGGCGTCTAACGCTAAAATTGGTTGATGCCAACGATTTTTATCCTCGTCGTTACCATCTGACCTCTAGTGGAAAGCCCGATGGATTGAGAAAGGGGGACTATATTGACGCAGGTCGCCGAAGCCAAGCCAGCCGTTAATATCAACGAGGACTATTGCAGCCGCTGCTCTATCTGCGGCTCTCTTTGCCCCTACGACGCCATAAGCCAAGACCACGAGAACAAAAAAATCATCCTGGATATAGAGAAGTGCCAGGTCTGCGGTATCTGCGCCTCGGCCTGCCCGGCCCGGGCTATCGATACCATCTACTACGACCGCGACTCTCTGCTCAACTACCTGAGGAAGGTGAAGCCGAAATATAAGAGCGACACCCTGGTCGTTATGTGCAAGGGTAGCGCTCCCGACTTCAGCCAGGTGGGTAAGCTCTTCGGGGTAAGCGATTTCGTTCCGCTTTCCGTGCCCTGTGTCGGGCGCATTTCCGAGGAGTTGTTGCTGGCGATGCTGGCGGAGGGGATGAAAAAGATTGATATCCTCGCCTGCGACGAGGACTACTGCCGCTTTCACCGGGGCAGCCCGCTCACCGGGCGGCGCGTTATGGTCCTCAACCGCATGCTGGAGCAGCTGGGCTACGGCAAGGATGCGATAACCATGCAGCGCAACAGCCTGAAGGTGAAGGTGGATAAAGACCTCTGTATTGCCTGCGGCAACTGCGTCTTCTATTGCCCCTATGGCGCCCCCAAGCTGGAGAGTGTGGGGGGGATAAGTTTCGACCTGGATGCCTGCCGTGGGTGCGGCCTATGCGTTGCCCTCTGCCCCGCTTTCGCCCTCGACCTGGAGAACTGGGAGAGGGATAGAATCTCAAACCTGCTGCCGCAACTAATCGCCGAGATGAAGCCGCCCAAGCTCCTCGTCTTCCGCTGCCAGTGGGCGGTCTATCCGCCCTTGAACGGGGATGTTAGCCCCAACGTGCGCACTATAGATTTGCCCTGCTCGGGGCGGATTGAAGCCGTGCACATCCTGGAGGCTTTACAGAGCGGCGCCGACGGGGTTATGGTGATTGCCTGCTCCAAGGACGACTGCAAGCAGGAGGGGGTGAGCGCCAAAGCCGAGCACGTGGTGGCTAAAATCAAGGGGCAGCTGGAACAGATAGGGTTGGGGGAGAGGCTGGGCTTCGGCTCGGTGTCGCCGCGCTATGAAGGACAGGCGGAAGAAGCCATCCGGCAGTTCCGCCTGATAATAGAAACTATCGGTGCGAAGGGGAAGAGCCAATGATTGTAACCGTACTGAAGCCTCTGGACGAAATCCTGGATTCAATATCTTCTTACCGCAAGATTTTAATCGCCGGCTGCGACGGCTGCACCCAGCCGCCGCGGGGGATGAGGGAAGTCAAGACCTTAAAGCAGTTGCTGGAGCTGGCGGGCAAACTGAAGGGTAAGGAGTTCCAGTTTAAGCTGACCTCGGTGGTCAAGCAGTGCGATACCGTGCTGACTAAATCGACCATAAAGCCATACGTGGACGATATTGACGCCGTGCTCTCCCTCGCCTGCGGGGCGGGGCCGCAGACGGTAGCCGATGTTTTCCCCGACCTGCCCGTCATTCCCGCCCAGAACTCCCACTTCGTGGGCATCGACGATAGGGAGGGGGGCGCCATATTCGACAGCTGCTCTTCCTGCGGGGACTGCGTTCTGGCCCTGACCGGTGCCGTCTGCCCGATTACCCGCTGTGCCAAGGGATTGCTCAACGGCGCCTGCGGCGGCGCCCGGGAGGGCAAGTGCGAGATGGACCCGGAGAGGGACTGCGCCTGGGAGCTTATCTACAAGCGGCTGGAGAAGCTGGGGCAGCTCGACCGCCTCAAGGAGTTCCGCCCGCCGCGCAACTACCAGAAGAAGGGCTGGAAGGTAGCCCCTTAATTATCGCTGTCCCTAGCCTATCCGCTAGTCCATAGTCCTTCCGCTAGACCATAGTTAATACGCTGTGCTCTCAATTGCACATATAGCCTTGTAGCTGATATAATCAAACAGCTATGGTTCCCGCTAAAAAACCTCAAAAAGACGATAGTCTGGAGATAATGCGCCACTCCGCCTCTCATGTCTTGGCGGAGGCGGTGCTTTCTATGTTCCCCGACGCCAGGTTCGGCATCGGGCCCGCCACGCAGGACGGCTTTTACTACGATTTCGACTTGCCCCGACCCTTGACACCGGACGACCTGCCCGTTATCGAAGCAAAGATGAAGGAGCTGGTCGCCGCCGACCTGCCTTTCACCAGGAAGGAGTTAAGCAAGAAAGACGCCCGCTCTCTATTCGCCAAACAGCCCTATAAGCTGGAGCTAATCGAAGAAATAGCCGATGAAAAGGTGGGCGTCTACCGGCAGGGCTCGTTCGTCGATTTGTGCCGGGGGCCTCACGTGGCTTCCACGGGGGAGCTTAAAGCCTTTAAGCTGGTGAGCATCGCCGGGGCTTACTGGCGGGGGGACGAGCATAATCCCATGCTGCAGAGAGTCTACGGCGTCGGCTTCGCTACCGAGCAAGCCCTAGCCGATTACCTGAAAAACCTGGAGGAGGCGGCCCGGCGCGACCACCGCAAGCTGGGCAAGGAGTTGGACCTCTTCAGCATCCACGAAGAAGCTGGTCCGGGGCTGGTGCACTGGCACCCCAAGGGAGCCACTATACGGCGCGTCATCGAGGACTTCTGGAAGGACGAGCACTTCAAGCGGGGCTACGACCTGGTATATACACCCCACATCGGCAAGCTGGACCTGTGGAAGACGAGCGGGCACTGGAACTTTTACCGCGAGAACATGTACGACCCCATAGATGTCGAGGGGCAGGAATACGTAATTAAACCGATGAACTGCATCGGGCACATCCTGATATATAAGACCAGCCAGCGCAGCTACCGCGAACTGCCGCTGCGCTACGCCGAGCTGGGGACGGTCTATCGCTACGAGCGCTCGGGGGTGCTGCACGGACTCTCGCGGGTGAGGGGCTTTACCCAGGACGACGCGCATATCTTTTGCCGCTTCGACCAGCTGGAGGACGAGGTGGCGGGGGTGCTCGACCTGGCGCTGTTCATGGTGGACACCTTCGGCTTCAGCAATTACAGTATCTATCTTTCCACCCGACCCGAGAAGTATGCCGGAGATACCAAGGTCTGGGAAGAAGCCACCGATACTCTGGCTCGCGCGCTGGAACGGCAGACGCTCGCTTATGAAATAGACCCCGGAGAGGGCGTCTTCTACGGGCCCAAGATAGATATAAAGTTCGAGGACGCGGTGGGGCGGGGGTGGCAGGGGCCGACCATACAGGTCGATTTTAACCTGCCACAGCGTTTCGATGTTAACTACGTCGGCGAGGATGGGCAGGAGCACATGGTGGCTATGGTGCACCGCACCGTGCTGGGGAGCATGGAGCGCTTCCTGGCTTCGCTCATCGAGCATTATGGGGGGGCTTTCCCCGTCTGGCTGGCGCCCGTGCAGGCGGTGGTGATACCCATCGCCGACCGCCACCTGGAATACGCCCGCAAGCTGGAAGCCGAGCTCAGGAGCGAGGGGGTGCGGGGGGTGGTGGACGCCCGCTCGGAGACGGTGAACATGAAAATACGGAAGGCGCAATTAGAGAAGGTGCCCTACATGCTGGTCGTCGGGGACAGGGAGGTTGCCGATGCCACCGTTTCCGTCCGCCTGCGCAGCGGTGAGCAGGTCAACGCCCAGCCCTTTGCCGACTTCAAGCAGAAATTAAAAGGGATTATAGCCAGCCGCAGCCTGGAATTGAAGCTGTAAAACTTGACTAGCGCAGGCTGTTATGTTATAGTTTTTGCCCATGACCGGTTAAGGTCGCGCGGGAGGTAAACGGGACATAGTTAAATCGCTACGGATTAACCAGGCTATCAGAGCCAGGGAAATCCGCCTGGTGGGGGAGAAGGGCGAGCAATTGGGGATTATGCCCGTAAGCCAGGCGCTGGAGATGGCGAGGAGGCAAGACCTTGACCTGGTTGAGGTAGCCCCTACCGCAACACCGCCGGTTTGCCGCGTGCTCGATTACGGTAAGTACAGGTACGAGCAGTCCAAGAAAGAGCGCGAGCAGAGGAGAAATCAGAAGGTTTCCCTGCTGCGCGAGGTCAGGCTGCGACCCAAGATTGACCATCACGACTTTGAGTCAAAGATAAGGTCGGTGAGGAAGCTGCTGGGGGAGGGCGATAAGGTTAAGGTGACGGTGCGGTTCCGGGGGCGGGAAATCACCCACCCCGAAATCGCCTGGGGTCTGTTGCAGCGGATGACGGAATCGCTGCAGGGGGTGGCGGCTATCGCCCGGCAACCGATTATTGAGGGGCGGAGTATGACCGTAATCCTCTCGCCGTTAACCACCCAGAAAGCAAAAACGAGCGAGGTAGTAAAGGGGTCTGCGAAAACGAGTGAGGTAGTAAAGGGGTCTTAAAAAGTGCCGAAATTAAAAACCCATAAGGGAGCCAAGCACCGCTTCCACATCACCGGTAGCGGCAAAATTATGCGAGTCAAGGGCGGCAAGAGCCATTTCCGCCGCCGTAAGTCAAAGCAGGTGCGGCGTCTGTTCGATGACACCATACCGCTGAGCCCGGCGGACCGGGTGCGGATTAAGCGGCTTTTGCCCTACGGTGTAAAGTAGATAGGGGGATGTTTTGCGAATAAAGAGAGGTGTAACCAGTCACCATCGCCACAAGAAGGTGCTGGCGATGACCAAGGGGCATAAAGCCACCAGGCATTCCCTTTATCAGCGGGCTAAAGAGTCTATGCTCCACGCGCTGAGTTATGCCTATGCCCACCGCCGCGATCGTAAGGGCGATATGAGGCGGCTCTGGATTTTGCGGGTCAGCGCCGCCAGCCGGGCGCAGGGGTTGAGCTATGGGCAGTTCATCTACGGCCTGAAGCAGGCGGGGGTGACCGTCAACCGCAAGATCCTGGCTGATATGGCGGTGAGGGAGCCGGAGGATTTTGCCAATCTAGTGACGATAGCCAAGGGTAAGGTGGAAGGGTAGTATTAAACCATATGAGGATAGGAAACGTGAAGGGTAAGCTTTTTCTGGCGGTCGCTCTTGTTCTGGTCTCTATCTTGCTGGTGATGCCGCTTGTCGGCTGTGAAGCAAGCTGTAGTGTCACCACCGCTTCCCTGAGTGAAGCCACTATGTGCACGGGCGTGGACGAGAATGAGCAACCACTGGATAGTGCTGATGTTTTTAGCTTTGACATTTTTGAGATATTCTGCTCGGTTAAGCTGTCAAATGCTCCCTCTGAGACTGTGGTAAAGGCGGAATGGGTATACGTAGAGGGGGAAGCAGGCGTGACAGATTACCTTGTGGGTGAGTATGAGTTGACCACCGATGGCACCAGATACCTCAGTTTCTCATTGACTTCTGACACTAACTGGCCGAGGGGTAGTTATAAAGTAGTTTTGTATGTAGACGGCCAGGAAAAATTGAGCGCGCCTTTCACGGTTGAATAGATAGGTTAGCCCCTCTCCGCCCCGCCTTGTTTAGCGGAGGTCTTATCGTCCCACCCAGCCCACCCTAATGAGCTGGCGCTCCTTAACCTTGCTTTGGGGGGATACTCCGCCCCCTTCCTCCAAAATGACAGTTTTTATTGTCTCCTTGACCCCTCTGTAGCCGATAACCTATAATCCAAGACAACTATGATAAACGAGCTTGAGGAGCTGATAGCCAACGCCCTGCGGGAGCTGGAGATGGTCACCCAGGATAAGGAGCTGGAAGCCTGGCGGGTGCGCTACCTGGGCAAGAAGAGCCAGTTGACTGCCATCCTGCGCGGTCTGGCTGACTTGCCCATGGAGGAGAGGCGGAGGGTGGGGGCACTGGCCAACCGTATTAGAGCCGAGCTGGAGAACAGCTATCAGCAGAAGACTCAACTGCTCCGCGAGGACCAGTTGGTGAGCGCCGTCGGGGCCGAGTCTCTCGATATTACGCTGCCCGGGCGTCTTTTACCCGGCGGGCGTTTGCATCCCATAACCCAGACCATCCAGGAAATCCACGAAATTTTCGTTTCCATGGGCTTTCAGGTGATGGAGGCGCCGGAGGTGGAGTGGGACTACTACAACTTCGAGGCGCTGAACATTCCCCAGCACCACCCCGCCCGCGATAGCATGGCCACCCTCTGGGTGGATTATAAGAACGAGCGCGGCGAAAGGAACATGCTGCTGCGCACCCACAATACGGCGGGGGATATCCGGGCGATGGAGACGATGCGTCCGCCGATACGGGTGGTGACCACGGGCAAGGTCTATCGCTACGAAGCCAGCGACGCCACCCACGTGCCCATGTTCTATCAGATTGACGGCTTTGCCGTGGACAAGAGTATCACCATGGCCGAGCTTAAGGGGACGCTCTACGAGTTCGCCCGCCGTTTCTTCGGCGAAGAGAGGAAGGTGCGCTTCCGTTGCGATTACTTCCCCTTCGACGAGCCGGGGGTGGAGATGGCTATAGAGTGCGGGGTCTGCGGGGGCAAGGGCTGCCGGCTCTGCGGCGACAGCGGCTGGATTGAGATACTGGGGGCGGGGATGACGCATCCCAAAGTTTTGGAGCGGGGAGGTCTCGACCCCAGAGTCTATTCCAGTTTTGCCTTCGGGATGGGCATAGACCGGTTGCCCATGCTGCGTTACGGTATCGACGACATCAGGTTGTTCTACGGCAGCGACCTTAGATTTTTGAGGCAGTTCTAGAGATGAAGGTTTCAGTTAGCTGGCTTAGAGACTACGTTGATATAAAACTGCCCGTGGCTGAGCTTGCTCGCAAGCTGGCTATGGCCGGCACCGAGGTCAAGGCCTGGCAGGTTGTCGGCGGGAGCTGGGAGGGCATCGTCATCGGGCAGATTACGGCTATCAATCCCCACCCCAACGCCGACCGACTGCTTTTGCCTACCATAGAGCTGGGCGGCGAGGAGAAGGCCGTGGTCTGTGGGGCGCCCAATCTAAAGCTGGGGGATAAGGTGGCTTTCGCCCGCGTGGGCGCCAAGCTTATCGACGGTCATACCGGCCAGCTCGTCAGCCTGGAGGCGGCTAAGATACGGGGGGTGGTCTCCCAGGGGATGGTCTGCTCGGAAAAAGAACTGGGTATCTCCGAGAGCCATGAGGAAATTATGGTCCTTCCCGCCGAGGCACCGGTGGGCACGCCGCTTGCCGACTACATGGGCGACGTGATTCTCGACCTGGATATAACCCCCAACCGCCCCGATTGCTTATCCGTTATCGGCATCGCCAGGGAGATTGCCGCTCTGACGGGGCAAAAGGTTCGCCTCCCCAAAGACGATTATAATGAGTCCACCACTACGATAGATAGTCAAATATCAGTTGGAATTGCCGACCCCGACCTCTGCCCGCGATACAGCGCCAGCCTGGTGAAGGGGATAAAGATAGGTTCTTCGCCGCCCTGGATGCAGCAAAGGCTTATCGCGGCGGGTATGCGCCCCATAAATAACATCGTCGATATTACCAACTACGTCATGCTGGAGTACGGCGAGCCGCTGCACGCCTTCGACTATAACCAGATTAGAGGCCGGAAGATTATCGTCCGCCGCGCCCGGAAGGGCGAGGTCATGGTTACCCTGGACGGGAACAAGCGGGCGCTTTTGCCCGATATGCTGGTCATCGCCGACACGGAACGGGCGGTGGCGCTAGCGGGGGTGATGGGGGGCTACGACAGCGAGGTGACCGAGAATACCACAGCCATCTTTTTGGAGGCGGCCAGCTTTAACCCGGCCGGCATCTATGAGACGGGCCACAGCCTGGGTCTGCCCAGCGAAGCCCGCTTGCGCTTCGAGCGGGGGATTAGCCCAGGGGTGACGATTCCGGCGCTGAAGCGGGCGACCCAGCTTTTGGTCGAACTCGGCGGAGGTCAAGCCGTCAAGGGCTTTATCGACGCCTATCCCGGCGAGAAGAAAGCAGAGCCCATCCGACTGCGCCGCTCTGAGGCAAAACGCCTTCTAGGCGTCGAGTTTACTACCAGGCAGATGAGAGATACGCTGGTGGCTTTAGGCTTCGAGGTCAAAGCCGGAGCTTCGTCTGCCGAACTTCAGGTTACCGTCCCTTACTGGCGCAGCGATGTGAGCCTTGAGGAAGACCTTATCGAGGAAGTCGCCCGTGTTATCGGCTACGACGAGATTCCGATTACCATGCTCAGCCAGCCCGTGCCCCGGCAGAATCCGTCACCCATCCTCAAGCTGAAGCCGCAGGTGAGCCGCATACTGGCCGACTACGGATTCCAGGAAGTCATCACCTTTTCCCTGACAGGCCTGGATGCCTTGAATAAGCAGATGCCCCAGCCCCACCCGCTGGAGCCGGAGCCGTTGCGTATGGTCAAACCCATGACCGCCGAGCAGGAGTATCTGCGCCCGAATTTGCGGGCTAATCTCCTCTCGGCTTTAGAATCGAATCTCAGGCACGAGGAAGGCGGCGTAAGACTCTTCGAGCTGGGCAGAGTGTACCACCGCCGGAAGAATGACCTGCCGCTTGAGCCGGAGATAGTTTGCGGGGTGTTGGCGGGGCCCAGGTTCAAGCCGTCCTGGCGGGGCGGGAACGAGACGCTCGATTTCTACGACGCCAAAGGAGTGGTCGAGGGGCTTTTCGGGCAGCTCGGGGTGGAAGTTAGCTTCGAGACGGGTTCGGACGAGAGCCTGCACCCGTTCCAGCAGGCGGCGATTGTGGTCGGGGGGAAAAGGCTGGGGGTAGTCGGCGAATTGCATCCTAAAGTCTCGGATGCCTTCGAGCTTTCCGTGGATGTTTATCTCTTCGAGGTCGATCTGACGGCGCTGCTGCCCTTTACTCTGGGACATAAGATGTTCCAGCCGATTTCGCGCTTCCCGGCCGTGGTCAGGGATATGGCACTGGTGGTGGATGGGGGGGTGACTAATGCTCAGGTGCAGGCGATTATGCGGGGCTTTCCGCTGGTGACCGAGCTTACCCTCTTCGACCTCTACAGCGGGGAGCAGTTGCCGGCGGGGAAGAAGTCGCTGGCTTACCGCATTACCTACCAGTCGCCGAAGCACACGCTGACCGACGACGAGGTCAATAAGGTCCAGCAGCAGATTCTGGACAGGCTGTCAAAGCAGTTGGGGGCGACGCTGAGGGGCTAGAGTTAGCGAGGGTTGTGCCTCGCCCCGCACCACCTTGTTGTGCGTAAGTGTTATCGTCCCACCCAATACCCACCCTATAGAGGTTAGACCTCTATAAATTCCTTATTTTGGGGGGTGTATCGCCTCCCCACTCCACCTTGTTAGCGTAGGTTTTTCGTCCCACCCAACCCGCCCTTAGAGGGTATTCACCCTCTAAAACTCGCTCTTGACAAGCTGAATTTTGTGCTGTATAATCAGCGTATACTGAATTTTCAGAATAAATAATGGAGCAGTGAAACATGGCTAAGAAAGAGAAATCTGCGTCTTGTGTACCGACAGGCATGGGTTGCTGCAAGGTTGAAGCCGTGATAAGCGTAGATGAGCGCGGTCAGATGGTGCTACCTAAGGAGATGAGGGAAAAGGCAAATATCCGTGCCGGTGACAAATTAGCGGTTACCAGTTGGGAAAAAGACGGAAAGGTGTGTTGTATTTCATTGATTAAAGCGGAAGACCTCACCGATATGGTGAGGAGCATGCTTGGACCACTCATGCAAGACGTAATAAGAAAATAGAGGGAGAAAATATGAAAGAGGCAGAAATCAAGAAGTCTGTAAGAGAAGGGTATGCAAAAGTCGCACAACAGGACAGCACCTGCTGTAACACAACAAGCTCATGCTGTAATAATACCGATTTAGCCCGCAATATGAGTAAAACTATTGGTTACACCGAGGAAGAAATGGACAGGGTCCCCGAGGGAGCTAATCTGGGTCTCGGCTGCGGCAATCCAGTAGCCCTGGCTTCTTTAAAAGAAGGTGAAACAGTACTCGACCTCGGCTCAGGTGCCGGCTTCGATTGTTTTCTAGCCGCCTATAAGGTCGGCAAAAATGGAAAAGTCATCGGCGTGGATATGACGCCGGAGATGATCGAAAAAGCGAGAGAAAATGCCAGGCAGGGTGACTATACGAATGTGGAGTTCAGGCTGGGAGAGATTGAAAACCTGCCGGTGGCTGATAATTCGGTTGACGTCGTCATTTCAAACTGTGTTATCAATCTCGTGCCCGATAAAAGAAGGGTCTTTAGAGAAACATTCAGGGTGCTTAAGCCAGGTGGCAGGCTGATGGTCTCAGATATAGTTTTGCTTAGGGAACTTCCCGATTTCATCAAGGACTCTGTTGAGGCGTATATCGGCTGTCTTTCGGGAGCTATAATGAGGGACGAATATATAGGTGCTATAGAAGCGGCTGGATTTCAGGATGTCAGGATAGCTGATGAGACGTCCTTCCCTGTAGATAGTATGGCTAACGACCCAACGGCCAAGGTAATCATCAAGAATGCAAAAATACCGCCTCAAGAAGTAGCGAATGTTGCCAGTTCGGTTCTGAGCATAAAGGTTTATGGGATTAAACCGAGTTAAACTCGGTAACCATCTTTTTGAGTCTAGCCGCTATCCCGTCTAATGGCACCAGCTCCGACTCTTTTTCCGAGCGTTTTTTGAACTCGACGCTGCCTTTTTCTAAAGTCCGGGGGCTGACGGTAACCCGGATGGGCATCCCCAGCAGGTCGGCGTCGTTGAACTTGACCCCGGGCGACTCCTGGCGGTCGTCGAAGAGCACCTCAAAGCCGGCTGCTTCCAGTTCGGCGTAGAGCTTTTCGGTGACCTCTTCTACTTTAGCGCCTTCCTTATAGAGCGGGCAGAGATAGAGCTGGTAGGGGGCGATGGGGAGGGGCCAGATAATGCCCTTTTCGTCGTGGTTTTGCTCGATGACCGCCGCCATCAGACGGCTTAAGCCCAGGCCGTAGCAGCCCATGACCAGAGGACGGGACTCGCCCTTTTTGTCGATAAAGGAGGCGTCGAACTTTTGGCTGTAGGTGGTGCCCAGCTTGAAGATATGCCCGACCTCGATACCCTGGGTCGAGGCTAATATACCGCCGCATCCGGGGCATTTATCGCCGACCCGGGCGCTGGCGATGTCGGCGACGATATCCGCCTTAAAGTCCCTGGGGTAGTTGACGTTTTTGAGGTGGGTATCCGGCTTGTTGCCGCCGGCGACGAAATTGGTGCCCGAATTTACCGAGTCGTCGGCGATGACCTTGAAGCCTTTAATGCCGACGGGCGATGCCGCACCAGCCACCAGCCCTGCCTTTATGACCTCGGCCTCGGTAGCCATGCGGAGCTCGCTTGCCTTGAGCTGGTTGTTCAGCTTTACCTCGTTGACCTCGAGGTCGCCGCGGATAACCACGAAGACGAGCTTGCCGTCGGCGATATAAAAGACCGCCTTAAGGGTGTGGTGATGAGGTATCTTGAGGAAGGCGGCGACTTCTTCTATGGAACCGGCACCGGGGGTGGCGACTTCCTCAACGGGCAGAGGTTTGCCGTTATCGATTTTTTCTTTAACGCTCACCGCTTTTTCGGCATTGGCGGCATAGTTACAGCCGGGACAGTAGATAATCTCGTCCTCGCCGCTTTCCGCTACCACCATGAACTCTCGGGAGTCCTTGCCGCCGATAGCCCCGCTGTCGGCTTCCACCAGCATCACAGGCAGGCCGCAGCGGTCAAAGATATTCTGATAGGCTTCCCGCATCTTCTGGTAGCTTATATCCAGCCCGGCCTCATCGGCATCAAAGCTGTAGAGGTCTTTCATGAGGAACTCCCGCACCCTTATCAGCCCGCCCCGGGGACGCGGCTCGTCGCGGAATTTGACCTGTATCTGGTAGAGGAGGAGGGGCAGGTCGCGGTAGCTCTGCACATTATACTTAGCCAGCTCGGTGACGACTTCTTCGTGGGTGGGGCCTAGAGCCAGTTTTCTTTCTCTGCGGTCGGAGAGGGTGAAAAGAACCTTGCCTAAAGCCTGGTCGCGGCCGCTCTGCTGCCACATCTCGAACGGCTGGAGCACGGGCATGTTGACTTCCTGTCCGCCAGCCTTGTCCATTTCGTCGCGGATGATGTTTTCTATCTTCTTGAGCACCCGCCAGCCTAAAGGCAGGTAGGAATAGACGCCCGCAGCCAGCTGCTGGATCATGCCGGCTCGGAGTAAAAGCTGGTGGCTGGCGGTTTCCGCCTCGGCGGGGATTTCGCGCTGGGTCTTACCGAATAGCTTTGATAGGCGCATAGCTTTACCAGTTCGTGATGAGTTTGCCTTCCTTGTCTCTCATACTTCCGGTAACGGCGATGATAAAGTCGATGAGAGCCCAAATACCAAAACCACCTAGAGTAAGGAGCATTAGAATTGCCGTTCCATACTTCTCCAGATAGAATCGATGGGCGCCGAAATGGCCGAGAAACCAGGCAAGCAGGGTGGTGGCCAGCCTCGATTTTCCGGAAACATTGCCGGCTACCGTTTTTAGCCCCAGCCCAGCCCCGCATTTAACACAAAATTCAGCCACGGGGCTCGTCTTGACGCCGCAGGCCTGGCAAAAGCTGCTGCCGACTAAGGGCTTGGCTCCACAGCCGAGGCAGATTTCGGGTACACCTATGAGTTCTTTGCCGCAGTTTCTACAAAACATGAATAGCCTCCTTGCACCGGTCGGGTTTCCTCAAATCCTCTACCCATTAAATCATATCGGACGGCTTTATTCTAGTATTTAGAGGTTTTGCTTTTGCCATAGCTATACCTCTTTTTCCCGATGGTCAGTTGTTTATTATCATTTAGTGTCTTCAGTCCTACCCAGTTCGTCAGCGGACAATTTAGTCTTTATTCCCAAGTCCTCCCGCATAGCTATCATAAATTTCCCCCACAAATTATGAGCAACATATTGATAACTTTTACCATTTACTTCCTCAAAATTTTTCTCACCCTTCATCATAAGGTCTAGTAATTCGTTTAGAGCTTTAATTGCTTCATCACTTGCATATAGCCGTGTAAGTCTTGTCTCATCTATGAACTGTTGCTTTAGAAGAGCGTCGGGTTTCTCTATAGATAATCCCTTAAATGAAGATACTATATGTTTGTATAAATCCTCTTTCCTCTCATGTAGCTTTGCTTTTCTGTCCCGCTCCTTTTCAAGAATGAATCCAAGAACCACAACTACTACTGTTATTACCGCTGTAATAATTATGCCAGCATCCATTTAGCCCCCCTTTATATGCCCGTCTCCCATATCTAAAACCTCCCCACCTCATCCATCAATACCTTTACAAAATCCTTTTCCTCGATAGTCTTAATCTTCTTGCCCTTCTTGAAAAGGACGGCTCTGCCCTTGCCGCAGGCGATGCCGATATCGGCGTCACGGGCTTCACCGGGGCCGTTGACAATACAGCCCATGACGGCTACCTTGAGCGGCTTGTCAATCTTTAATAGCTTTTCCTCCACTGCCTGGGCTAATTTTACTATATCAACCTCGGCGCGACCACAGGAAGGGCAGCTGACCAGTATGGGGCCGTGCTGACGGAGGTTGAGGCTTTTCAGGATTTCGTAGGCGGCGATGACCTCCTCGCGGGGGTGGGCGCTCAAGGAGACGCGGATGGTGTCGCCGATGCCCTCGTATAAAAGGGTGCTGATGCCCACCGTGCTGCGGATGATGCCGGTGCGGGGTGGGCCGGACTCGGTGACGCCGATGTGCAGTGGATAGGGAATCTTCTGGGCGATGTTTTGATAGGCTTCAATAGTAGTGGGGACATCGAAGGCTTTGACCGAGACCTTGATAAGCTCAAAATCCAGTTCTTCTAACAGCCTGACCTGTTTGAGCGCCGCCTCGACCATCTGCTCGGCGATAGAGAGATTGGGGTGGGGGGAGGGGGGGAGGCCCGCCTGCCGAGCCTTGGCGGGCAGGCTGCCGGCGTGGACCCCGACGCGGATGGGCACGCCTCTTTCTTTGGCGGCGTTGGCTACCTGTTTGACCTTATCGGGTTCGCTGATGTTGCCCGGATTTAAGCGCAGGCCGTCGCAGCCGGATTCAAGCGCCATAAGAGCCAGGCGGTGGTCGAAGTGAATATCGGCGATGAGGGGAATAGAAATATTTTTTTTGATGGCTTTTATGGCCTGGGCGGCTTCGGCGTCGGGGACAGCCACCCGCACGAGCTCGCAGCCGCAGTCTTCGAGTTCCTTGATTTGCCTAACAGTTGACATAACATCGGCGGTGTCGGTCTTGGTCATGGACTGCACCACGATAGGGGCGCCGCCGCCGACAGTGACCTTACCGATTTGGATTGGTTTTGAGATTCGGCGCTGATTCATCAGATTAGGCTCTCTCCACTTATCCAGCGAAAGATGTCCTGGTAGGTAATCAGCACAAGCAAGGCTAATAATACCATAAACCCGATGGAGTGCACGATGCCTTCCGTCCTTGGAGAGACGCGTTTGCCCCGTCTTATCCATTCCAGCAGGACGAATAGCATCCTGCCCCCGTCAAGGGCGGGGAAGGGTATCAGCTGGGTTATGGCGATGGCGATGCTGATGAATGCCGTCAGCTCCAGCACCGGGCTTACCCCGCTTTGAGCCGCCGCTCCGGCAATTTGCACGATACCCACCGGTCCCGCGGGCGTGAAGGGTATGGTGCCCAGAATCATGCCGAAAATGCCGTTCTTGTAGAGGACCAGAGCCTCGATGCAGGAGCGCGCCCCGATGGGGATTGCCTCCCAGGGGGGATAGCTTTCGCTGATGATAACCGCGTCTTCGGTCTGGATGTCTATCACCCCCATAGAGCCCTCGCCCTCGGGGGGCTGCCAGCGGGGGGTAAGACTTACAGTCTCGATGGTGGCGTCGGCGTGTTCCAGGGACAGGGTCATTTCCTTGCCCAGATTGAGCTGGACATAGCGGCTGAGCTCGCTGGCATTTCTCAAAGGGTTGTCGTTGACGCTGATAATAGCGTCTCCGGGCAGGATGCCGGCTATATCGGCGGGCGAGTTGGGGGAGACATCTTCTATCACCACCTGTCCGCTGACTATATCGTGGGGGACCATATAAGCCAGGGAGAGCAGTACGAAAGGCAGCAGCAGGCTCATCACTATGCCGCCGCCGAGGACCAGTAGCCTGACGCCGTAGCTCCGGCTGGCCAGGCCCCTGGGCACGGCGGGGTCTACCTCTCCGGCAATCTTGTTAAAACCGCCGAAGGGTATCCAGTTTATGGAGTAAATCGTGCCTCGCCACTTGCGGCCGTAGGCACGCGGCGGGAAGCCGATGCCGAATTCCTCCACCGGTACCCCCGTAGCCTTGGCGGCGATAAAGTGCCCCAGCTCGTGGACGATAATAAGTACGGAGAGGGCAACTACGCCGATGACTATGGTGAGTATCACGATTTGTCTCCGGCGGCGAGCTGCATGACTTTTTCCCTGGCCCAGTCGTCCGCCGCCATTATTTCTTCCAGGTCGGGGTGCGATATAGCTTTGTGCTCGTCCAGCGTTCGTTCGACCAGTTCGGGTATAGCGGTGAACTTGATTTTTCCGGCTAAGAATTGCTGCACGGCAATCTCATCGGCGCCGCAGAGCGCGGCGGGATAAGTTCCCCTCTTTTTGCCTGCCTCGATGGCTATCTTCAGACAGGGGAAACTATCGAAGTCGGGGGGCTCGAAATTAAGCTCTTTAATATCCGCCCAGTCGAGCTGGGGGAGGTGGGGGTTAGCCAGGCGCTCGGGGTAGGAGAGGGCGTACTGGATGGGCAGGCGCATATCGGGCTTGCCCAATTGGGCTTTGACCGAGCCGTCGGCGAATTCCACCATGGAATGCACGATGCTCTGGGGGTGGATTAAGACCTTGATGTTGTCAAAGTGCATATCGAAGAGCCAGCGGGCTTCGATTACCTCCAGACCCTTGTTCATCAGCGTCGCCGAATCGATAGTGACCTTATTGCCCATCCGCCATGAGGGGTGTTGCAACGCCTGCTCGGGGGTGACTTTGGCCAGCTCGGCCAGGGAATAGTGCCGGAAGGGGCCACCCGAGGCGGTGAGTATAATCTTAGACGGCTTGCTGCTCTCGCCCTCAAGGCACTGCCAGATGGCGCTGTGCTCGCTATCGACGGGCCTAATCTGCGCGCCGTTCCGCTTCGCCTCTTGGGTGATAAGCTCGCCGGCCATGACCAGCGATTCCTTGTTGGCCAGAGCGACCTGCTTGCCCGCCTGCACCGCCGCCAGTGTCGGCCTTAGCCCCCACTTCCCTGAAGTGGCGACGACCACCAGGTCTATCTCGGGGTGGCGGGCGATATCTTCCATCGACAGGAATTCGTATTCGGCGGTGGTGGGGGGAGGGGTCTTGGTCTCCTGATGAAAGACGAAGCGGGGCTGGAACTTCTCTATTTGCTCGGCGAGGAGGGCGGTGTTCCTGCCTCCCGCCAGCCCGATGACGCTGAAGTGGCCGGGGAGGGCGTCGATTACTTCCAGAGTCTGGCGGCCTATGGAGCCGGTGGCGCCGAGGACGGCGACCCGCTTTACTATATAGCCCATACTACATAATAGTATACCACGACACCGGCCAGGACAATGCTATCTATCCTGTCCAGGAAGCCGCCGTGCCCCGCCAGCCAGTTGCCCGAGTCCTTGACGCCTGTGTTGCGCTTGAGCAGGGACTCAGCCAGGTCGCCGAGCTGGCCGAAGAGGCTGACCAGAAAACCCAACAGTACCGCCTGCCCATAGCCGATGGGGAGCTGGAGGGGGGTGGGGAGGGTAAAGAGCAGGGCGATGACGATAGCTCCCACAAATCCAGCGATGGTGCCTTCCCACGTCTTGGCGGGGGAGATGCGGGGGGCGAGCTTGTGCCTGCCCAGCGCCCTGCCCACGAAGTAGGCGGCGGTGTCGGAGGCGAAGGTGACTAATAGCGCCAGGAAGACCCAGTTCCGGCCGTCTTCCAGACCTCTCAAGCCAACGAAGTAGCTCAAGAGCCAGCCAATGTAGAGGATGCCGCCCAGCGTCCAGGCCCAGCCGATAAAAGCGCCTTCTCTTCGCTGGCGTAAGACTATCCAGATTAGCGACAGCACCACCGCCGAGGCGAGCAGAATCGGGGGGGTGAGATAGTCGTTATCGAGCTGGGGGCTCAATATAAATAGAAGCGTCCAGAGCAGCCCGAAGTAGGTGATAGGGGCTATTTTTGCCTTTTCCCCCATTCTGTAGAATTCAAAGACCGCCAGCAGCCCCCATATCGCCACCAGTACGGTGAACCAGGGGAGGGGCTGGTCGAACCAGACGGCGGCGACCAGGATGGGGATGGCCCAGAGCGCGGTTAGAAACCTCTTCTTGAGCATATTATTACAGGGCGCCGAAGCGCCTTTGTCTCCGGCTGTAGGCGAGCAGCGCCTTATCAATCTCCTTGCTATCAAAGTCAGGCCAGAAAACCTCGGTGAAATAGTATTCGCTGTAGGCGGCCTGCCAAATCAGGAAGTTGCTGATGCGGAGCTCGCCCGCGGTGCGGATGACCAGGTCTACATAGGGTAAGCCCGCGGTGTAGAGATAGCTATCGAACAATTGTTCGTCTATCTTCTGGGGTGGGACGCCCTCGACTATAATCTTGCGCACGGCGTCCAGAATCTCGGCGCGACCGCCGTAGTTGAAGGCGAAGCTGACCGTCATCCCCTTGTTGTCCCTGGTCAGCTCCACTGCCCTGGTTATGGCGCGCTGAAAGCCCGCGGGGAGCTTTTCCAGGCGTCCCAGGTGGCGGATTTTTATGCCGTTTTTGTGCAGCTTAAGGGTCTCTTCATCTATCGCTTCTTGCAGGAGGTTGAGCAAGCCGTCAATCTCTTCTTTAGGGCGCTTCCAGTTTTCGGTGGAGAAGCCGTAGAGGGTGAGGTATTTAAGGCCGAGCCGGTCGAAGTATTCAATCACCGAGCGCAGGTTTTCCACGCCCGCCCCGTGCCCTTCGAGACGGGGCAAGCCGCGCTTTTGCGCCCAGCGGCCGTTGCCGTCCATAATGATGGCGATGTGGGTGGGGAAGCGGGGGGTCTTTTTATTAGCCGATGAACCGGCTGGCACTCTGCTGCTCATAATAGATAAAGGTGTGCTAAACACGCCTGCTCTTTGCCCGGGACCCGCCGGCTAGACCTCCCTGAGCTCGGCTTCTTTTCCGTGGGCTATCTGGTCGATGTCGGCGATAAAGCTGTCGGTGACCTTTTGCAGCTGGTCCTGGGCGCGCTTGTGCTCGTCCTGCGATATCTCCTTGTTCTTTTCCAGCTCTTTGAACTCGGTCATGGCGTCGCGGCGCTGGTTGCGTACCATTATCTTTCTTTCTTCCACGCGCTTGTGCACTATCTTGATTAGCTCCTGGCGGCGCTCTTCGCTTAAGGGAGGGAGATTCAAGCGGATGAGGTTGCCGTCGCTGGTGGGGTTTAAGCCCAGCTCGGACTTGAGGATAGCCTTTTCTATGCTGGAGATGGTGCTCCTATCCCAGGGCTGGATGACGAGGAGCTTGGCGGCGGGGGCGGAGATGCCGGCAATCTGGTTGAGGGGGGTGGGTACGCCAGCGTAGTCTACCTTGAGGTGCTCGATGAGGGCGGGGGTGGCGTGACCGGTGCGGATGCTCGCCAGTTCCATCTTCAAGCCTTCAACCGAGGCTCGCATCTTTTCTTCCGTTGTCAATAAAACGGGGCTAACCACTTTACTGCTCGCTGTAGACCAGGGTGCCGATAGATTCACCGGCTACCGCCCGCTCTATGCTGTTGGTCGCCTGAAGGTCGAAAACGATTATGGGCAGCCTGTTTTCCAGGCACAGGGAGAGGGCGGTGGCGTCCATTACTTCCAGGCGCCGGTTAAGCATCTCGAAGTGGGTGAGTTTGTCGAACTTCTTGGCCTTGGGGTCGATGACGGGGTCGGCGCTGTAGATGCCATCGACGTTATTCTTGGTCATAAGTAGAACCTCAGCCTCAATCTCTATAGCGCGCAGGGCAGCGGCGGTGTCGGTGGTCATATAGGGGTTGCCCGTGCCCGCGGCGAAGATAACGACCCTGCCTTTTTCCAGGTGGCGGATGGCGCGGCGTCTGATATAGGGTTCGGCTACCTGCTGGACGGTTATCGCCGTCTGCATCCGGGTGGCGACTCCCTGGCTTTCCAGGACGTCTTGAAGGGCGAGGGCGTTTATTACCGTAGCCAGCATGCCGGCGTAGTCAGCGGTGACGCGGTCCATGCCTGCCTTTTCCGCCTTTGCCCCCCGCCAGATGTTGCCGCCGCCGACGACGATGCCCACGCCTACACCCATGGCGACTACCTTTTTAATCTGCTGGGCGACCTTGAGCAGGGTGGCGGCGTCAATGCCGTAGCTGGCGCCGCCGCTGAAGGCTTCGCCGCTGAGTTTAAGCAGGACCCGCTTGTATTTCGCCGCGCTCATTCTTCCGGTTCTTGTTTGCCCAGTTCGAATCGGGCAAACCGGCCTACCTTGATGTTTTCGCCTACCCTGGCGATGGTTTCGGTGATGATGTCCTGAATGGTCAGTTCCTGGTCTTTGATATAGGGTTGCTGGAGCAGGCAGGCTGCCTCGGGTTCTATGTCAGCCCCTGCGTGCACTTCTTCTTGGCTAACGAATTTGGGGTTCATGGCGGCTACCTGCATGGCCAGGTTGTGCGCCAGTTGCTTGAACTCGTCGGTGCGGGCGACGAAGTCGGTTTCACAGTTCAACTCGACCATAGCGCCGACACGACCCCCGGTATGGATATAGGCTTCGATCAGTCCCTCGGCGGCGGTGCGCTCCGCTTTCTCCTTTGCCTTGAGCAAGCCCTGTTCCTTGAGAAATTCGAGCGCCTTTTCCCGGTTGCCCTTGTTTTTCTCCAGGGCGTTGCGGCACTGCATGATGCCCGCGCCGGACTGCTCTCTCAGTTCTTTTATCAGCTCTAGCGAGATTTTCAAGCGTCCTCTCCTTTAGGTTCGTCATCAGGGGCGCCAGCGGGGGCGTCGTCGGGGGTGAAGATGAGAGGTTCGGTCATTTGGGGGACGCCTTCCCCATCGGCGCCGACTAGAGCTGCTCCACCGGTTTTGCCCTCGATAACGGCGTCGGCAATCTTGCTGCATATCAGCTTGATGGTCCTGATGGCATCGTCGTTGGCGGGGATAGCGTAGTCTATATCGTCGGGGTTGCAGTTGGTATCGACTATGGACACCACGGGTATGCCCATCCGCCTGGCTTCGGCGATGGCAATTCTTTCTTTGGTGGGGTCGATGATGAACAGGGCGTCGGGGAGCTTGGTCAGCTCCTTGAAGCCGCCCATCAGGCGGTTGAGGCGGACTATTTCCTTCCCTATCTTGAGCGCTTCTTTTTTGGGCAGGCGCTCGAAGTCACCGCGGCTTTGCTGGTCTTCGAGGCGGACGAGGTAGTCTATGCGCGCCTGGATGGTGGCGAAGTTGGTCAACACCCCGCCTAGCCAGCGCTGGTTGACGTAGAACATGCCGCAGCGTTGTGCTTCCTGTTCGATAGACTCCTGAGCCTGTTTCTTGGTGCCGACGAAGAGGATGCTGCCGCCTTCGGCGGCTACCTCGCGTATGAAGTCGCAGGCTTTATCTAGCATCACCGCCGTTTGTTCCAGGTCGATGATGTGGATGCCGTTGCGCTTGGTGAATATATATTTCTTCATAGCCGGGTGCCAGCGGCTGGTCTGGTGGCCGAAGTGGGCACCGGCTTCTAATAGCTCCTTTATGGTGGCGGTATCTGGCAAGCTAGGTCTCCTTTCCAGTTAGTTCTATATAACCAGTTTAACAGTATATCATACTGCTCGTCTGGCAACAATATTATTGTTTTATTGCTAAAAATGCGCCAAAGGCTTATTATTAGGCTAGAATGATAGGGAGGGCCGGGATGCAGATTAAGAAGATATACAGCCAGGTCCAGCCGGAGCTGCTTTATGACGAGGTCAGGGACTTTGTCCTCAAGCAGGGGGTGGTGGTGGGTGAAGCCAAGCTGGGGACATATTCTATGCCCGATGACTCTTCGTCGTTTATCTCCCGGGGCGTATTGACCTTTAACGCTAAAGGGGGCAAGGAGTGCCTTCGCGCCCACATCGTGGGTTCGGCCCGGGGCGAGACCAAGCTGATAATAGATATCGATGACAAGCTCTTCCCTAAAGCCAGGGTCACGGCTCTGGAGCAGGACCTGGACTTTATCTTCAGTTCCTACGAGGTCAAGCACCGCTAGAAACGCATCGTCTCTCGCTTAGCTTCATTAAACCCCGTCTGACTTTGAGCTGTGCTATAATTTAATGGTGGCCATAAAGACAGTAGCTACCAACCGCAAGGCTTACCACAACTACCATATCGGCGAGAGCGTGGAGGCGGGCATTTCTCTGACCGGCACCGAGATAAAGTCGGTGCGGGCGGGGAGGGTTAGCCTGGGCGACGCCTATGTCCGCCCCGAGGGTGGCGAGCTTTGGCTGCTGAACGCGCACATCGCCCGCTACGACGCCGGCAGCTACATGAGCCACGAGCCGACGCGGACGCGCAAGCTGCTGCTGCACCGCAAGCAGATTGACAGCCTGACCAGCCAGTTAGTGGAGAAGGGCTTTACTTTGGTGCCCCTGCGGGTATATATTAAAGATAGCCTGGCTAAGGTCGAAATAGCCTTAGCTAAGGGCAAGAAGCTCTACGATAAGCGGGAGGCTATCGCCCGCCACGATGCGGAGAGAGAGATAGAGCGAGCGATGAAGAGAAGGGGAGTGGGGGGAAGGTAGGACTTTAATAATTGAACAGGGGGACGCGTGGGTTCGACAGGGGAGGTATGTTACAGGGTCGAAGGCTGAGGTGCCGCTCACCTCATTAAACAGGCGGCAAAAAAACAACTGGCGAACCTGAATTCGCTTACGCAGCCTAATTAATTAGGCTGCGCGCCCGCCTCACCTCACCTCAATGGGTGGGGGCCGGGTGTCGAAAAGTTGAGGTGCCGCCACCCCGATGTCGGCGAGGGTGTGCGAAAGAGTTATCGACTGGCCCGGCTAAACTCGGTCAGCAGAGGTTATTCGGGCGAGATTAAAGAGCTGACTAAGCCTGTAGTATATCCTGGGCAGCTTCTTTTGGACGGGGAGTTCGACTCTCCCCCGTCTCCACCAGAAAGTTTTGAGCGCTGGCTTTTTAAGTCGGCGCTTTTTTGTCCGACTAGCCCGGTTAGTAACCCTGCCTCAATCTTCCCGCCAGTTCCAGTCCAATCCCCCTTTGAAAAAACCTGAGTTCATTTCGTTGCTGATAAAGAGGTTGGCATCAGGGAAGCGTTTTACCATGGCGTAATAAAAACCGGCAACATCGTTCGTTTTTGCCAGTTCCTCATCGGTGGCGATAACATAATCCCTGGTGAAACTGAGCGAACTGGAGTCGAAAGGCATTCCCGGTTTCTGATGGCCGGGAATGATCACCTCGGCGTCCATTTTCTCTAAACGCTCGACGTCCTGTATCCACTGCTTGCGTTCTTCCGCTGTAACCTCGCAGGTAAAGGGGTGTGCCTGGTTGAAAAGAACGTCGCTCCCGTACAGGGTTTTTATCGAAGGGATCCAGACCACCGTGTTGTATTTCATGTCCCCTACCACTTCTGAAATAATCTCAATACGGTGTCCTTCCAGTTCGAAGTAGTTCCCGGAAAGAGGCTCGATTTTAGCCGTTTTTCTAGGTACGTTGATAACTCCTATCACTTTTTCCCAATGTTCGATTTTACCAAAAAACTGGTTGTTGATCGTACGGGCTACCGAAGGGAGTGCTATGACCCGAGCTTTAGGGAAAGCCTCGGCAATGGTGCCCAGTCCAAAGTAATGGTCAGGATGCGCATGAGTAATATAAATCGTTTTCAGGTATTTGCCTGTTTCCAGTATTTCGGCGATAACTCGATAGGCACTCGACAATGTCCACTGTGCATCGATAAGAACGGCATCGGTCTTCCCGGTCACGATTACGGAGGCAACTTCAAAACCGCTTTCGTCGCTGAAAAAGACTTTCGTGGCTAGTGAATTCGGCCCGTGTGTGTTTAATCTAATCTCCATGAAATAGCCCTCCAAGCAACATTTTGCTTAGTTTACCAGCCTATGTTCTAAATTGCAAAAGGGTTTCAATAGTTTTCGGGAATCTACAAACTTCTTCTGTCTCCACCAGAAAATTTAAGCGCTGGTTTTGTAAGCCAGCGCTTTTCTGTTGTTTTCGGGTGCCGAAGGACCACATGGCCAGGACGACCATTATCTTGCTTTATTGGGGGGTGTTCCCCACCCCACCCTGTAAAAAATCGCCAAATTTCTCGGTTAACGTGCCTGAAAAGACTTGTGATTATTCGGCGGCAATAGTAGAATAGAGGCGAGTACACATCAAGGGGGGTTATTGTTCCGGGTTGAAGTCTCAGTAAAGCCTGACCTTCCCGACCCTCGTGGGGAAGCACTTAAAGCCGATATCAGAGACCTCGGCATCGGCGGCGTCCAGCAAGTCAGGGTCAGCGATGTCTATTTGCTGGAAGGGAAACTGACTCAAAAGGAACTGGAACTGATCTGCAAGCGGCTGCTTGCCGACCCCATCGTTGAAGCCTATTCTATTGGAGAATCTCCCCTTATTGCCCCGCAGGACACCCGTGCCGTTGAGGTTGCCTATAATCCGGGCGTGATGGACCCGGTGGAAGAGAGCGTGAGCAAGGGCATCCGCGACCTGGGAGTAACCGCTCTCGAGTCGGTGAAGACAGCCAAGCGGTATTACCTCTGGGGCAAGCTTTCCGCCAGCGATATCGAGCTTATCTCCGGAAAGCTGCTGGTCAACAGCGTAATCCAGCACGTGGTCACGGGCGGCGAAAAAGCGTCGTTACCTCCCGCCGACTACAAATTCTCCCGCAAAGAGATTGAGCTGCTCACCCTGGGCGATGAGGGCTTGACCAAGTTGGGGCGGGAGAAGCTGGAACTGAACCTGAACGAGATGAGGCAGATTCAAGGCTACTTCTCGAAATTGGGGCGCAATCCCACCGATGTCGAGCTGGAGACGCTGGCGCAGACCTGGTCGGAGCACTGCAAGCACAAGACCTTCAACTCCCGGATAAGACTGGGGGAGGAGGTTATTGATAACCTGCTCAAGAGCACCATTATGAAGGTGACCCGGGAGCTGGATAAGCCCTGGTGCCTTTCCACCTTTAAGGATAATTCGGGGGTGATTGATTTCGACGGGCGCTACGCCCTCTGTTTCAAGGTCGAGACGCATAACCACCCCTCGGCCATCGAGCCCTACGGCGGGGCTTCAACGGGGTTGGGTGGGGTAATCCGCGACCCGCTGGGCACGGGGCTGGGGTCAAAGCCCATCGCCAGCACCGATGTCTTTTGTTTTGCCCCGCCCGACTTTCCCCATAATAGGCTTCCTGCCGGCGTTCTGCATCCCCGCCGTATTCTCAAGGGGGTGCGGGCGGGGGTGGCTGACTACGGCAACCGCCTGGGAATCCCCACCCTCAACGGCGCTATCCTCTTCGACGAGCGCTATCTGGCCAACCCGATAGTCTTGTGCGGCACGGTGGGGCTTATGCCCAAGAGTGTCGCTCACATGGGACGTCAGCATCCCGGTGACCTGGTGGTGGTGGTGGGGGGCAAGACGGGGCGGGACGGCATTCACGGCGTTACTTTTGCTTCGGCGCTGCTCACCGGGGAATCGGAAGAGGTCTCGGCGAGCTCGGTGCAGATAGGCAACCCCATCACCGAGAAGAAAATGATTGATGTCCTGCTGGTTGCCAGGGATAAGGGGCTTTACCGGCGCATTACCGACTGCGGCGGGGGTGGGCTGTCCTCGGCAGTGGGCGAAATGGCGGCGGAGACGGGGGTCAAAGTAGACTTAGAGAAAGTCCCGCTAAAGTATTCCGGGCTTTCCTACCGGGAGATATGGCTTTCCGAATCGCAGGAGAGAATGCTGCTGGCGGTGCCGCCCGAATCAGTTAAAGAGCTGGTTTCGCTCTTCGCCAGCGAGGATGTCGAAGCCACCGTCATCGGCGAGTTCACTAATGATAAAAGGCTCAGGCTTTTCTATCAGAATAAACCGGTGGGCGACCTGGAAATGGAGTTTCTGCACCACGGGCTGCCCCAGATGGAAAGAGAGGCGGCCTGGGAGCTGCCCCGCTATCCCGAACCCGATTTCGCCTCGCCGCCGAATTTGAGCGAAGACCTGAAGAAAATCCTCGGCTCCTGGAACGTTTGCAGCAAGGAGTGGGTCATCCGCCAGTACGACCACGAGGTGCAGGGGGGCAGCGTGCTCAAGCCGCTGGTGGGTATAGAGAACGACGGGCCCGGCGACGCGGCTATTATCCGGCCTTTGCTCGATTCCGATATGGGGGTTATTATTGCCAACGGCATCAATCCCCGCTACGGCGATATCGACCCCTACTGGATGGCGGCTTCGGCGGTCGACGAGGCGCTGCGGCAGATTATCGCCGTCGGCGGCAATCTCAAGAAGGTGGCGCTGCTGGACAACTTCAACTGGGGCAATCCGGAAAAGCCCGACCGACTGGGGGGGCTGGTGCGGGCGGCGCAGGGCTGCTATAATGCCGCCCTGAATTACGGGACGCCCTTCATCTCGGGTAAGGACAGCCTCTACAATGAGTATGAGACGGAAAAGGAGAGCATCTGTATTCCCCCCACCCTGCTCATCTCGGCGATGGCGGTAATGAAAGACGTCTCTCGCGCCGTGTCCATGGACGCCAAAAAGACGGGCGACCTTCTCTACATCGTGGGCATGACCTATAACGAGCTGGGCGGCTCGCACTACTATGCCGTCCGGGGGGCGATGGGCAACCGTGTGCCCCAGGTCAACCCGAAGCGGGGCAAGAAGCTGATGGACGCCCTCAGCGGCGCTATGGACAAGGGGCTGGTGAAAGCCTGCCATGACCTGAGCGAGGGGGGAATCGGGGTGGCGGCGGCGGAGATGGGGTTTGCGGGAGGGGTGGGGATAACGCTTAAACTGAATAAAGTGCCTTTGGGTGAGCCCATCAACCGTAACGACACCATCCTCTTCTCCGAGTCCAACACCCGCTTCCTGGTGGAGGTGGCTCCTGAAGATAAAGAGCGCTTCGAGGGGGCTCTGGAGGAAAACGTTTATGCCGCCATCGGGGAGTTTAATAAATCCGACAAACTCGAAGTTTACGGCATCAATGGGGAGAAGGTAGTTTCCACTCCTCTAGCTGAACTGAAGGAAGCCTGGCAGAAGCCGCTGCGCTGGTAGGACAAATATGGCAAAGGTAAGGACTTTAATCCTGAGGGCACCGGGGACGAACTGCGACGTTGAGACCGCCTTTGCCTTCGAGCAGGCGGGGGCGGTGGTAGGCTCGGCGCATGTCAACGAGCTGGTCAGGAGGGATAAGCGCCTCGCCGACTACCAGATAGTGGTCATTCCCGGCGGCTTCACCTACGGCGACGATATTTCGGCGGGCAAGATACTGGCTAACGAGCTGAAGCTGAAGCTGGGCGATGATATACAGGAGTTCGTGGGGGGTGGGGGATTGATTCTGGGGATTTGCAACGGCTTTCAGGTTCTGGTGAAGGCGGGCATTTTGCCCCAGCCGGACGATGCCAGCCAGACTCTGACGCTGGCTAATAACGACTCCAGCCGTTTTGAGTGCCGCTGGGTCTATTTAAGTGTCGATAAGAAAAGCCCCTGCGTCTTCACCAAGGGCATAGACGCTCTCTACCTGCCCATAGCGCACGGTGAGGGCAAGGTGGTGGCCGAGCCGAAGGCTTTGAGGGGCCTGAACGTGGTGCTGCGCTACGCCGATGGAGAAGGCAATATCCGAGCCGACTACCCCCATAACCCCAACGGCTCGGTGGACAGCATCGCCGGCATCTGCGACAGCTCGGGGCGTATCTTCGCCCTGATGCCCCATCCGGAAAGGTTTTTGCGCTGGACGCAGCACCCGCGCTGGATGAGGGAGGCAAACCGGGAGTGGGGCGACGGCTTCGGCATCTTCCGCAACGCCGTGGAGTGGGTCAAGAGTGCCTGAAAAAACCTGCCTCGCTTCCTGGAGCGGGGGCAAAGACAGCTGCTTCGCCTGCTACCAGGCGCTGGCTCAGGGCTACAAAATCTCTCACCTGGTCAACTTCATCTCCCAGCAGTACCAGCGGGTGAGCTTTCACGGCACCGAAAAGCGGATGATTCAGCTTCAGAGCCAGTCCATCGGCATCCCCGTGTTGCAAAAGGAGACCACCCCCGACGGCTACGAGCAGGAGTTCAAGGAAGCCGTTCGAGCATTGCTCCCCGAAGGCGTAAAGGGGATGGTCTTCGGCGACATCTACCTCGACGAGCACAAAGAATGGGTGGAGAGGGTCTGCGCCGACCTGGGCATCGAAGCCGTTGAGCCGCTCTGGGGGAAGAGCACGGAAAGCATCCTCACCGGTTTTATCGACGCTGGCTTTGAAGCCGTCGTCGTCGGCGCGCAAGCCAGCCTGATTGACGAGGAGTGGGTGGGGAGGGGGGTGGACCGGGATTTTATGAATTACCTCAAGTCAAAGAATATCGACCTCTGCGGGGAGAACGGCGAATACCATACCCTGGTGGTGGGGGGGCCTTTGTTCCAGAGAAAGATAGAGATAACCGAGAGCCGAACCATCAGGCGGGATAATTACTGGTTCCTGGATACAAAAAAGTATCACCTTGCCTGATAAAACCACCTAATTGCTCAACTCAGAGTAAGGCTTGACAGAAACGTTATATCGCCTGTAATATAACAGAGGCTGATTGAGGGAGGATAGATGAGCCAGATACCGAGGTTTAAGCCGAAAAAGACGGAGCATTTTTCGCGCCATCCGCATGCTGGCTACAGGGTGGGTGGCAGGATATGGCTGGAGCGCGACGGCGAGCTTTATATGGGGTGGGGAAGAGTCATGCTGCTGGAAAGAATCGATAAGTACGGCTCAATCGCCGCCGCCGCCCGTTCCATGAGGCTGGGCTACCGCAACGCCTGGCTCTGGATAGAATCGGCCAACCGACTGGCGCCTTCGCCTTTGGTGGAAAAGACCTCCGGTGGGGCGGGGGGAGGACACGCTAGGCTGACCGAGGAGGGACGAAAGGCGGTTAAAGAATACAAGGAACTGCGGGCCAGGTTCGAGGATTTTATAGGGTAGCTGCCATAATTTTTTTGTCAGGGGTTATATCCGAGGCGATATAGCCAATTCAACATTAAATTGTGATAGAAAGGTAAAGAAGTGAAAAAGCTATTTCTTTTAGTTCTGGCGGGCTTGTTAATGCTGGTTCCCGTTACCGCCTGCGGCCAACCGCCGCTAGAGGATGACGAGCCTATCGGCATGGCGGTGGAATTCATGTCCCACGCTGCCTGCGCCTACATCGCCCAGGATATGGGGTGGTACGAGGAGGAGGGGCTGAACCTGACCGCCTAC
>JALHSZ010000043.1 GCA_022865485.1 Dehalococcoidales bacterium | reverse complement strand
TTATCCTCGACCAGGATGGTAAGGTATATGAGGCGAACCAGCGCTTCGCCGATATGCTTGGCTACACTCCCGAGGAAGCCCGTGAGCTCCACGTGTGGGATTGGGAGTTTCTCTTCCCACGCGAAAAGGTTGCCGAGATGTTGGCTAGCGTCGGCCCGGAGGGCGACCACTTCGAGACACAGCACCGCCGCAAGGACGGTACGGTCTTTGACGTTGAAATCAGCACCAATGGGGCTGTGTGCTCGGGGCAGAAGCTGGTCTTCTGCGTCTGCCGTGACATCACCGAGCGGAAGCAGGCTGATAAGGCGTTAGCTGAGGCGGAAAAGAAGTACAAAAACCTGATAGAGGCCACCAGCGACCTTATCTGGGAGGCGGATACCCAGGGTAGGTATACCTTCGTCAGCCCCAAGATTAAAGACCTTCTGGGCTATGAGGTGGACGAGGTGGTGGGCAAGAAGATGACGCTTGACTTTACACCCAAGAAAGAACTCAAGAAGTGGCTTGGCCGTTTCAAGGCAGTCAATGCTAAAAGGGAGAGCTTCTCCGGCTTTGAGGTTCTCCATCTCAATAAGAATGGCAACCCCGTCATCTTTGAGGTTAGCGGCAGCCCCTTCTTTGATAGTGCCGGAAATTTCAAGGGCTATGTCGGTATAAATAAAGATGTTACCGAGCGTGAGCAGGTAACGGAGGCATTGAGGGAGAGCCAGGAGTTCAGCACGGGCCTGCTGGAAAATTCGCCGAACCCGATATCCGTTCTGAATCCGGACACCTCAATAAGATATGTAAATCCAGCCTTTGAAAAGCTGACCGGCTTCAAGCTGGCCGAAATTACCGGCATGAAGGCCCCCTACCCTTGGTGGTTGAAAGAAGAGAAGAAGGCAATGACCCTGGCTCTCAAGAATGCCATGGTAACTGGCGGCAAGAAAAGCGAGCATGTTTTCCTGAAGAAGAACGGTGAGCGCTTCTGGGTGGCGCTGAACTCGGCGCCGGTAGTCTACCGGAAAAAGCTGCTCTACTTCCTTATCAGCTGGCTTGACATCACTGACCGTAAGCGTGCCGAAGAGGAGAAGGTAGAGTTGGAGCAGAAGGCTCACCTGGCCAGCCGCCTGGCTTCGGTAGGGGAGATGGCATCGGGCATCGCCCATGAGATAAACAACCCCCTTACCGCCGTCATCGGTTTTGCCCAGCTGCTTATGGATACCGACCTCCCCGAAGAGATTAAGGAAGACCTGGTCATCATCCATAAGGAAGCCCAGCGCGCGGCGGGCGTGGCGCGCAGCCTGCTCACTTTCGCCCGTAAGCATGCCCCCTTCAAGCAGCCGACAAATGTTAACAGCATAATAGAAGGGGTACTGACGTTACGCGCCTACGAGCAGAACGTGAGTAATATCAAGATTAATACCAAGCTTACATCAGACTTGCCTGAGGTCATGGCTGACTATTCTCAATTACAGCAGGTCTTTATCAACATTATTCTCAACGCCGAAGCGGCTATGCTCGAAGCGAATAACGGGGGCACGCTGACGATTACTACCCAGAGGTTCAATCACAGCGTCAGGGCGTCATTTGCCGATGACGGCCCCGGAATCAATAAAGAAAACCTGGATCGGATATTTGACCCGTTCTTCACCACCAAGGAAGTAGGCAAGGGGACGGGGCTGGGACTCAGCGTATGTCATGGAATAATCTCGGAGCACGGCGGCAAGATATATGCCAGGAGCAAGCCGGGTAGCGGGGCTACCTTCATCGTCGAGTTACCGATTAGTGCTCATGAGCAATCGGAGGAGCCAAATGAAGCAGACTAAGGGCCAGAGCCAAAGAATCCTGGTAGTTGAAGATGAGCCGTCTATTTGTCAGGTGTGCCTGAGAACCCTCACGGCTGAGGGTTTTGAGGTTGATATTGCGGTCAATGGCGCCATCGCCGGCAAGATGCTGGGTGAGACGGAGTATGACCTTTGCCTTATCGATATCAGAACGCCGATAATGAACGGTAGACAGCTTTATCAATATATACTGGATAAATACCCTGACTTCAAGGGCAAAATTATTTTCACTACCGGTGACGTTCTGGATGACAAACTGGCTTCTATGCTCAAGGGAGCCAAAAGGCCCTATCTACCCAAGCCATTCACTCCCGACGAATTAAAGTCCATAGTAAAAGAGGCGTTAGAAGGCTAGAGACATGGCAGGCAACGAGGCAAAGATACTGATTGTGGATGATGAAGCGATGGTCAGGAAGCTTCTCTGTCAACGGCTGTCCCGAGAGGGCTACCAGTGTGATGAGGCTAGCGGCGCCGAGCTGGCGCTGGAGAAGCTGAAAGCCAACCCGGCCGACGTGGTAATTCTTGACATAAAGATGCCGGGCAAGTCGGGAATGGAGTTGCTGCCGGAGATAAAAGCCACCTACCCTGATACCGCGGTCATGATGGCCACTGCCCTTAACGACATTAATATCTCCATCCAGTGCATGAAAGAAGGGGCGTACGACTACATATGCAAGCCCTTTAACCTGACTGAGGTGGTGCTGAGTTTGGAGGGGGTGCTGGACAAGAAGCGGCTGGAGCGCGAGATTAAGGAATACCAGCAATACCTGGAGGAAAAGGTCGAGGAGCAGACCAAGGAAATCCGCAAGGTCTTTCTCGGTGCCATTGAGGCTTTAGCCTTCGCCCTCGAAGCCAAGGACCAGTATACGGCGGGGCACTCCCGCAGAGTAACCGAGATTGCCGTGGCGATAGGCAAGGAAATGGGTCTATCCGAAGATTGCGTCGACGACCTGCGCTGGGGAGGCTTGCTGCACGATGTGGGCAAGATTACCATTGACCAGATTATCCAGAATAAACCGGGGAAGTTGACCCCTGAAGAATATGAGCATATTATGACTCATGCTAGTGTCGGCGCTGGTATCGTAAAGCCGGTGGTTAATGATAAGGTGGTGGAGATGATTGGACATCACCATGACCGTTATGATGGTAGTGGCATGAATCAGGTCGTAGCCAGGAAAAAGATACCGCTGGGAGCTAGAATCCTGGCCGTGGCGGATTCCTTCGACGCCATGACCTCCGACCGCCCTTATCGCACGGCGATGTCTATAGACGAAGCCCTGAAGGAAATCAAGCGGTGCACCGGCAGCCAGTTCGACCCGGGGGTAACGGCCGCTTTTCTTAGAATACCGATCACCGGAATAGTGCTGGTAGAAGCCTGAAGATCTGCCGATAAAAAAGCGAGGGGATGTTAGAAAATGAACGGGCCTAAGGGAAAGAAAATACTCATCGCCGATGACGAAGAAACGGTAAGGGCGCTGGTAAAAAAGCTTCTCAGCAAGGAATATACCGTCCTTGAGGCTGATAACGGCGAGGAAGCGGTAAAAGTGGCTGTCAATCAGAAACCGGACCTCATCCTGATGGACATTCTAATGCCTAAGATGGACGGTCTTACCGCCTGCTATGCCATTAAGAGGAACCAGGCAACCAAGCAAATCCCGGTGGTTATGCTTACCGCCGTGGACTACGAGCTTAACCGCAAGCTCAGCCAGGATGTCATGGGTGCCCAGGGCTATATAACCAAGCCGTTTAACACTCAGGCGCTGATGGACCTGATCGCAAAATTCCTAGCCGGTAAATAACCCCGAGATGTTCGCGGCTTAGTAAGACATAGTGCCGGAGGTTATACGCTTATCGGGCCAGATTTTAATCTCAGGCGCCAGTTTATTATTCTTGCCCACCACCACGTTATCCCCCAGGACGCAGTTATCTAAAACCTGGCTCTCCTCCCCGATTTGGCAGTTGGCAGCCACGATGCAGTTTCGCAGCAGCGCCCTTTTGCCCACCTTCACATCCTGCCAGAGCACCGCCCCTTCCACGCAGGCGCCTTCGTCAATCTCACAGCGCGGACCCAGAACCGCCGGTCCTTTCAACACTGCCCACCTAGCTACGGTGCACCCCTCGCCGATGAGCACGGGACCCTCAATCTCGGCAGAGGGGTCGATGGCGCAACTGCCCCCCATCTGGACGCCCTGGTCGAAATTGTTCCAGTAGGCAGCCAGAGCCGATGCTTCCCCCGAAAGCAGGTCGTGGTGCGCTTTGAGGTATTTTTCGGGCGTGCCGATGTCGATCCAGTAACTGTCGGAGGGATAGCTCAATATCGGCTCACCCTTCTCCAGTAGCAGGGGGAAAAGGTGACGCTCAACCATGGAGGGGATGGAGGGGGGAATATAGCCTAAAACCGAAGGCTCGATAATATAGATGCCCGCGTTAATCATGTTGGTGGTGACTTCCTCCAGCCCGGGCTTCTCCACGAAGCGCTTTACCATATCACTGGCGTCGGTTTCGACCACCCCGTATATCGTCGGGTTATCTACAGGTGTCAGGGCGATGCTCACCCTGGGTTTGACTTTGCGGTGGCGGCTCATCATGGCGGTCAGGTCGATGCCGGTCAGGACGTCGCCGTTGAGGACGAAAAAGGGTTCGTTCAGGCGGACTTCGGCGTTTTTAATCGCCCCGCCCGTCCCCATCGGCTGCTTTTCTACGGCGTAGCTCAGGTGGACGCCCAGCTCAGACCCGTCGCCCAGGCGCTCCTGGATGCGGTCGGGCAGGTAGCTCATGGCCAGGATTACGTCTTTTATGCCGTGCTCTTTGAGATACCGGAGCAGGTATTCCAGGAAGGGCATGTTCAGTATAGGCACCATTGCCTTGGTGGTGTTGCAGGTCAGGGGGCGCAACCTGATCCCTTCTCCACCCACCAGAATAACTGCCTTCATCGTTTCTCTTCTCCTTGGATAGGGAAGCTACCCTTCCTAATTTGTTGGCTTGCATTGTAGTCGGTTTCGACGACGGCAGTCAACCCACTCTTATCACTTTTCCACCTTGAGGAACCTGGCGTTGATAGCCACGATTATGGTGCTCAGCGACATCAGCGCCGCTCCTACCGCCGGACTGAGCACGACGCCGAAGCTGTAGAGCGCTCCCGCTGCCAGGGGTATGGCAATGACATTATAGCCCGTTGCCCAGCCCAGGTTCTGCAGCATCTTCTTGTAGGTGGCGCGTGAAAGCCCTATGATGGAGACAGCGTCCAGGGGGTTGCTCCTTACCAGTATGATGTCGGCGGTAGCTACCGTAACCTCGGTGCCGGCGCCGATGGCTATGCCCACATCGGCTTGAGCCAGTGCCGGGGCGTCGTTGACCCCGTCACCAGTCATAGCCACTATCATCCCCCGCGCCTGCACCACCTTGACCTTTTCCACCTTCTGGTCGGGCAGCACCTCGGCGAAATACTCGTCGAGACCTATCTCGTCGGCGACCCACTTGGCGACCTCTTTGTTGTCCCCGGTTATCATCATGCACTTGATGCCCATCTCCTTGAGCCGCCGGATGGCTTCTTTCGATTCGGGTCGGATAATATCGGCCAGGGCAATAGCGCCCTTCAACTTGCCGTCGATAATAACGAAGACCACCGTCTTGCCCTGTTCGGTGAGCTTTTGAGTTTGTTTATCGTCGGCTTTAATCCTGTTTTCCTTGAGGTAGCCGGGGCTGACCACCTTCACCTCTTTGCCGTTGACCTTGCCCTCGGTGCCCTTGCCCGCTATCGCCCTGAAATCCTTCACGGCGAAGGCCTCTTTAGACGAAGAGACTATCCCCTTGGCGATAGGGTGCTCGGAGTGTGCCTCCACCGAGGCGGCGTATTTCAAGAGCTCGGTCTTGTCCATGCCCTTGTCGAAGCTGACGATATCGGTGACGCCGAATTCGCCCTTGGTCAGCGTGCCCGTCTTGTCGAAGAGTATGGCTTCTATCTTTCGGGCGCGCTCGAAGTTGTTGCGGTTCCTGATGAGCAGCCCGTTCTGTGCCGAGATAGTCGTGGAGACAGCCACCACCAGGGGAACGGCCAAGCCCAAAGCGTGCGGGCAGGTAATCACCATCACCGTGACCATTCTTTCCACGGAGAAGGCAAGCCCCTGGCTGGAAAGCGTCAGCCAGAGGATGATGGTCAGGGCGCCAGCGCTGATGGCGATAATGGTCAACCAGAGGGCGGCGCGGTCGGCTACGGTCTGGCTGCGCGACTTGCTCTGCTGCGCCTGCCGCACCAGACTGGTCATCTGGGCGATATAGGACTCCTCGCCTGTCTTCTGCACCTCCACCGTAATCGAGCCTTCGCCGTTCACCGAGCCGCCGATAACCATAGCTCCGGCTCGCTTGGCTACGGGCTTGGACTCACCGGTGAGCAGGGCTTCGTTCACCGAAGACTCGCCCTCGATTACCCTGCCGTCGGCTGGTATCTTTTCCCCCGGTTTCACCACCACCTTATCCCCCACCCCCAGCTCCTCGATGGCTATATCCTTGAGGCTGCCGTCGGGCATAAGCTTGTGCGCCTCGGCGGGCAGCAGCTTGGCCAGCTCCTCCAGCGCCGATGAAGCGCCCATTACCGATTTCATCTCCAACCAGTGCCCCAGGAGCATAACGTCGATCAGGGTAGCCAGCTCCCAGAAGAAGGCCATTCCGGCCAGCCCGAAGACCACGGCGCTGCTGTAGACGTAAGCCACGGTAATGGCCAGGGCGATAAGGGTCATCATACCCGGGCTTTTCGCCTTCAGCTCGTTCCATATTCCCTTGAGGAAGGGAAGCCCGCCGTAGAAGAAGACGATGGTGGACAGTCCCCAGAGGACGTAGGCATCGCCGGTGAAGGCGATTATATCCTCGATGCCGAGCAGTTCCTGCACCAGCGGGGAAAGAAGGAGAATAGGCACGGTCAGGATTACCGATATCCAGAAACGCCTCCTGAAGTCGGCGACCATATGGGCGTGATGCCCCTGGCGGTCGTGCTCGGCGTGGTCATGTCCCGCGTGCATATCGTGTTTCATGGGAGAGGCTTCTTTGTCGGGCATGGGGTGCTGGTGCATATCATGTTGGTGCATATCGTGCTGGTGCATATGATGTTCGTGCTCATTCATTTCCTTTTTTCTCCCTCAGCCAGTTTTCCCACTACGGGGAACTTGAACAGCAAATCGGGGATGTGGGGGGCGTCTTTTAAGGCGTCGGTCAAATCTTGCCCGGCCCTATGTATAACCTGGTGTGCCCCTTTCTTCCACTGAAAGCTCTTTGAGACGTCATATACCTTGCCCCTGTAGGCGACATAGCTGGTGCCGTTAGTGCCTTCGTATTTTTTCAGCTCTTCCCGGCTAAATATTTTCATTTCACTTAACCGAAGGCGACATCGAGCAGCATCATCACGGCAAAGCCGATCATAGCGCCGGCGGTAGCCAGGTCGGCATTACCGCCCCGCTGGGCTTCGGGTACTACCTCCTCGATGACGACGAATATCATCGCCCCCGCGGCAAAGGCCAGTGCATAGGGCAAAATGGGCTGGGCGACAATCACCGCCGCCGCCCCGATTACCCCGGCAATAGGTTCGACCACCCCCGATAGCTGCCCGTACCAGAAGCTCTTCCGCCGCGATAAGCCCTCACGGCGCAGGGGGATGGAAACCGCCATCCCCTCGGGGAAGTTCTGAATACCGATACCGATAGCCAGGGCAATAGCGGCGCCGAAAGAGGCGGAAGGCAGGCTAATGGCCAGTGCCCCGAAGGCTACCCCCACCGCCAGCCCCTCGGGTATGTTATGCAGGGTTATGGCCAGGATGAGCAGCGTGCTCCGCCGCCAGCTTGTCTTGACCCCCTCCGCCTTGGAGGTGGGGAAGCCGAGGTGGAGGTGGGGCAGCACCTTATCAATGCTCCAGAGGAAGATGCCGCCGCCCAGGAAGCCAGCCACTGCCGGCACCCAGGATGGGATGTCCTTGCCCTCGGACATGGCGATAGCCGGCGCCAGCAGCGACCAGTAGCTGACGGCAATCATGACCCCACCGGCAAAACCGAGCATGGCGTCCAGGACGCGGCGGCTTATGTTCCTGGCGGTAAAGACTACCGCCGCCCCCAGGGCCGTCATCGCCCAGGTAAAGAGGGTTGCCACCAGAGCCTGGACCACCGGATCGAAGTTTTGGAGGGAATCAAGCATGCCTTAGATTACCTTCAACCTGTTCTGGTGTCAACTCTCTATATGGCGGAATTTCCTTAATTGGTTTTTGGGTTTATTTCTTCCTGCTTGTTCTCCATAGCGCGTAGCCGGTGGCACCCAGGCCCAGGCCCATCAGTATCATGAAAGCACCGGTGACTTTGACTATGGTGAAAACGCCGAAGGCGGTTACCGCCAGATAGAGGTAGTTCTCGATATTCATAGCCTGCAGGTAGGTTATGTGGGTGGGGTTGGTGGGGTCGAAACGCCCGTCCCCCAATAGCTCCCCGTAGGTGGGGGAGATACCATGGCGGTGTTCCCTGACCAGGTCGCCGGCAGCTTGGGCGAGCTGGCTGTTATCGACGATAACTCCCGAACCATCGGGCATGGCTATCTGCTCTTGCTCCATCGCCGCCACCAGCCAGGACTCCTTGTCAAAACCCTGCTGGATAAAGACTATGCCCACGGCTAGAGCCACCACCCCGATGATGATTACGGCCAGCCCCAGCTTACGTACTGTTTTATTCATCTGTCTTGCACCTCCTTTCATCTAGACCGGCCTCAGGGTGCCGGCGAAAATCTGCCAGGCTAGCGCCGACTAAACCATTAGGCTGGCATCAGCACCGGGAAGAACACCTGCCAGGCTAATAGCGCCTTGGCCGTGAGACTGAGCAGTATGTATACCTTCTCCCCGAAAAGGTAATCTCGCCAGGGTCCCACCTTTTTGTACTGCAATACCATGTTGATAGCAAAGCAGTTGAAGAAAACGAACAGCGAGGCGATGATACCGTAGACGAAGCCAGGTGGCGATAGATTAAGCCCTGGCGCCCAGACGTAAATCGCGATTGCAAGCCACGGGATGGCCCCGGCGAAGCTGCCGAACCAGAACGGCAACCAGCTGGGCTTGCCCGGGTTTTCGTATTTCTCCTGCAGTGCTCCGAAGAGTATCATACAAGCATTGACGCCGAAGATGGCTATTAGGGCGGCAATATCGCTGATACCGGTGATTTGAGCGATTAACACGATCATAATAGAGGAGCTGAAAAAGTACTCTATCCAGCGTCCGTAGTTACGGTTCTGTAGTAGGTTACGCTTGTACCAGGGGAAAACGAGAGGCGATGCGATTATCAACAAAGCAACAGCCGAGATTGCCAGGAAGGTGAAAACACCCCAACCGGTGGGAATATTAAACAGATGGTGAAGCTCGGGCTCGCTGCCGGGCGGGCCGGTTATGAACGTTGCTGTCACCGGAAGAGAAAAGTTGTTAGTGAGTACCGCCATCAAAACAGCTTGTACCGCGAGAATCAGTCCGACGGCGATATTCCAGATACGTAGTCGGTCAAGTCGCCGTTCGATAGATTGGTCAATAACCATTGTTTACCTCCTTTATTATGTTATCCCGACCGGCGCCCCACTTTGGCAAGCACTAGTCTCTTAAAGCTTCAATTATGGCTTTATTGAACCTCGGCAAGTCGGCGGGCTTGCGCGAGGTGATGAGATTCCCGTCCTGTACCACGGGGGCGTCGACCCAGTCGGCGCCGGCATTTTCCAGGTCAACGGCTATCGAGGGCCAGGAGGTAACCTTGCGCCCCCTGACTATATTAGCCGAGATAAGCAATTGCGGCCCATGGCAAATAGCCGCCACCACCTTGCCCAGTTCGTAAGCCTTCTTTACCAGCTCGACCATAGACGGGTCGCGGCGCATCTTGTCGGGGGCATAGCCTCCGGGTATGATAACGGCGTCAAAATCCTCAATCTTGACCTTGTCGGCGGTGGTATCGACGCTGACGCTGGCGTTGCCCCTCTTGCCCCGGTAGCTTTCCTTGGAGCCCGTGCCCACAATCACCACCCTGGCGCCGGCGTTCTTCATTGACCTCAAGGGTTCGATAAGCTCCGAGTCCTCGAAGTCTTCTTCAGCCAGGATGGCAATCCTCTTACCGTCAAGCACGCCCTGAGTCTCCTTGGTCGGGAAGTATTGGCCGCTTCTTGCTGCCGGAGGCCTGCTTCTGTCCTGACTCCGCCACGCTTATCAGGTCGCTCGTGTAGCCGCACTGGATACAGTACTCGTACCAGCCGTGGTGGTCTCTATCTATAGTAATGTCGCCCGTTTTGCATTTAGGACAGCTCTTCAGTCTTATCACCTCAACATCACCCCTTACAACAGTTATCACCATAAGAACTCCCCGTAAAAGGTGTTCATCCCCAATAATAACCAGCGGGCAATAAAGAAGTCATAAAATGAAGGGGGAAAAAGTTACAGAATTATGACATTAGGGGATAGAGCGTGCTGCCCCTAGTCCCGGGGGCGGTCGATGATGTAGCCGGTCTTGGATATGGTGCGAATGAGCTGCGGGCTCTGGGGGTCGCTCTGGAGCTTGTGCCGCAGTCGGCTGAGCCAGGTCCGGAGTATCTGGATATCGTCGCGGTATTCCGGCCCCCAGACGCGGGTAAGCAGCTCCTCGTAGAGCATGAGGCGACCCGCGTTGTTGACCAGCTGGCTGAGCAGCAGCCACTCGGTTCGGGTCAGGTATTTGGACTCGCCGCCGACCAGCACCTGGCGCTTGCTGAAATCAATGGTCACATCCCCCAAGCGGAAGAGCTCGGCGTCTTTGTCCTTCTGAGTGGGTTGAATTCGGCGTCTGATAGCTTCGATTCTGGCCACCAGTTCGTCGGGATTGAACGGCTTGGGCAGGTAGTCGTCGGCGCCCAGCTGCAATCCCTTAATGCGGTCGGCGTCAGCCCCCTTGGCGGTCAGGATAATAACCGGCACCCTTGAAAAGCTGCGCAGCTCCTGGAGCATCTCCAGCCCGTTCATCTTGGGCATGAGCAGGTCGAGCACAATCAGGTCGGGCTCCTGGGCCTGGGCCTGCTCCAGCCCTTTAACGCCGTCGCCGGCGGTCAGCACCTCGAAGCCCGAAGCCTTCAGCTTGGTGGTGAGAAAGTGCACTATTCTTTCTTCGTCGTCGACTACCAGTATACGAAACCGCTTCACCGTACCCCCGCATAGACTTATTGCTTGTAATAATAATCGGCTCTCTGGCTGATGTCAAAGCCTTGAGCCTTGACGTATGGGCATTATCGTCGTATTATCACGCAGGAACAGTTGTCAATCGGGGCTTTTACCACCAATGTATACGAGACAGTCACGCTGGTATGTAACCGCTGTGGGCGGGGCGCTGATCCTCGTCGGGCTCTATCTGTCCAGCCTCTATAGCTACCTGCTCTTCCATAGCTTCGCCGAGATATTCAGCGTCATCGTCGCGGCGGCTATCTTTATCATTGCCTGGAACTCGCGCCGCTTTCTGGATAACAGCTACTTTCTGTTTCTCGGCGTCGCCTTCCTGTTTGTCGGCGCCTTAGACCTGGTGCATACCCTGGCTTACAAGGGGATGGGTATCTTTCCCGAATACGGGACTAATCTGGCTACCCAGCTCTGGATTGGTGCCCGCTATCTACAAAGCCTCGCTCTGCTCATTGCGCCGTTGCTTATCGGCCGCCGTTTGAGAGTTAACTGGCTGCTGGCGGGCTGCAGTCTGGTTACGGCCCTTCTGCTGGTCTCCATTTTCTACTGGCGGAACTTTCCCGTCTGCTTTGTCGAGGGCGTCGGTTTGACCACCTTTAAGAAGGTCAGCGAGTATATCATTTCCTTTATTCTGGTCGGGTCGATTCTGACCATGTTCCAGAAACGCCGCCAGTTCGATGTCATCGTATTGCGATTATTAGTGGCTGCTATCCTCGTGACCATAGCCTCCGAGCTGGCCTTCACCCTTTACGAGAGCCCCTTCGGCTTTCCCAATCTCCTCGGTCATTTCCTCAAGATTGTCGCTTTCTATCTCATCTACAAGGCTATCATCGAGACCGGGCTGGTCAAGCCCTACGACCTTCTGTTCCGCGATTTAAAGCTGAGGGAAGAGCAGTACCGCGACCTCTACGAAGAAGCCCCCGACGCCTACCTGTCCTGCGGGGCGGACGGCATTATCAAGCGGGCCAACCGCAGCGCCGCCGAACTGCTCGGCTACAGCCGCGAGGAGCTGGTGGGAAAGCCCGTATCCGACCTTTATGCCGATACGCCGAGCGGTAAAGCTGTCGCCGAGGGGGTGTTCCGGAGGTTTCTGGCTGGCGAAGAAGTCCGCGACCAGGAATTGGAGGTAAAACGGGCTGACGGCACTAGCGTCTGGGTCAACCTGTCGGTGCGCCCGATACGCGATAAAGAGGGTCGGGTAGTAGCCAGCCGCTCGATAATGGTGGATATTACCGAGCATAGGAAGCTGGACCAGCTCAAAGATGATTTCATCGGGCTGGTCTCCCACGAGCTGCGCAGCCCGATGACGGTAATCACGGGGGCAATCAATACCGCTCTCACCGAAGCCGAGCGCCTCTCTCCGGAAGAAACCCGCCAGCTGCTCAAGGATGCGGCGGCGGAGTCGGAATTGCTGTCCAACCTGCTGACCAATCTCCTGGAGTTATCCCGTGCCCAGGCGCAACGCCTTGTCCTTTATAGCGAGGCGGTAGACGTCAAGAAGATAATTGGGGAGGCATTGGATAAGATAAAGCGCCAGTATTCGACGCATAAATTCGTTATCAAACTCCCCCGCCGCCTCCCCCCGGTTCAAGCCGACCCCCTGAGATTAGAACGCATCCTCTATAACCTGCTGGAAAACGCGGTTAAGTATTCGCCCTCCGGCGGAGAGGTGCGGGTATCGGCTAAATCTCAGGGGGAGCACCTGGTCTTCGGGGTTAGCGACCAGGGCATCGGCATTTCCCCCGCCGACCAGTCGAAACTCTTCGCTCCCTTCCAGCGCCTGGAAAAGCGCCCCAGCGGCGTCCGTGGGGTGGGGTTGGGGCTGCTGGTCTGCCGTCGGCTGGTGGAAGCGCACGGCGGCCACATATGGGTCGAATCGGAGCCCGGTCACGGCTCCACCTTCTTCTTCACCATGCCCCTGAGCCAGAGCCCGCCCTCCGATAACTACCAGAAATAAAAGAATGTCATAATTCTGTAACTTTTCCCTCCTTCATTTTATGACTTCTTTATTGCCCGCTCGCTATTCTATAAGTGTGGTCAAGGCAATATACTAAAGGAGGTGGTTAAGAATGGCAGAGCAGCTTTGTCCGGTATGTGGTTGCACTGTTGATGAGAACAGCTACGAGAAAGACGGTGTATTATATTGCTGTGAGTCCTGCGCCAGCGGCGGACCGTGTGAGTGCGGCTGCTGCGCGGTGGTTGAAAAAGAGCCGGAGGAATAAAAATGAAACTGGGGGGTAAAACGGCTATGGTCACCGGCTCCAGGCGGGGCATCGGGCGGGCTATAGCGGCGCTTAGGGCTTGATAAAAACAGCAAAACGTTATAAAAAGAGGGTATAATGATTAGAATGGCGGCAAAGACAAAGTTAAAGCCTGGGGAGGTAATCAGGCGGGCGGTGAACTTCTTCGGTCCCGGCGGCTATGGCCTTGAGGTCAAGAACGAGTCTACCGGTTACGTCTGCCTGGAGGGGGGTGGCGGCGGCGTCGAGGTTATCGCCTCGGCTGAAGCTAAAGGAGCCTCGGTGGAGCTGGTCTCACGGGAGTGGGACTATCAGGCCAAGGAATTCCTGGGCAATATTAGCTGAGTCTTAGTATTTACCCAAAATAAACAGGGAAAGGGGCAAAGGTAATGGGTTATACAGCCAAGGACTATAGCGCTCTTATCGGGATGAAGGGTTTCAGCGAAACCATGCTTAAAAATCACTTTACCCTCTACCAGGGCTACGTCACCAACACCAACAAGCTCTGGGATATAATGACGGCTATGCTCAAGGAGGGCAAGACGGGCACGCCGGAATACGCCGAGCTTAAACGCCGCTTCGGCTTCGAGTTCAACGGTATGCGCCTCCATGAATACTACTTCGGGAACCTGGGGGGTAAGACACCCGCAGATAAAACGGGGGCGCTGGCTAAAAAGCTGGCGGCGGCTTATGGCAGCTACGACGGCTGGGAGCAGGACTTCAAGGCTACGGGGGCGATGCGCGGCATCGGCTGGGTAATACTCTATCAGGATAATACCAACGGCTGGCTCTTTAACCAGTGGATTAACGAGCACGAGGTCGGTCACCCCGCGGGCTGTGCCCCTATCCTGGTGATGGATGTCTTTGAGCATGCCTTTATGCTCGATTACGGGCTTAAACGGGCGGACTATATCGCCGCCTTTTTCCAGAATATAGACTGGGCTGCGGTGGTGGGGCGGTTGAAATAGCCGCTCGGCTTATCGGAGGAGGATAATGACGACTCGACTGACGGTGCAGAGTGTTTTGGAAAAGGCGATAGAGAAAGAGATTGAAGCGCAGCACCTCTATCGAGACTTAAGCCAGAAGATGACCGACGCCGCGGCTAAAGACGCCTTCAGCCAGCTATCCCGGGAAGAGAAGGGTCACGAGGAACTGCTGCGAAAATACCTGCGCGGCGAGATCGGGGTGGGGGGATTGAAAAAAGACAGCGTCCTGGACTATAAGATTGCCGAATACCTCGACCAGCCTGAAATAACCCCCGATATGGCGCTCAAGGATACATTCCTGCTGGCGGCAAACCGGGAAAAAGCGTCCCACGAATTCTACACCAAGCTGGCGGTGGTGCATCCGACGGGAGGGGTAAAAAAGCTTCTCGAGCAGTTAGCCGCCCAGGAGCTGGAGCACAAGCGCAAGGTGGAGTTTTTGTATACCGAGGTCGCTTTTCCTCAGACCGACGGGGGGTAGAGCTATGAAAATAGGCGATATTATCAAAGCCCGCGGCAGCAGCCTCTCCTTTGAATTCTTTCCCCCCAAGGACGCGGCGACTGAAGCTCGGTTATTCCAGACTATCGCCACTCTCAAAGGCTACGGGCCCACCTTTATCTCCGTAACCTACGGCGCCGGCGGCGGCACGCTCCGGAATACCCGCAAGGTGATACTGCGCATAAAAGAGGAGACCTCGCTGACCCCGATGCCCCACCTCACCTGTGTCGAGCAGAGCCATCAAGACCTCGATAATATTCTGAAGGACTACAAAAGGCACGGCATCGAAAACGTCCTCGCCCTCAGGGGCGACCCGCCTAAGGGCACCGATGAGTTCGTGGCTCACCCCGACGGCTACTGCTACGCTATCGACCTGGTCAGGCTGGTCGTCCTGGTGGGTGGCTACTCCATCGGGGTGGCTGTCTATCCCGAGGGGCATACCGAGGCGCCCGACCTGGAAACGGACCTGTACTATACCAAGCAAAAGATTAATGCCGGCGCCGATTTCGCCATTACCCAGATGTTCTTCGACAACCGTTTCTTCTACAATTTTATGGAGCGGGCGGACAAGGCAGGTATCACTATCCCCATTATTCCCGGCATCATGCCCATTACCGATATCGAAAAGATAAAGAGGTTCAGCCAGATGAGCGGCGCGACACTACCCGGGTCCATCGTCGCCCCGATGGAAAAAGCGGCTTCCCCCCAAGAAGCCCTAAAGCTGGGTATAGAGTTTGCCACCAAGCAGTGTGAAGACCTGCGCCAGAACGGCGTCAAGTACTTTCACTTCTATACGCTGAACCAGAGCCAGGCGATAACCGAGATAGTGAATAACCTCGGCTTCGCTAAAAAAGCTCCCCGGCCATAACCCCAATCACTGCTGATTTTCAGAGCCTGGCTGTCTTGGGGTCGTGCATCCGGAAATGGGCAATCCGAATGCGCTTCATCTTGTCGCCCTCAAGGTCGTAGAGCACCCAGTTGGTCATGACGGCAACTTCGCCCTTCTTTAGCGACCTGCCCAGGAAATTAGGGTAATCCTTGAAGCAGTGGAATTCGGTGTAGAGCTCGGCGAAGAGCCGGTCCTCGCTCACCATAAAGTCGCCTAGCTCCAGCGCCTCTCTCACATACTCGTGCAAAGCCTTATACGAATCGATGAACCCCTGCCGCCCGTGCAGGGTGCGGGCTGGCGTCGAGTCCCCCGGGGTGCTAAAGTACTCCACGCTAACATCGGGAGCGAAATAGCTGGTCACGGCGTCGTATCTTTTATGGTTGAAGTGGTCGATATATTCCAGGTACTGCTCTCTGTTCATAGCTCTGAACCTCCTTAGTCCAGCCAGACCTGTTGCCGGTAGTGCGGTATCAGCGTTTCCCAGCCGCAGCTGTTTCTCACCAAGCTGGCCAGGTGTTGTGAGGCGTCCAGCTCGCCGTGAGTTATAAAGACGCGCCTCGGCGGCTTAGCCAGGCTGGACAGCCACTTGATAAGCTCGTCCCTATCGGCGTGCGCCGAGAAGCCGTGAACCTGCGCTATCCTCGCCCGAACCGGGTAGCACTGCCCCAGAATGCGCACGGTCTTGGCGCCATCGACGATATACCTCCCCAGCGTGCCCGAGGCTTGATAGCCGACAAAGAGAACGGTGCTCTCCTCCTTGGTGATATTGTTCACCAGGTGGTGCTTTATCCTGCCCCCGGTGCACATCCCCGAGCCGGCGATGATAATATTGCTGCCGGTGAGGCGGTTTAGTTCCTTCGATTCCTCGGTAGTCCTTACCAGTTTCAGCTCGGGGAAATCGAAAGGCGATTTTTCCTGTCTCAAAAGCTTCTTCATCTCGCCGTCGAATAGCTCGGGGTGATTGCCGAAGACCTCGGTAATGCTCACCGCCATGGGGCTGTCGACGAAAACGGGCAAGCGGGGAATGCGCCCTTCGAGCCGGAATTTGTTCAGGTAGTACATAATCTCCTGGGAGCGCTCCAGGGCGAAGCTGGGTATAATTATATTTCCCCCCTTGTCGGCGGTGGCGTTTATAATCTCGGCGAACTCATTAGCCGTATCTTCCAGGGGCTCGAGCAATCTGTCGCCATAGGTGGACTCCACCACAACATAGTCCGCCTCGTCGAAGAGGGTAGGGTCGTGGAGCATCGGCTTGTTCCAGCGCCCGATATCCCCCGAAAAAAGAATTGTCCTCTGTTCACCGTTTTGCTCTATCTTGAGCCTGATTATAGACGAGCCCAGGACATGGCCGGCATCATGGAAGCTGGCTTCAACGCCCTCGCCAATCTGGACAGGCTCGCCGTATTTGACCGTCGAGAATAACGGAAAAACGGCTTCGGCGTCTTCCTGGGTGTATAGCGGAATCTCCGGGTAGGGTCCCTTTCTTTCTTCCTTTTTGTGGCGGCGGCTCTTAAATTCGGCGTCTTCTTCCTGCAGCTTGCCCGCGTCGAGAAGCATTATGCGGGTGATTTCGGCGGTGGCGGCGGTGCAGTAGATGGATTGATTAAAGTCCTTCCGGGCTAGCCTGGGCAGCAGCCCGCAGTGGTCCAGGTGGGCGTGGGTCAAGAGCACCGCGTCTAAAGATTGGGGAGGCACAAAAAAGGGGCTCCAGTTGCGCCCGTTTAGCTCCCTTTCCTGGTAAAGCCCGCAGTCAACCAGGAGCTTGGTATTGTCCGTCTCGAGCAGGTACTGCGACCCGGTGACATTTTGCGCTGCGCCGAGAAAGCTTAACTTAATCTGCATCCGTTGACTCTGGGTTATCTTTGGGGAGGTTATCTGGGCCGATTATACAGGCTCTGTTGCCTGGGGTCAACGGGCTAAATAGGGGCGGGGTAGCTCTCTTGAAAATAACCTCGGAATATGTTAAAGAGTAACTGGTATTTCACATCGGAGGGTCAAATATGACGACAATAGCTGATTTCAACCGTTGCGGCCAGGAGCTTGAGCGATTACTGCTCTTGAGGACTTCTCCCCTGGCCGTAAAGATGCTGGAAAAGGAAAGCGATATCCCCAAGGGTGCCGTCAGGCCCAAAAAAGACCGGGGCATCCATCTCGCCCAGTGCCAGGCTTTCGCTATTTCCCGCCGCCAGAAAGAAACGGTGGCTATGCTCAAGGAAGACAACTGGTGCTTCGCCGCCCTTATCGCCTACGGGCTGGTGGACAAACCCGACGACCCCGAGCTGCAGCAGTTCGTCTCTTTCCCCACTTTCGAGCGGGACAAATACATCGGTATCGTTTCCGCCCCCCTCAGGACGACTAATTTCGAGCCCGACGTCGTGCTCATCTATTCCAACCCCGCCCAGCTGCGGAGCATGCTGCTGCCGACTCATTTCAAAAACGAGGAAGCCCATGTGGACTCTCACTTCTTCCCCCCGGCCTGCGGTTATCAGATTGTGCCTGTAATGTCCCGCGGCCAGTTTATGGTCACCCTGCCCGATATCGGCGATTACCACCGGGCGCTGGCGGCGGAAGACGAGGTCGTCCTCTCTGTGCCCAAAGATAAGCTCGAAAAAATGGTGGCGGGGGTCAAGGAATTCGAAGAGGGGGATTTCGCCTACGGCCGCGCCAATATGTATATGCGCCACGATTTTCCCCAGCCCGAGTTCTACCAGATGTTGTTCAAGCGCTGGGGGCTCTACGATAAAGGGAAGGGCCGTATCTGAAAATGCCTTGAGGAGGGAGTGACCGAAATGGCTAAAGAAATCATCCTCTACAACCTGGCGGAAAACATAACCGACGAAGAATACAAAAAATTCGTTACCAATGAAAAGGGGCCCCTGCTGGAGAGCCTGTCGTCGGTCAAGAAGTTCGAACTGGTCAAGATAACGGGGGCGGCGACGGGGGAGATTCCCTTTAAATACGTCGGTATCCTGCACTTAAAGAGCCTGGAAGAATTCTACCAGAAGGATGCCCCCTCACAAAAATTCCAGGACTTTCTAAAGAAGTGGCAGCCGATGACATCGGACTTCCACATCCTCTTCGGGGAAGAAATCTATTAACCCTCGGTCAAAATAAGATGTCGGGGTGGTCGGATTTGAACCGACGACCACCTGAACCCCATTCAGGTGCGCTACCAGGCTGCGCTACACCCCGACCTACGGCAACATATTAGCACAATTCATCACTGGCGACAATAAACCCTGATTGAAAAGATTACGCTTTTAGGTTATAACTATAGGGATTAAGCATTCGGAGGTTTACACTTGGCTAAAAAGAAACCGGAAAAACCGCGACACGAGTTAACCAGGCGCCAGCGTTCCCGCTGGCAACAGCAAAAAAGGCGGCAGCGTATCATCTTAAGTGTAGCCATTCTGATTGTCGTGGCTGTCTTAAGCGTTATCGGCATCGGGGTTTATAAAGGCTGGTACGTTAAAGATTATAAACCGCTGCATGAAACTGTAATTGAGGTGAACGATACCAAGATCGATATGGAAGACTATATAACGATGCTCGAATACATGGCACTCCAATACGAATCCTCCTACGGTATCAACGTGACAGCAGAACTAATGTCCTTTTTGACTGAGAGTGCAGAAATGGCCGTTGAGCAGAATGAGCTGATACGGCAAGCGGCTATGGAATTGGGCATCAGTGTTAGCGATGGCGAGGTTGATGAGCAACTTAATAGTTCTGACCCCCCCTTGAGTAAAGACGACAGGGACCTGGTTAGAACACAGCTGATAGTGCAAAGACTGCAAGATGAGTATTTTGAGCAGCAGGTGCCCACCTACGCCGAGCAGAGGTACATAATGGCTATGTTCCTGGAGAGCGAGGCACAGGCTAACGAGGTCAAAGCCAGGATTGAAGCGGGTGAAGACTTTACCACCCTGGCTGGCGAGCTTTCCCTGGATGCTGTCACTAAAGGGGCGGAAGGCGACCTTGGCTGGCGGCCTCAGGATGTCTTGCCGCTGATGATAGAGAGCCCCATACTTGAGGAAAGTGCCTTCAACTGCGAAGTTGGGGTATTAAGCCAGCCAATATACGAGGAGACCAAGACCAAGGCAGTGGGCTACTGGTTGATTGAGGTCATAAGCGTGGATGACACCGCCGAGCCAACCGAGGCTCAGGTCATGATGATGCTGCTGGGTAGCGAGCAGGAAGCTAACGACATTAGAGCTAGGCTGGAAGCGGGCGAGGATTTCGCTGAGCTGGCCACCGAATTCTCCCTGCATCCCACCTCCAGCGCCGAGGGGGGGAAAATGACGCTCTCCCCCGGTACGATGACTTCGGCCTTTGACGAGTTTGTCTTCGACCCCGAGGTGGAGCTGGAGACATTGAGCTCCCCGATACGGGATGTTGCAACCAATACCGATGGCGGCTATTGGCTGATTAAGGTTATCGAAGCTGATGATAATCGGCAGATTGACGATGAGAATAGGGATATGCTGAAGAATGATGCTTTGAATAAGTGGGTTGAAGGATTAATGGAAGACCCAGAGAACAAGGTGGTGAGTTATCTGGATGACGAGAAAACGCAGTGGGCAATTTCGTATATTACCGGAGGCTAAAGCAGTGAAGAAACAGAGCATCGGTGTCGGCTTAATGGGGTTGGGGGTGGTGGCTGGCGGCGTGGCTAGGGTACTGACCGAAAGGGCGGAGGTCCTCTCCCGCCAGGTCGGCTGCCCGCTGGTACTTAAAAGAATAAAGGTGCTGGAAGCGGACTTATCCCGCCCTTTAGCCAAGGAACTGGGATTGAAGCTCTTTACCACCGATGACGACGAGTTTTTTGCCGAAGATATAGATATCGTCATCGAGGCTATCGGCGGCGAAAAGCCGGCGCTGGACTATCTAAAGCGGGCACTCAAAGCGGGCAAACACGTGGTTAGTTCTAATAAAGAGGTTGTCGCCAAGCACGGCGTGGAGCTTTTCGCCCTAGCTCAGGAAAACGGCGTCGGCTTGCACTACGAAGCCAGCGTCGGCGGCGGCATTCCCCTCATCGCCCCCTTCCAGCAGGATTTGGTGGCTAACAATATAAGCGGCATCTACGCCATCATCAACGGCACCACCAACTATATCCTCACCCGCATGGCTAAAGAGGGCATTGACTTCCCCTCGGCACTCAAGAGCGCCCAGAAGCTGGGCTACGCCGAGGCAAATCCCAAGAACGATATCGAGGGCATAGATTCCACCTATAAGCTGGCTATACTGGCATCGCTGGCTTTTCACCATCGGGTGCGACCCCAGGATGTCCACTGCGAAGGCATTTCCCGCCTGGATAGCTGCGACTTCAAGTACGCCCGGGAGCTGGGTTTCGCCATCAAGCTGCTGGCCATCGGCAAGCAGAGCGATAACCTTATCGAGGTTAGAGTCCACCCCGTCTTTATCCCCGAAGAGTCGCTGCTGGCTAAGGTCGATGGCGTCTATAACGCCATTCTGGTGGAGGGCGATTTGGTGGGCAAGGTGCTCTTCTATGGCGAAGGGGAGGGCGCTCTACCTACCAGCAGCGCTATGGTGGCTGACGTCGTCTCCGCCGCCCGCGATATCGTTACTGGCAGCGGCACGCGGGTAAGGTGGTGGCTGGAGCCGGATAAAAAAATAAGACCTATGGCTGAGCTTAACACCTGCTACTACCTCAGGCTCAATGTCGACGACCAGCCCGGTGTGCTGGCTCAGGTTTCCAGGGTCCTGGGCGACCACCGTATCAGCATATCTTCGGTAATCCAGAAGACGGTTGACGATGAGGCGCAAACGGCCGAGATTGTCATTATGACCCACCCGGCTAAGGAAGCCGAAATGCAGCAGGCGCTCAAGGAGCTGGAGCGCATGGCTTCGGTTTAGGAGATAGGCAATTTTATAAGGGTGGAGGCTTAAAAATCATGAAACCCGGAGTTCTCTATAGATACAAAGACTTCCTCCCCATCACTAAAAAAACACCCCTCTTCTCCCTGGGCGAGGGCGACACCCCGCTGGTCAGGTGCTCTCAACTGGAGAAAGAGCTGGCGGTAGGCGAGCTTTACTTCAAGCTGGAGGGTTGCAACCCCACCGGTTCGTTTAAGGACAGGGGGATGGTGGTGGCGGTGGCTAAGGCGTTGGAAGAGGGCAGTAAGGCTTTGATGTGCGCCTCCACGGGCAACACCAGTGCCTCGGCGGCGGCTTATGCTGCGGGCTGCGGCGTCGAGTCTATAATCATCATCCCTAAAGGCAAGATTGCGCTGGGCAAGATGGCTCAGGCGATTGTCTATCGGGCTAAAATCGTGGCTATCGACGGCAATTTCGACCAGGCTTTGAAGATAGTGCTCGCCCTCACCGAGAAGCACCCCGTCACCCTGGTCAACTCGCTCAACCCCAACCGCATCGAGGGGCAGAAGACAGCCGCCTTCGAGATTATCGATGTCTTGGGCGAAGCCCCCGACTATCTCTTCATCCCCGTGGGCAATGCCGGCAACATCACCGCTTACTGGAAGGGCTTTAAGGAATATCACCAGGCGGGCAAATCTAAAGTTAAACCAAAGATGATGGGCTTCCAGGCGGAAGGCGCCGCCCCCATCGTGAGGGGGCATATCGTGGAAAAGCCGGAGACGGTGGCTTCGGCGATAAGAATCGGCAATCCGGCCAGCTGGAAGAGGGCAGAGGCCGCCCGCGACGAGTCGGGCGGTATTATCGATATGGTCAGCGACGACGAGATTCTGGCCGCCCAGAAAATGCTGGCGACCAGAGGCGGTATCTTCGGCGAGCCAGCCTCGGCGGCATCACTGGCCGGGCTGGTTAAGCTCCGCCGGCAGGGCAGGGACTTCTCCCGGAGCCGTATCGTCTGTATCGTCACCGGCACCGGGCTCAAGGATACCGAAACGGCGGTCAAGGGCGCCGAGCCATTTTTAGAGCTTCCTGCCGACCAGGCTACCGTGGAGAAGGCGTTAGGCTTTATTTGATATAACGCTTGAAACAAAGGCAGGGGTAAAGGAGGGCTGGAGTGATTAACCAGGAAGAGATTAAAACAGCCATAGCCTCTATAATTAAGGCTATCGGTGATAACCCGGATAGGGAAGGTCTGAAAGGCACTCCCCGGCGGGTAGCTGAGATGTATAGTGAGCTTTTCATGGGGCTTAGTATGGACCCCAAAGAAGACCTTTCCGTGGGCTTTGAAGAGGGGCACCGCGAGATGGTCATCCTCAGGGACATTCCCTTCTACTCCATGTGCGAGCACCACCTCCTGCCCTTTTACGGCGTGGTTCACGTGGGCTATGTGCCTAACGAGACGGGGCGTGTTGTTGGTGCCAGCAAGCTGGCCCGGGTGGTGGAAATTTTCGCCAAACGCCTTCAGATTCAGGAGAGAATGACCACCCAGATTGCCGATGCCATCGTCAGCGGGCTGAAACCCGATGGGGTGGGGGTCATTGTCCAGGCGGAGCACCTTTGCATGATAATGCGGGGCATTAAAAAACCGGGGAGCGCTATCGTTACCTCAGCCCTCAGGGGGAGCTTTCGCAGCCGAACCAAGACCAGGGCTGAATTCTTTTCGCTGCTGCAGGGCAAGTAGTTCTAATCCGAGGAGGGGACGAGGCGGGGTTCCTGGAGTTCCATCTCCTGGCCGCAGCAGCTGGGCGTGCCTTCACCGGCTTTGGTGCATAGTATTTCGGTGCCGCACTTGGTGCAGCGATACCTTTTACCTAACTGGCTGGCCATCTATTTCTTAAGCTCCATGGGTTTACCGCAGCAGTGGATGGTGCCTTCACCGGCGCGGGTAACGATAAACTCGGCGCCACACTTGGTGCAGCAGTATCTTTTGCCTATCTGATTTGCCATCTAAGGGTTGCCTCTCTATAACTGCTTGGCTCTACAAAAACCATAATATTATAAGCTCTGGAATATTATAGGCTCTGGCTTGGGCGCTGTCAAAGCCCTCTAGTCCCCCATCACCTGCACCACGCTTTGCCTCGACCGGGCCCTGTTGTCGAAGTCCACCACCACGATTTGCTGCCAGGTGCCCAGCGCCAGGCTTTTACGGCTAAAGGGAATTACCAGCGAGGCTCCCAGCAGCGAAGCCCGAACGTGGGAATGCCCGTTACCGTCGCCCCAGGCGCGGTCGTGTTGATAGGGGATGTCGGCGTGGATAGTTCGCTCCCACATGCTCTTGAAGTCAGCCAGCAGCCCCGGCTCGAACTCGATGGTGGTAATTCCCGCCGTGGAACCGGTGACGAACAGGGTGACCGTTCCCTCGCTTATCTCCGTCTCAGCCAGCTGCCTTTTCACCTCGGGCGTGATATCAATGATGTCGCCGTGCCCCTTGCTTTCCAGACTTATTTTCTTGGTGATTACCATCTTAAACACCCCCGTCGGCTAGTTCTTCCCACAAGACGTCGTCCAGCTCGAATATCGGCCCGTCTTGGCATACCTGCCTCAGTCCGTTTCGGGTCTTTACCGTGCACCCGTAGCAGACACCCAGCCCGCAGCCCATCCGCACCTCCAACGAAATCTGGACGGGCTTGTTTTTTAGCTCGGACATGTGTGCCATAGCCTGATACATTGGGAGTGGCCCACAGGCGAAGACCTGGTCTGCCCAATTGATATAGTCGGGCAGGATGTCGGTTATCATGCCCCGATGACCGACGGTGCCATCTTCGGTAGCTGACACTAGTTTGATGTGCGGAGGAATAGAGCGCCTTTTATTGTCCGCTGTACCATAAAGCAATGTTACCGACCTTTTTCCCTTCAATGCATCCTGAGCTAGAAAGTATAAGGGAGCGATACCATTACCTCCTGCTACTAACAACAGGTTTTTTGAGCTGGAGACAATAGAAAAGCCATTACCTAATGGGTGGGGGCTGGGTAGTTTAATAGTGTCACCTTTCTTACGCCGGGATAACCAACTCGTACCCTTACCGCTTACCAACACGGCATAGAAAAGGGCAATGCCATCGTCACTTACCTGATGGATACTGAAGGGACGAGGTAAAAGGCACTCTTCGCCACAATTAACCATAATAAACTGCCCTGGTTTTGCTTCTGAGGCTATTTCGGGGCACTTCAGCCATATAAGCCAAGCACCTAGAAATTTTAGGTGTCCAAGAACCCGATGCTCTCCCCAGAGTTGCTCATTAGATATTACAGTAGCGACAACTTGCCTCAAGCGGGCTCCTTTTTCCGGTAGTCGGACACCGGCTGGGCGCTGTAAGTCTGGCTCCCCCTGAGCAGTACCTTCAGGGCAGCCTGGGCGGTATCGAGCGAGGTAAAGCAGGGGATGCGTTTCTCGGTGGCGGCGCGGCGGATGCGGAAGCCATCCCTCAGCGGAACGCGCCCCCCGGTAATGGTATTGACGATGCCGTTCACCGTCTTGTCGTTGATAATATCGAGAACGTTGGGGTGTCCCTCGCTCAACTTTTTGCGTATCGCCGTTACCGGCAGCCCCACCGCTTTAATCATGGCGGCAGTGCCTTCGGTGGCATAGAGCTTGTAGCCTATCTGGGCGAAGCCCTTGATTATGGGCAGCGCCTCCGGCTTATCCCTGTCGGCGATACTGAAGAGTATGGCTCCTTCTGGTGCGAGTATTAGCCCAGCGGCTTGAAGCGCCTTGGCCAGGGCGGCGTCATAGCTATAGTCGATACCCATTATCTCGCCGGTGGACTTCATCTCCGGCCCAAGGTAGGTGTCGACGCCGATGAGCTTGGACATAGAGAAGACGGGGGCTTTGATGGCCACCAGCTTTTGCCTGGGCCAGAGGCCGGTCTTGTAGCCCTGCTCTTTGAGGGTCTGGCCCAGCATGACCTTGGTGGCGACCTTTACCATGGGCACGCCGGTGACCTTGGAGATAAAGGGGATGGTGCGGCTGGCGCGGGGGTTTAGCTCCAGCACATAGACCGATGAGCCCTGGCCATCGCTATCGCGCATAATGACGAACTGGATGTTCATCAAGCCCTTGATTTTGAGCCCCAGCCCTATCCTTATAGCGTAGTCGACGAGGGTTTCCACCTCTGTTTCGGTCAGGTTTATCCCGGGATAGAGCGCCATTGAATCTCCGCTGTGGACTCCGGCCCGTTCGATGTGCTCCATTATCCCCGGAATGAGGATATCCTCTCCGTCGCCGACGGCGTCAACCTCCACCTCTTTACCTTCCATATATTTATCGATAAGGACGGGGTGCTTGGTATCCAGCTCGATAGCCTGTTTGATGTAGCGGCTAAGCTCGCTTGAGTTGTGGACTATCTCCATAGCCCTGCCGCCGAGGACATAGCTGGGGCGGACCAGCACGGGAAAGCCGATGAGCTTAGCCACGCTTAAGGCTTCCTCGGCCGTGGTTACGCCCGCTCCGGGGGGTTGGGGTATGCCCAATTCATTAAGGAAGTTCTCAAAGCGGCGCCTGTCTTCAGCCAGGTCGATGGCTTCGGCACTGGAGCCGAGCAGGGGCATGCCGCTACGAAACAGGGGCTCGGCCAGGTTTATCGCCGTCTGGCCGCCGAACTGGACTATCGACGGCGGCGCTTCTCCATTTCCCCCCTCGTTTTCCAGAATGTCGCGCAGGCTTTCTTCGTCCAGGGCTTCGAAGTAGAGGCGGTCGCTGGTGTCGAAGTCGGTGGACACCGTTTCCGGGTTGGAGTTTACCATAATGGCTTTATAACCGGATTCCTGGAGTGCCCAGGCGGAATGGACGCTGCAATAGTCGAATTCAATCCCCTGACCGATGCGTATAGGCCCGCTGCCGATAACCACCGCCTTGTTTCCCTCAAGGGGCAGAGCCTCGTTCTCCTGCTCGTAGGTGCTGTAGAAATAGGGGGTGGCGGCGTCGAACTCGGCAGCGCAGGTATCTACCATCTTGTAGGCGGGGCGGATATTCCAGCCGTGGCGCAGCTCTCTTACCTGCTCGGGGAGTCGGTCAGCCAGCGTTCCAATCTGCTCGTCGGCAAAGCCCAGCCGTTTCGCCTGCCACATAAGCTCTGGTGTCAGCGTCTCGGACAGTAGCGTTTTTTCCATAGCCACGATATTCCGGAGCTTGTTGGTAAACCAGAGGTCAATCCTGGTGTGCTCGGATAGCGCCTGGGGGGTTATCCCCCGCCTCAGGGCGGCCATCAGTGCCCACAGCCTGAGGTCGTTGGGCTCCAGGGGGTAGTTAGCAATATCTTCCCCCAGCTTCCACTTCGGGTCTTCCCAGAGCAGCGACCTCTTGCCGAATTCCAGGGAGCGTATCGCCTTCTGCAGGGCGGCTTCGAAGCACCTATCAATAGCCATCACCTCGCCGGTGGCTTTCATCTGGGTGCCGATAATCCGGTCGCCGGAGGCGAATTTATCGAAGGGCCAGCGGGGAATCTTGACCACCAGATAGTCCAGCGCCGGCTCGAAAGAAGCCATCGTCTTGCCGGTGACCTGGTTGGGGATTTCGTCCAGCCTTTTGCCCACGGCTATCTTGGCGGCCACGCGGGCGATAGGGTAGCCGGTGGCTTTGCTGGCTAGTGCCGAGCTGCGGCTGACGCGGGGGTTGACTTCGATTACGTAGTAGTTTTCGCTATAGGGGTCGAGGGCGAACTGTATGTTGCAGCCGCCTTCGACGCCCAGGGCGCGGATAATCTTTAGGCTGGCTGTCCGCAGCATCTGGTATTCTTTGTTGGTCAGGGTCTGGCTGGGGGCAACGACTATGCTATCGCCGGTATGCACCCCCATCGGGTCGAAGTTTTCCATGTTGCAGACGGTGATGCAGTTATTGGCGGCATCCCGCATCACCTCGTACTCTATCTCTTTCCACCCCGCCACCGACTGCTCCACCAGCACCTGGTTGATGGGGCTGGCCGCCAGCCCGTTGCTTACCGCCCTGTCCAGTTCCTTGGGGGTATGGGCCACTCCACCCCCCGTTCCCCCCAGGGTATAGGCGGGGCGGATGATTAAGGGCAGGCCAATCTCTTTGGCTACCTTTCGGGCTTGCCGCATGGTGTTGACCGTGGCGCTCAGGGGAACCGGCTCGCCGATGCTGGTCATTAGCTGCTTGAATAGCTCGCGGTCTTCGGCGTTTCTTATTGTCTGTATGGGGGTGCCCAGGCTCTTGACGTTGTATTTTTCCAGTATGCCGGCGTCGGCCAGGTCTACCGCCAGGTTTAGGCCCGTCTGCCCGCCGAGGGTGGGCAATAAGCCATCGGGGCGCTCCTTTTAGATAATGCGCCCTACCATCTCCACCGTCAGCGGCTCGATATAGACGATGTCGGCGATGCCCTCGTCGGTCATGATGGTGGCTGGGTTGGAGTTCACCAGCACCGAGGTCACGCCTTCTTCCCGCATCGCCTTGCACGCCTGCGTGCCGGCGTAGTCGAACTCCGCCGCCTGGCCGATGATGATTGGTCCCGAGCCGATGATTAGGACTTTAGATGGTTTCAATACAAGTACTCCTTAGGAATATTATTTAGTTTTGTAAAAGCCTTGTTAAATCCTTCTATTGTGCCATCCCAATTAACTTTAAAATAGAAAGGCTTAGAGGTTGTATTGCGTGCATAGATGGTAACTTTAATAAAAAAGTCCATATTGCTTTGCAGTTGCAAAACTGCTGGTGACACTGTTTCTATGTATAGATGTGGTCTTGGTTGTGGGTCAGTCGTTGTAGAGCTGTATTGAAGTTGTAAAACATCAACAGGTTCTTCATCATTGCGATTTAGGTTTATTGGCGAATATATTTGGTCTAGTGACTTATATATCCTCGGGTCGCGTTTTGACCAATGAAGTGATTTTCTGTAGTGAGTTTTTCTTCTAGTTTCTATCAATTCCATCTTTGCATCGCAATCATAGGCAGTAGTTTTTCCTTTATTAAGAGCAATAAGGCGTAAGAATTTAATTCGGAACGAAGTGCCTGCTGCTTTTGTACTCTCGTCATTGTAATCTTCTATTAATGGGTATTCATCTTTACTTCTTTCGAAATCGATAACTAGTCTCGGGCGTTTGTACCATTCAAAAATTTCTTTGCCGATCAGTGCTATCGATGCACCTACAAAGGCGGATATTATTGGTATCCACCATGTTACAAAGGGTGTAATTTCAGCTGTAGTTGCATTATCACTCATCTACCTCACCCCCTTAATCCCATTTAGGATTTAGATATTAGTATTTAGATATTAGGATTTAGTATTTCCCCCCCTTAACCATCTCCACAAACTCCTTAAACAGGTAGGTGCTATCCCAGGGGCCGGGGGAGGCTTCGGAGTGGTACTGGATGGCGAAGATGGGAAGCTCCTTGTGGCGCAAGCCCGCCACCGTGCCATCATTCAGGTTAAGATGAGTGACCTCCAGCCCGTCTTTTAGACTATCCGGGTCAACGGCGTAGCCGTGATTTTGGGCGGTGATGTAGACATTGCCGGTGGCGAGGTCACGGACGGGGTGGTTAGCCCCGCGATGCCCGAACTTCAACTTGAAGGTCTTAGCCCCAAAGGCACGGGCGATAAGCTGGTTGCCCAGGCAGATGCCCATAATCGGCTTTTTGCCAATAAGCTGCTTAACCGTATCGACGATATAGTCCAGTAGTTCGGGGTCGCCCGGTCCCGGCGAGAGGAGAATGCCGTCAGGCTTCAATTTCAAGATTTCGTTGGCTGACATGGTGCAGGGGACAGCGGTAACCGCACAGCCCATCTGGCGTATGAAGCGCAGGATGCTGTATTTCAAGCCGCAGTCCAGCACGACTACATGGTGGGTCGGGGTAGAGCCATTCGGTTCCCATTGGTAGGGGGTGGGGGTGGTTACCTGCTTGACATAATCAATAGAGCCGTAGTCGGGCAAGTTCTTTAGCTCTTCCAGGGCTTGCTGGGGGGTCTTGTCGCTGGTTATTATGCCCATCATCACCCCGACCGAGCGCAGCTTGCGCGTGACCGCCCTGGTATCGATGCCGCTTATCCCCGGTATGCCGTATTCAGCCAGGTATTGATGCAGCGTTTTAGTGCTAAGGTAATGGCTGGGCTGGTAGCACTCCTCGCGGACGGCAAAACCCCTGACATGGATTTTGGTCGATTCAAAGTCCTGCTCGTTTATGCCGTAGTTGCCGATGAGGGGGTAGGTGGGGACGACAATCTGCCCGGCATAGGATGGGTCGGTGAGCATCTCCTGGTAGCCCACCATGCTGGTGTTGAAAACCACCTCGCCGAAAGCGTCAGCTTTGGCGCCGAAGGAATAGCCCTGATAGACCGAGCCGTCGGCTAGGACCAGGATTGCCGGTTTGTTCATCTTATCAACCCTATCCCTATCTTTCTGTCATTCTCGGGCTTGACCCGGGAATCCAGACCTCCGATTCTCCCGTTTTTATCTCTGCTTTAGCTTAATCGTTTTATCCTTATAGACCACCTTCCCCTGATAGATAGTGGCTATCACCCTGCCCTTGAGCTTTTCGCCGACCAGGGGGGTATTCTTGCCCTTGGAGGCGAAGTCTTTGGTATCTACCACCCACTCCAGGTTGGGGTCGAAGATAGTGACATCGGCGGGAGCGCCGACAGCCAGCGTACCCAGCTTGCCCTGTTTAGCGCCCAGAATCTTGGCCGGTTCATGGGTGAGCTTGGCGATGAGGGTGGCCAGGCTCAGTTGTTTCTTATGCACCAGCCCCATCAGGCTGCCCAGGGCCGTCTCCAGGCCGCTGATGCCGAAGGGGGCAAGGGCGAATTCGCAGAGCTTATCGCCTTCGGTGTGGGGGGCGTGGTCGGTGGCAATAATGTCAATGGTATTATCGTTAAGTCCTTGAATTAAGGCCTCAATATCCCGCTCCGTCCGCAACGGCGGGTTTACCTTGGCGTTGGTGTTATAGCCGATGACCCTCTCCTCGGTGAGGGTGAGGTGGTGGGGGGTAACCTCGGCGGTAACCCTGACGCCTTTTTCTTTGGCGCGGCGGATGAGCTCAACTGCCCCCTCGGTGGTGGCATGGGCGATGTGCAGCCGCCCGCCGGTCAGTTGCGCCAGCGCCAGGTCGCGGGCAACGATGATATCCTCGGCGGCGTTGGGTATCCCGCGCAAGCCGAGCCTGGCGGATACTACACCCTCGTTCATCTGCCCGCCCTCGGTGAGCGCGGTGTCCTCGCAGTGGTCGATAACGGGCAGGTCAAAGGCGCGGCTGTAGTCCAGCGCCTGGCGCATGATATGTGAACTCAGCACCGGCTCGCCGTCATCACTGAAGGCGACGGCCCCGGCCGCCGCCATCTCGCCCATTTCGGCCAGTTCTTGGCCCTTTCTGCCCTTGGAGATGCAGCCGATGGCTAATACTCTGACTACCGCCTCTGCCGCCGCCTTTGCCTTTATGTATTCGATAGCCGTCTGGTTGTCCAGGGGCGGGTTGGTGTTGGGCATGCAGCAGATGGTGGTAAAGCCACCCCGGGCGGCGGCTTTAGTCCCGCTGGCGATGGTCTCCTTCTCCTCGTATCCGGGCTGCCGCAGGTGGCAGTGGAGGTCGATTAACCCGGGGCAGACCACCAGCCCCTGAGCGTCCAGGACTTCGTAATCGGTTTTAGGTGGAGTGGCTTCTCCCTTGCCCAGCCAGGCGATTTTGCCTTCGGCGACCAGCAGACTGCCGGTTTCATCTATTTTCTGGCTGGGGTCTATTATTCGTCCACCTTTAATAAGCAAAGTCTGGTTCATTGCTTCTGACTCCCGGCTAGGATATAGAGCAAAGCCATGCGCACGGCTACCCCGTTGCTTACCTGCTCGTTGATGACCGATTGGGGGCCGTGAGCCACGGCTGAAGCAATCTCAATATCTTCATTGACCGGCCCGGGGTGAAGCACTAAAGCATCGGGCCTGGCTAAGCTGAGCCTGGCTTCGGTAAGCTGATATAGTTGGACATACTCGCGAATGCTGGGTAGCAGCCCGCTCTGTTGTCTTTCCAGTTGCAGGCGCAGCGTCATCACCACATCGGCGCCGTCGAGGGCACGCTCGATATCATGCTCGATATTGGTTGGGGGAAGGTGATGGTTCTGTTCTCCCAGTTCGGTAGGGAGCAGGGTGGGGGGACCGCATAGCGTAACCTCCGCTCCCATGGTGGTCAGCCCCCAGATGTTGGAGCGAGCCACACGGCTGTGCAGAATATCGCCGATGATAACCGCCTTGAGCCCCTTTAGGCTTTCTTTATGCTCCTGAATGGTGTAGAGGTCGAGGAGTGCCTGGGTGGGGTGGGCGTGCCAGCCGTCTCCGGCGTTGATAATGCTTGCCTTGACGTATTGGGCGGCGATATAAGGTGCCCCTGAGTGGGGGTGGCGCATGACTATTATATCCGCTCCCAGGGCTTGCAGCGTGCTCACGGTATCAATCAGGGATTCCCCCTTGGTTACGCTGCTGGCGGGCGCGCTCAAGCTGGCGGCGTCGGCGCCCAGGTTTTTGGCGGCAAGCTCAAAGGATAGGCGGGTGCGGGTGCTGGGTTCGTAAAACAGGGTTATCAGCGTCTTGCCCCGTAGCGCCGGCACCCGCTTTATGGGACGCGATAAGACCTCTTTCATCGCCTGGGTAGTATTAAATACAAGCTCTATTTCTTCCCGGCTGAAGTCGTCAACATCAAGAATATGGTGGTGCCGCCATACCGGGGCTGGCTTGGGCGCCACTGTCTTTATTGGCTGCGTCGTCATCACTAACCCTCCTTAGCGGCGGGCATAGAGGTGATGGCTACTTCGTCGGTGCCGTCGCTTTCCTGTAATTTGACCTGGATATCCTCGTGTCGGGAGCTGGGCATGTTCTTGCCGACATAGTCGGCCCGTATCGGTATTTCGCGGTGGCCGCGGTCGATGAGCACGGCGAGCTGAATCAGGTGGGGCCGCCCCAGGTCGGTGAGGGCATCCATGGCGGCTCTGATGCTGCGCCCGGTATAAAGGACATCGTCGACCAGGACTATGGATTTGCCGTCAACGCTGACCGGTATATCAGTGCTCTTGACCGTGGGCTGCAGTTCCAGAGAAGGAAGGTCGTCGCGGTAGAGGCTGATGTCCAGGGTGCCCACCGGTATCTTCACCCCGGAAAAATCTTCTATATTGGCGGCTAGCCGATTGGCCAGTGGCACGCCGCGGGTGTGTATGCCCACCAGTATCAGGTTTTCGATGACCTTGTTGCGCTCGATAATCTCGTGGGCGATTCGGGCCAGTGTCCGCTTGATGTCATCCCCGGTCATTATGATTTTTTTAGGCATAAAAATAACCTCTTACCCAAACTGGCAAGAGGTCTTGCGCCGTGTTCCCACTTTTCCCTTGCCAGTCTCGCCGGACCGGCTTAAAGGTTTCTTATTCTTTTTACTTAATTATATATTATAGCACTTCCATCAAGGGATTGCAACATTCCATATCTGGGGTGGGGTTCAAGGTTGATTTTGGTGGCATTTGCTATTGGCTCAAATGTGCTGAGTGCGTTTTATCGCTTGGCGTATAAAAAGGCAAAAAGGGAACAGAGACAATTGCAAAGTCATTTAAACAAAGCCGCTGCTTCTGCTACTAAGCCGACTAACTCTGCGGTAGATATGACAAGAATGAGTAGCCAATCAAAGGGGGAGGGAATATTTTGAAGTATCACAGGGAAAAGAGCCTTTTCATCTAGCTGCTCAACCATTATCACTGAGAAAATAAGTATGATGATTTGCCCGAATTTATCCATAATGTAATTCCTAGTGATGTATTACGAGGTATAGTCCACAGAGGAAAGCGAAGAAATCAATCGCTCCCCAAAGGATAAGACTCCTTGGGCTATCAGTAGCTATTGCACCAAATATAATGAGAGGGGCGAGGATTATAGAGCCTAGAATTAAAAAACCGCCAATGACGAATTTTAAGAAGCGCATATCTGCACTCTCGCTAGTGCCAATTATAACACAGGGCGTCAATCCCAAGCGCTTTGCCCCTTCTCGTAGCCCGCTCCCCATTTTGTCATTCCCGCGTTTCGCCTTGTCATTCCCGCGAAGGCGGGAATCCAGTTCCCCCTTTGCAAAAGGGGGATTAAGGGGGATTTTCGCCACCCTGTTTCTTTCTCCCTTTATAAAAAGGAGATTGAGAGGGATTTTGAAAAGGGGAGAGGAACAAAAACCCCAACTTACCATAACCGACCACTCAAAACAAATCAAAACAAAAGACTCTCAACCCCAAATCCGTGCCCACTTACCATAACGGCCACACCAAAACAAATGCCCCCTCCCCCCAAATCCCCCCTCGCTTAACATAATCCTAAAAACAAAAAGCTAAAGCCAACCGCGCCCGAATTGTTCTCCGATTTTCAACAGAGTCTTTTTTTGTCGTTTTTCCTTCTTTACCAACGAAACTCCAGCGGTTATAATAGGTCGAAGGCTCTGGGGGATACTATATAATAATGTAGATAATGACGTGGAGGTGAGACTTGGCTACTTTGTACATAACCTCTCCACAGGCGGGTGCGGGCAAGACAATGCTTTGCGCCGGGCTGGGCAGGCATCTCAAGGGCAAAGGCAAAAAGGTGGGCTTTTTCAAGCCGCTGGTGGCTGATATTAAAAGCCGGGATGAAAAGGCTGCCGATAGCGACACCGCCTTTATCAAGCGTATTTTGTCCCTGAAGGAGCCTGTTGACGACCTCTGCCCGGTTATCGGTGGGGAGGGGAAGCCGGCCAGCAAGGTGAAGCAGGCTTATGCCAGGGTCGCCAAGGATAAGGATATAGTTATTGTCGAAGGCGTATGGCGGCAAAGGCCGGGCGGCCAGCCCGTCGAATCCTCTTATGAGGTAGCCGAGGCGCTGGGGGCTAAGGTCATTGTCGTCGAGGCTTACTCCCCGGACTTGTTCAAGACAAGGTTTTCCGATAAGTACAAGGGTTTTGGCGAGCACCTGCTCGGGGTAGTGATAAACAAGGTGCCGGTGAGCCGTATGGAAGCGGTGCGCGGGTGGTTGGGTGGGGTGGCTGTTCTGGGAGTGATTCCCGAAGATAGGGCGCTGCTCAGTTTGACGGTGGCGGAGCTGGCGGAGCTTATCGAAGGCAGGATAGTAAACGATACCGGGAAGTCGGCGGAGCTGGTGGAGAACTATATGCTGGGGGCTTTAGGCGTGGACTCCGGCCTCGACTATTTCGGCCGTAAAGATAATAAAGCGGTGGTGGTCAAGGGTGAGCGCCCGGATATGCAGCTGGCGGCTCTGGAGACCTCAACTAAATGTCTGGTGGTCAGCGGCGACGGCTCGCCCATTCATGCCGTGCTCCACAGCGCCGAGGGCAAAGCTATTCCCGTTATTGTCACCGATGAAGATACTGCTTCCGTAATGGACAGCGTTGAGCGGGCTCTGGGTATGGCCAAGTTCAATCAGGAGAAAAAGCTGCCCAGGCTGGCTGAAATCATGAAGCAGCGGTTCGACTTCAAGGCTTTGTATAAGGGGCTGGGGCTGGCTGGCTAGTTCCCCTTCAGTTTCTCTCAAAAGAACTTCCGCCGGAAATATAGCGCCACATTCACCAGGCTGATGAGCACCGGCACTTCCACCAGCGGCCCGATGACGGCGGCGAAGGCCACCCCTGAGCCGATGCCAAAGACGGCCACGGATACGGCGATAGCCAGCTCGAAGTTGTTGCTGGCGGCGGTGAAAGCGATGGCGGTTGTTTTAGGGTAGTCGGCCCCTATCCTCTTGCCCATGTAGAAAGACACCATGAACATGACCACGAAGTAGATGAGCAGGGGAATGGCAATGAGAACCACATCCAGCGGCGACCGAACAATTGTCTCACCTCTGAGGGAAAACATGACCACGATGGTGAACAGCAATGCGCCTAGTGTGATCGGGCTTATCCTGGGGATGAATTTCCGCTCATACCACTCGCGCCCTTTTGCCCGCATAAGGAAAAAGCGGCTAATCATGCCCCCGAAGAAGGGGATACCAAGGTAGATAAATACGCTCTGGGCTATCTGCCCGATAGTAACGTGAACCGCTACCCCCTCCAGCCCGAACCACCCCGGAAGTACGGTGATGAAAATATAGGCGTAAACCGAGTAGAAGACTATCTGGAAGATGGAGTTGAGGGCTACCAGGCCAGCGGCATACTCGCTGTCCCCTTTAGCCAGCTCGTTCCAGACGATAACCATGGCGATACAGCGCGCCAAGCCTATCATAATCAGCCCCACCATATACTCAGGATATGGCCATAGGAAACCAAGGAAGAGGATGGCGAGGAAGAACATGAGCACCGGACCGATGAGCCAGTTCTGTATCAGCGATATTCCCAGCACCCGCCAGTTGCGGAATACTCGCCCCAGTTCCTCGTATTTTACCTTAGCCAGGGGCGGGTACATCATCAGGATGAGCCCGATAGCTATGGGTATGGAGGTGGTCCCGACCTGGAAGAGGGTGATAAATTCGGCGACTTTGGGGACGAAATAGCCCAACCCCACCCCCAGCCCCATGGCCAGGAAAATCCAGAGGGTGAGGAAGCGGTCCAGTGTGGAAAGCCTGCCGACTACGCCTTTCGGTTCACTCATAACTATACTTCCTTAATGAATCTCTCTACCGGGTTATCGCCTGCATCCAGATGTGATTTCAGCTTTCCCTGCTGAGAGCGAGTTATTGTATTATAGACTGCCTTCCTCAGGAAGCTAAGCGCCTCTTTTCCATCGCCGTCAGTAATGATTCGTTCCAGCTCTAGCAATTCCTTTTCATCCAGACTGATAGCTGTCTTTTTGATTTCGAGCATTATATACCGCTTCCTTGGCTTCTGAGAACTGATTCAACCCTGTATCCAGAGCACTACATAGTATATTCCCACCCCGATAAAAATGATAGAGACTACTATGCGGAGGACTTTCTCAACGCGGGTGACGGCATTGAGCCAGGTGGAGACCTTGGCTATTCCAGCCGATATAAGAATGCCAAATACTAGAACGGGTAGCCCGGTGCCGATGGCAAAAATCGCAGGGAATGTTACACCGCCGGTAGATTCAAGGGCTAAGGGTATCAATACTCCAAAGAATATGACAGCGCTATAAGGGCAGAAGGCAAGGGCAAAGATTACCCCTAACAGGAAGCCGCCCAGCATACCCCGATTGGCAACCTTTCCTCCCAGTGAAGCTAGCTTCTCAGCTCCCAGACTGAAAGAAAAACGGTCGATGATTAGCATTATCAGTCCTACCGCAATCAGCAGTGGCCCCAGTATTCTCTCACCCCAGTCTTGGAGAAACGTAGCGACCCCAGGGATTTCTAGCCCAATCACAATTATCAGGATACCAATGATGGAATAGGAAACCATCCGCCCCAGTGTATAGAGGGCTCCGGTTATGATAGCGTACCTGCGCTCTGTCGCTCGGCGGCTGACATAGGCTATAGCGGCAATATTAGTCGCCATGGGACAGGGACTAATGGCCGTTATTAGCCCCAGAAAAAGTGCTGAGAGCACCGGGATATTAAGGCTTTCAGATAGCTGATTTAGAAAGCCAGCTAAATCCATCACCCCTCCCCGCTGAGGCTTTGCTCGATTTTGCTCTTCACTATCCCGATAAACGCTTCCTCATCGCCCAAGATAGTATAGATTTCCGTTACCGCTTCGATGTGTTCAGTGCCGTCTATTCTGGTATTGATAAATAAAGACCAGAAGGAAACACCATACTTCTCGACCATGGCAGCATTTTCCTCAGCCTGCAAATTAAACTCGGTAAAGGTTATCTCGCCGCTGGCTAGCTCGTCAGCGAAGTAGGTTTCCAGTGTATAGCGGGTCATGTCTTCAGCCCAGATGCAGTTAGAGCAACGCTGTGCCCGGTGAAAAAAGACAACTTCCACCGTGATGACTGGAGTGGGCGGTGCGTCCGTGTCAACCGAGTCGGGGGATGTGTCCGGGTTTGGAGGCGCTTCAGGAGCTGGACTTCCGCAAGCGCAGAGCATACCGGCTACCAGGATGATAAGCAAAAACGAGCTCAATACCTTAACTTTAGTCCGTATATTCATATAATCCTCCTTCTTCTACCTGCTTAATATGTTATCTTCTCTCCTCAATCCACCCCTTTATCTCCTGAGGGCTGGGAATTTTGCCTTCGCATAGCTTGACGCCATCAATAAGCACTGCCGGTGTCATGAAAACACCCCTGGCAGCCATAGTATTGGGGTCTTTGATTTCCGTCAGTGCTACCTCTTTGCCTTCTTCCAGCTCCATCTCCTTGAGTGCCTTGCGGACATTCTCCTTGGTGGCGTGGCACCTAGGGCAACCCGGGCCGCAAACTTCGATAATCATTATTGTAATACCTCCTTGATTATTATTTTTTAGTCCAAATAATATTAACCGGCAATAGCGCCGTATATCAGTCCGGCCGCAGTGCAGCAGACGATAATGATACCTATGTACCAGAAGAGCCTCTTGTTGCCAATAAACCGCCTGATGACCAGAATGCTGGGCAGGGAAATGACAGGGTCGGCAAGCAAGTAAGCGATCAGGGGGCCCATGCCTACACCTAAATCAAGGAAGAGTCGCGCCATCGGTACTTCTACCAGAGTGGGGAAGTAGGCGACTACGCCGAAGAGGACTGCCCCCAGTGTTGCGCCCAGGGTGGTGCCGCCAAAGTACTGCGCGACAAACTCAGCCGGAATAATCACTCTCAACATCCCGGCGGCAAAGACGCCGACCAGCAACAGTGGGAGAATAGTGCGGACAAAGAACCATGTCTCACGCATCCAACTCATGAAGCTGTCTCTGTTCAAGGCTCTTCTAGCAATGAAAATCAGTGCCGCGATGAGAACTACCAGACCAGGCAATTTCACCGGTAGCTTTAGCACAGGTGAAGCCCCCCACAGCAGGACGGCAAGGAGGATAGCGAAGAAGCCCCAGAGCCATCCGGATGTCTTCACGTTGCCAATAGTGGCAAAGGCTTCTGCGGAAGCGCCGCCTGAGGCAGTTTCTGATGCCTTATCTGGGAACAGAGCGGACATGGTGATACCGATAATGATAGCAAAGGTTATGGACAGGATGATGCGAGCAAGAGCGACATCCCCGCCAATTAAGCTTGAGGTATAGATAATTGCCAGTATATTGGTGGCCGGAGCAGTGTAGAGAAAAGCGATGGCTGGGCCTAGACCAGCCCCGCTTTTCCGTATGCCAGCAAACAGCGGCAGAATAGTACAGGAACAGACAGCCAGGCAAAGCCCAGCCAAAACCGACATAGGATAAGAAATATACTTCGGTGAGTTTGGCCCGAGGTAGCGAATGATTTTCTCTTTCGGGAAAAGCGCATATAGTGCGCCAGCGAGAAAGAAGGCAGGCACTACAAAGGGCAGATGAGCTAGTAGATAGTCTTGGATGGTAGCCCAACCACCCTTTAGAAGCTCAACAAATAATTCCACTATTTATTTCCTTAGTCCTGCGGGGCCGACACGCACCGCGTGCTTGAGCCTTTCCTTGTCCTGAGCCGATACCCCATTACTGATAGGGGAGCCCTTAAGCAGCTTGGCCAGGGAGGTGGCGTAGCGGTTGGCTGCCTGCCAGTCTACGGAATAAACTGTCCACACTCCGTCTCTCTTTGCCGTCAAGAAACCAGCGTCCTCAAGTATGCCGAGGTTGCGCGAAGCCCGCGACTGGGATATATCCAGGGCTTGCATTACCTCACAGACACAGCATTCTCTTTCCAAGAGAACATTTAAAATTCTGAGCCTGGTCTCGTCGGAGAGAGCCTTCATCGTCTTAATTAAATCCTGCATAACTCCTCCTTTGTCAGGCTTTTAAGTGGGTATGCGCATACCCGCATATACTCTACAGACCTTGCGGTTTTTTGTCAATAGGGTTTCGCCTTTCAACCCATGCCCTGCCAATGTTATAATAGGGTAGATGGATATTCTGGACGGACTTAATCCGGCGCAGAAAGAAGCCGTAGAAACCATTGAAGGGCCGGTACTTATCCTAGCCGGTCCGGGCAGTGGCAAAACCAGGGTCATCGCCCATCGAGTAGCCTACCTGATTAAAACCTGCGGCGTCAGCCCCCACCGCATTATGGCGGTTACTTTTACCAATAAAGCCGCCCGGGAGATGGAAGAGAGGCTTAATCGGCTTATCGGCGCTGCCCTGGGCAACCTTACCATCGGCACCTTTCACGCCCTCTGCGCCCGCATCCTGCGCCGCGACGGCCAGGCTATTGGTGTTGACTCCAGGTTCGTCATCTACGATGACGACGACCAGATCAGCCTGCTCAAGCGGACTCTCCAGGAAATAGGACTTGACCCCAAGCAGTATGCCCCTCGGGCGCTATCTTCCGTCATTTCCGCCGCCAAGAGCCGCACCCTGACCCCGCAGGAATATGCCAAGCATACCACCAGCTATTTTGAGGAGGTGGCGGGGCGGGTGTACGAACGCTACCAGCAGCTTTTGGCCGAGAGTAACGCGTTGGACTTCGACGACCTGCTCATGAAAGCAGTCGAGCTCTTCCGAAACAGCGAAGAGACACTGGCAAAATATCATTCCCGCTATCTGCATGTCATGGTGGATGAGTTTCAGGATACCAATCTGGTCCAGTACGAGCTGATAAAAAAGCTGGGCGGCAGCCGTCATAATATCTGCGTCGTCGGCGACCCCGACCAGTCAATCTACTCCTGGAGGTTTGCCGACCTGCGCAATATCCTCAGCTTTGAAAAGGATTTTCCCAAGGCGAAGCTGGTGATTTTGGAACAGAACTATCGCTCCACCAAGTGCATCCTGGAAACGGCTTCCCATGTAATCTCGACCAATCAATTGCGCAAGCCCAAGGAGTTATGGACTGATAATGAAGAGGGCGAGCTGACCAACGTGGTCGAGACCTATACCGAACAGGAAGAAGCCCAGTTTGTCGTCAGCGAGGTGGAAAAGCTGGTGAGAGAGGGCAGGGCTAAGCTGGGCGAATGCGCCGTGATGTACCGTACCAATGCCCAGTCAAGAGCCCTCGAGGAAGCCTTTATTCGTTATGGGACGTCCTATAAACTGGTGGCTGGAACCCGCTTTTACGAGCGGCGTGAGGTTAAAGACATTATCTCCTACCTGAGGGTTATCCAGAACCCCAGTGACAGCGTCAGCCTGCTCCGTATCATCAATATTCCGGGGCGGGGCATCGGCGAACGCAGCCTGAGCCAGCTTTCCAGCTGGGCCAGGTCTTTGGGCATCTCTCAGTACGAGGCGCTGAGGCTGGTCACAGAACAAAAGGATAATGGGGAAGAGACACCCCCGTTTGGCTCTCGCATAGTTAAGGCGCTGGTCGGCTTTCGTGGCCTGATGGAGGAGTTCATCGCCCGCAGCCGTGAGCTGGACCTGGTTGACTTATTCGACCTGGTTACGCAAAAATCGGGCTACGAGCACTATCTACAGGGCGGCAAGGATGGCGAGGAGCGCTGGGAGAATGTCCTGGAGCTGCGCACCGTCGCCGCTGAACATCGGCATTTGCCTTCATCCGAAGGCTTGGCCACTTTTCTTGAGGGAGTAACCCTGGTATCCGATGTGGACGGGCTCGACGAGACGGTGGATGCTGCTACCCTGGTCACTTTGCACCAGGCGAAGGGGCTGGAGTTCCCCGTGGTCTTTATCGTCGGCGTCGAGGAGGGCATACTGCCCCACTTCAAGTCCTTTGCCGACGCGGGACAGATGGAGGAGGAACGGCGGCTCTGTTACGTGGGCATAACCAGAGCCAAGAAGAGGCTCTATCTGGTGCATGCCTTCCGCCGCAACCTAATGGGCTCGAGCACGCCGAGCACGCCGTCACGCTTCCTGGACGATATACCCAAGCGCCTGATAGCTAGCGGCGGCTTGTGGCAGGGTGAAGAAGGACGGGTAATGCCACCCTTATATTCTTCCCGCACTAGAACCCCGGCTCCCAACACCCCCAGCTCCGATGTCCCCGAGCTCAAACCCGGTGACCATGTCCACCATGCCCAGTTCGGCGATGGCGTGGTGGTCAACTGCCGTTCGGTGAAGGACGATAAAGAGGCGGTGGTGGCTTTCACCAGCGGGGTAGGAGTCAAGAAATTGCTCCTCAGCTTTGCCCGTCTGGAAAAGAAAGAATAGCAATGCCGATAAAGGCTTTAGCCCCACAGGTAGTCGCCCGTATTGCCGCTGGCGAAGTGGTGGAGAGGCCGGCCTCGGTGGTCAAGGAGCTGGTGGAGAATTCGCTGGACGCTGGCGCAACCCAGATTTCGGTTGAGGTTGGGGGCGGTGGGGTGAGTCTCATCAAGGTGACCGATAACGGGGCTGGGATTCCTTCTGAAGAAGTAGAACTAGCCTTCGAGCGCTACGCCACCAGTAAGATAGGCGACCTGGATGACCTGGAGTCTATCTCAAGCCTCGGTTTTCGGGGTGAGGCGCTGTCCAGCATTACCGCCGTAGCCCAGGTGGATATGACTACCTGCGCAGATGGAGAAAAGGTAGCTACCCATCTCGGCTTAGAGGACGGTGCCATCGCCAGCCGCAGTACTAAGGGGCGCTCTCAGGGGACGACGGTTACCGTGCTCAACCTTTTCCGCAAGATACCCGCCAGACTGAAATTTCTCAAGTCTATAGCTACGGAAAACAGCCATATCGCCAACGTGGTCAGCCAGTATGCTCTTGCCTTCCCCGAGGTTAAATTTTCCCTGTCCCTTGATGGCAGGGTGGCTTTGAGGACACCGGGCAGCGGTAAGCTTCTGGACAGCGTAGCCGAGGTCTATGGTGCCGAAATAGCCGGCAACATGATAGAGCTTAAGGGTGAGGCGACTATCCCTCGCGTAACGGGCATGGTCGGCTTGCCCAGGGTTAGCCGTTCGGGGTGGGGTTACCTCAGCTTCTTTATCAACCGCCGCTGGGTAAACAGCCGCATGCTGGCTCGAGCGGTGGAAGAAGCTTATCACGGGCTTCTGATGGTGGGACGGCACCCGGTGGCGGTCATCGATATCTTGCTGCCAGCCCAGGATGTAGATGTTAATATCCATCCCACCAAGAGCGAGGTAAAATTCGCTAACGAGCGCGCCGTTTTCAGCGCCGTTTATCGGACGGTCCGCCAGGCTTTAGCCGGGCAAACACCAGTGCCCCATGTCGAGGCGGCTAACAAGCCCGTATTCTCCTCGGTGGTAAGGGAGTCGGCATCGCCCACCTATGTCGGGGCTGGCGCTGATTTATCTTTTCCTCCCCTCACCTCCGCCGCCGCACTGCCAGTACTGCGGGTGCTGGGCCAACTCGACAACAGCTATATCATCGCCGAGGGCCCCGACGGGCTCTATCTTATCGACCAGCACGCCGCCCACGAACGCGTCCTTTTCGAAAGGATTGAACGCCAGAGAGCGCAGCGGGAAATAGAAGTCCAGGGGCTGCTGGAGCCGATGCCACTGGAGGTCAGCCCCCGCCAGGAAGCAGAGCTCTGGTCGCATTATCAAGAGCTGGCTGAGTTCGGCTTTGCCATCGAGCCTTTTGGCGGCAAGACCTTCCTGGTCAGAGCCGTGCCGGCTATAGTCCATGACAGGGACTGGGCGGGAATGTTGCGGGAATTGCTGGATTCCCTATCCGAAGGAGATAAGAGCAACTGGGCGGAGACAGTCATCATCACTATGGCTTGCCACAGCGCGGTTAGAGCCGGGCAGGCATTAACCGATAGCGAGATGCGGGAACTGGTAAGGCAACTGGAGCAGGCAGCCACCCCCCACACCTGCCCCCACGGACGCCCGACCATGATTCACCTCAGCTACGGGCAGCTGAAAAAGGACTTTGGTCGGACCTGAAACCTTATAGCTGCCTAAACTCGGCAAATAGCTCGGAACAGAGGTTGTCGGTGATAGATTTGTGGCTCCTGTTGGCCGGGGTGGGAAACAGCGTTGAGATTGATATGTTGCCCTTCTCTATCGCCCAGGTATCTGTTTTCTCATCGGTGGGCTTATTTACCCACTGGCGGACGAACCAGTAGTATTGGCGTTTGCCCTCGTATCTCTCCTCGATAGTATCGGTGTGATTGCGGTTTGCCGGGTAAGTGAGCTTTACCCCCCTGATTTTTTCGCGCGGCAGGTTGGGCAGGTTCACATTAAGGCAGGCATTGGTTATTATGTCCCCGGACTCGAACTTTCTGACAACCAGGGCGGCGAATTTAGCCGCATCGTCAAAACGGGGGTTATCACTCAGAGGGGTTGAGACGGCAATAGAGGGAAGACCATGCACGAAGCCCTGGAGAGCCGCCCCCACCGTCCCCGAAATAATAACATCATCACCCAGGTTTAACCCCCGGTTCACCCCGGAAACGACCATCTCTATCCTGTCTTTAGCCAGTTTGCTTAGAGCCAGGATAACACAGTCGGCGGGCGTGCCCTCGACGGCATAGCTCTCTACCCCCTCTACCAACGGCGCCATCTCCCTTACCCTAATCGGCTCGTGCAGGCTGACGGAAGCACCCATGCCGTGCAGCTCTCTATCGGGGGCGACCACGATGACATCGGCGATGTTTTTTAGTTCCCCGACCAGCGCCTTCAGCCCGTCGGCGAATATGCCGTCGTCGTTGGTGACCAGTATTTTCATACAAGGTTTCCTTTCTAATCCTGAAGTTTAGCACGGTGGGGGTGGTGGGGACAAATTACCGGCTTCACCCCACCCAGGTTTTTCTTCCCACCCAGAACCCACCCTACATAGGTGTCACCTCTGTATACTTCTCTCCCCATCCCGTTTTCCCCTTTGGTAAAGGGGGGTTTCCCACATCTTTCCTCCTACCCTAAGAAAGATGAAGTAAAAAATCCAGCCTTGTTAGGGCAAAGGGGTTTATGATAGTATTTAGCTGTAACGGAGGTTAGTGTGGAACCTAAAATCGGCGTCTATATCTGCCACTGCGGCAGCAATATCGCGGGCACAGTTGATACTACTGAAGTCACCCGCTTCGCCCAGGGCTTGGAAGGGGTAGTGGTCGCCCGCGACTACAAGTTCATGTGCTCCGACCCCGGCCAGGAGCTTATCAAGAAGGACATCAAGGAATTAGGGCTTAATCGGGTGGTGGTGGCTTCCTGCTCGCCGACCATGCACGAGCCGACCTTCCGCCGTGCCTGCCAGGAAGCAGGGCTAAACCCCTATCTCTTCGAGATGGCTAATATCCGTGAGCAGGCTTCCTGGGTAACCGAGGATAAAGAGGCGGCTACCGAGAAAGCCAAGGCGCTGGTCAGCGCCGCGGTGAGGCGGGTATTTTATCACCAGCCTTTGGAGACGAAAGAAGTCCCGGTCAACCCCAATACCCTGGTGGTGGGTGGGGGTATTGCTGGCATCCAGGCGGCGCTTAAAATTGCCGATTCCGGGCACAAGGTCTATCTGGTGGAAAGAGACCCCAGTATTGGGGGGCATATGGCGCAGCTGGATAAGACCTTCCCCACCCTGGACTGCTCGGCGTGCATTCTGACCCCCAAGATGACGCAGGTGGGCTCTCATGCCTACATTGAGCTGCTGACCTACAGTGAAGTGGAAGAGGTCTCCGGCTATATCGGCAACTTCAAGGTTAAAATCAGAAAAAAGGCGCGCTACATTAACGAGGAGCTTTGCACCGGCTGCGGCGTTTGCCAGACCAAGTGCCCCTGGAAGGTGGATAGCGAGTTCGAAGCCGGGCTGGGCAAAAGAAAGGCTATCTATACCCCCTTCCCCCAGGCAGTGCCCAATATTCCGGTCATTGACCGGGAGCACTGCGCCTATTTCTTAAGTGGTAAGTGCCGTGCCTGCGAAAAATTCTGCGAGGCCAAGGCTATAGATTTTGAGCAGGAAGACGAAATAATCGAGGTTAAGGTCGGCTCCATAATCCTGGCTACCGGCTTTAGCCTGTTTGACCCCACCCCCATCTATGCCTACGGCTACGGCAGACTGGATAATGTTATCACCAGCCTTGAGTTTGAGCGCCTGGTCAACTCGGCTGGCCCCACCGAGGGCAATATCGTGCTCAAAGACGGCTCGGAGCCGAAGAGCATTGCCATTATTCACTGCGTGGGCAGCCGCGACGAGAAATACCACGAGTACTGCTCGCGGGTCTGCTGCATGCACTCCTTGAAGTTCGCCCATCTGATAAAGGAGCATACCGATGCCGAGGTCTACGAGTTCTATATTGATATACGGAGCTTCGGCAAGGGCTATGAGGAGTTCTATAATCGCGTTCTCAAAGAAGGGACGGTCTTTATCCGCGGTCGTCCGGGGGAGATAACCAACGTCGCCGAGACTCCTGATGAAGAAGGCAAGCTCATCGTTCAGTTTGAGGATACCCTGGTTGGGCGGCAGCGGCGCTTGCCGGTAGATATGGTGATTCTCAGCTGTGCCCTTGAGCCGCAGCCCGATGCCGAGGTCATCAACCGCCTGTTCAATATCAGTTGCAGCGGCGACGGCTTTTTCCTGGAGAAGCACCCCAAGCTGGAGCCGGTCTCGACTATGACCGACGGTATCTTCCTGGCCGGCTGCTGCCAGGGCCCCAAGGATATACCCGATACCGTGGCTCAGGCGTCAGCGGCGGCGGCGGAAGCCTTGGCTATAATCAGCCGGGGTAGGGTGGAGGTTGAAGCCGCCACGGCGGTGATTGATGAGAGAATCTGCTCCGGCTGCCAGGTCTGTAAACTGGTCTGCCCCTATAGCGCCATTGGCTTCGATGAGGAGAAGGGGGTCTGTCGGGTCAACGAGGCTCTGTGCAAAGCCTGCGGCGCCTGTGTCGCCGCCTGCTTCAGCCATGCCGTGAGCCTTCAGCACTTCACCAACGAGCAAATCGTGGCCGAGATGGAAGGGGCGCTGGTTTAATACTCGCTGGAAACAAAATCCTTTATCTGCTCGTAGCTGAAAACAGGCCCATCGCGGCAGACATAGATATTGCCGATATTGCAGCGGCCGCACTTGCCGATGCCGCACTTCATCCGCTTCTCCAGCGTGGTGAGCATCTGCGCCGGCTTAAAGCCCAGCTTTTCCAGCACGGGGAAGGTAAACCTTATCATAATCGGCGGCCCGCAGACGATAGCCACCGAGTCTTTCGCTGAAGGCGCTGCCTCCTCTAATACTTTAGGGACTAAGCCTACTTTGCCTTTCCAGGCGTCGTCGCCTCTATCCACGGTGGTGACTATGTTTACCGTCTTGTCCTTGTCCCAAGCTTCAAGGTCGTACTGGAAGCAAAGGTCGATGGGAGTGCGGGCGCCGTAGACGATATCTACCTTATTATATTTATTACGGTTGTCTATGACATTCCATATTAAGGACCGCAGCGGTGCTAGGCCGATACCCCCGCCGACAAAGACCAGGTTTTTACCCTTCAGGAAATCGAGGGGGAAGCTATTGCCGTAGGGTCCCCTGAAGCCAAGCTCAGCGCCGACGCCGAGCCGGTGCAGGGCGTTGGTTAGCCTGCCTACCCGCTGGGCAGCGAATTCCAGGTGGTCGGGACGGGTGGGGCTGGAGGAAATGCAGAAGGGGGCTTCGCCGACGCCGAATACGGAGTACTGGGCGAACTGTCCCGACTCGAAGCGGAATTCCTGGGCTAGCTTCTTGTCCTTGAAGTTAAAGTGAAAAGTCCTCACGCCTGGCGTCTCTTCGATTATCTTTTCGATAACCACGATATGGGGCAGGTAGACATTATCCTGGGCGAAGAACTTCGGGCGCTGGCTGATATCGCTGACCGTCATTTGGCTCCTTTGACCCTGGCGGGTACGCTCTCTATCACCTGGGTAATATCCCAGTTCACCGGGCAGAGGCGGATGCACCGGCCGCATCCCGTACAGGCGATGACATCAAAGGCCATGGGGTAAAATTCGTATTTGTGGCATACCTTCTGCCTGACCCGCCGCCACTTCTCTTGCCTCGGGTTCTCCATGGGCATCTTGGTGTAGAGGGAGAAGCCGCAGCTATCCCAGCTGCGGAACCTTGTCCCTTCTCCTTTGACCAGCTCGTCGTTGATGTCGAAGCAGTAACAGGTAGGGCAGAGCAGGGTGCAGATACCGCAGCTTATACATTTGGCCGCGACTTTTTCCCAGAAGTCCTCATCGTCAAAGCTTTCGAGCAGGTTATCCTTAATGCCCTCGGTATCCAGTTTTCGGCTAACCTTATTATAGGCTGTCTCTCTAGCTTTTTCGGCTTCAGCCTCATCGTTCTTGGTAGCTTCTTTCAAGCCGCTGGTCTTAGCGATGAGCTCCTTGCCCTTGGCGGTGACCTCTTCGATAAAGAAGTGGTCGCCGATATCAATAAGCATCAGGTCGACATTGGTGGGGTCGGTGGGGCTGGTGCCCATGGAGGTGCAAAAACAGCTTTCGCAGGGGTTGGTGCAGCCCAACCCGACCAGCACTGCCTTCTTTCTCTTTTCCAGATAGTAGGGGTCTTTATAGGCATCCTCAAAGGTCATATCCAGAATCGCCATAGCTCTGGCGTCACAGGGGCGAATGCCGAAAAGCAATTGCTTTTGTCCGTTTTTGGCCGGTGGCTCTATCTGGTAGCCCTCTTCGTCTTTGCGGAAGCGGAACATCGCCTCCATGGGGGGGAGAAAGCTGGCTTTGGGGGGGACAACCGTATTTCGGTACCAGTCCAGAAAGCTGGTATCTTTACCGTCCCACTCCGCCATAGCCGCCACGCCGCTATCTCTTGACGGAGCCAGTACGTTGAACTGCTGGCTCCACGTCTTGAGCAGCTGGGCGATATCCTTTTTACTTACTTTTTTATTCATCTCTACCTGAAGAAATCTTCAGCCTCTTCCTGTTCGTAGTGGACCATTAAGGGCAGGGCGTCTTTATCCATTCCCGACTTGAACTGGAAGAGCTCACCGACTATGTCGTACATCTCACGGGTCAGGCTGCGTAACGGTATATTCACCGGGCAGACGCGCTCGCACTCGCCGCAGTCGGTACACCTACCCGCCACGTGTATGTTGCGTATTATCTGGAAGATGAGGTTATCCTGCCAGTGGGGCATGGGCAGCGTCCATTGCGGCTCGGTCTCCTCGACGAAGCAGCGCTGGCAGAAGCAGGCGGGACAGACGTTGCGGCAGGCATAGCAGCGGATACAGCGGCTGAGTTCATTTTCCCATGACGCCCACCGCTCGGCTGGCGTCATTTCTTTCAAGCTGGCTATGCTTTGCCCGCTCACTTTCAGTTCGGGCGCCGGGAGTCGTGGCTCGCCGAGAATAATGTCGTATTCCTGAGGGGTGGGTAGTTCGCAGGCAAGGCAGTGGTCAAACAGGACTTGGGCGATGGGAAACTCCTTTTTCTTACCGTCAACCTTTACGCTTACCCTGTCTCCATCACGAGTTATATCATCCAGCTCGTCTCTATCTTTGCCCACCAGCCGTTCTATCTTGGCCAGGTCGATAATTCCCGGGCAGGGGACAGCCAGAATTACCAAGTTCTCTCTGGCAACCTTGTTATCCTGTATCAGGCTGACGATGGAACGGCTCTCGCAGCCCTTAGCCACGATGCCCACTCGCCCCTTTATCTCGGTGAGGAAATTAGCCAGGTTATTGGTGATAAAGGGGTTGATTACCAACTGCTCGGCATCGTCTTTGTCCTGGGTTATGAGGGGGGTGGTGGTGAACTTCAGGCTCCCCGGCGCAAAGCCGATAATCCAGTCAACCTTGCCCTGCTCAAGCAGTGCCTTTGCTTCCTGCCTTAGCTTTTGCTCCATTTTTCTTTCTTTCAAACAGCTGGTTGGGGCCGACTTCCTTCAGCCCCTGGGTCACATCGGTCACTACCTCGCTGAATTTGCCCCCTTCCGAGGCGGAAACCCAGCTGGCTTGCAGTCTCTGGGGCTCGACGCCGAGATATTCCAGAAACCTTTTGGTGATGGCGATGCGGCGGCGGGCACGGTAGTTACCCGTCTGATAGTGGCAATCACCGGGGTGGCAGCCGGAAACCAGCACCCCGTCAAAGCCCAGGCGCAACGCCTTGAGGATAAAGAGGGAATCAACCCTCCCCGAACAGGGGACCTTTATTATCCTTATGTTGGCCGGGTATTTCTTGCGGCTGGTGCCGGCTAAATCGGCGCCGGCGTAGCTGCACCAGCGGCAGAGAAAACCGAGCAGCTTGGGTTCCCATTCCGATTCTTGCTTCATCCTTACCCCTGAAAATTAAAGCCGTTAGCCATTTTATCATAGGGAGGAGGTAGCTTCAAGCGTATGTTCACTTGAATTGCCTTCTTATCTACAGCACTGATATACTTCTTTCCGGAGCTTTAAGGATATGAAAACCAGCGATTTTGATTATCACCTTCCCCCTGAGCTCATCGCCCAGACTCCTTTAGAGCCCAGAGACCAGTCGCGGCTTATGGTTCTGGAGCGCACTGGCGGCTCGATGGAGCACCGCCGCTTTTCTGATTTAGTTGACTATCTGAAGGCCGGGGATGTTCTGGTCTTCAACGATAGCCGTGTTATTCCCGCTCGGCTCAAGGGCAGGAAGGCTGATAGCGGGGGCAAGATTGAGCTCTTACTTTTGCGCCAGCTGAATCACGCCGTCTGGGAGACATTGATAAAGCCAGCCAAGCGGGTGGCTATCGGCACCAGGCTAGAGATAGGTGATTCCGGCGCTAATGTCTGGGCGGAGATAACCGGGGAGGGGGAAGGTGGGATAAAGGTGATACGCTTTCCCGAAGAAATGCAGCTGCCGAAACTGGGCAAAATCCCGCTGCCGCCCTATATACGCACCCCGCTGGCGGATGAGGAGCGCTATCAGACGGTCTACGCCCGGGCTCCGGGTAGTGTCGCCGCGCCCACGGCCGGGCTGCACTTTACCCCCCGATTGCTTGAGCAGCTAGAACAAAAGGGGATTGAATTATTGTACGTCACCCTCCATGTGGGGCTGGACACCTTCCGGCCGGTCAGGGAAGAGGAGCCGCTGAAGCACCCGATACATAAGGAATACGGCATAGTCACCAAAGAAGTAGCCAGCCGTCTGGCTCTGGCTAAGGGGGAGGGGCGGCGGATTATCTGTGTCGGCACGACCACGGTGAGAATCATCGAAGGGGCGGCTCAAGCCAGCCAGTCGTCCCATGTCAAGCCGTTCGAGGGCTGGGTAAGCCTTTTTATCCTGCCCGGCTACCAATTTCGCCTGGTGGATGCCCTGATAACCAATTTCCACCTGCCCCGTTCAACGCTGCTGATGCTGGTGGCGGCTTTCGCCGGCCAGGATTTCATTACTCGCGCCTATAGGGAGGCTGTAGCCAGGAAATATCGCTTCTATAGCTTCGGCGACGCCATGCTGATTTTGTAGGGGCAAGCTCTATGTCCGGCAATTTTGACAGAAACAGCAAAGGTTTTGTATGATATAGCCACCCACGATTTGAGGAGGTCAAATGATTGCCGATTTTGAGTATTTTGCTCCCAAAACAGTCAAGGAGGCCCTCTCCTTACTTTCCCAGTATAAAGAAGCCAAAATAATCGCTGGCGGGCAATCGTTGCTGGTAGTTTTGAAGCAACGATTATTTAGTCCCGAATATCTCATTGATATCAAAGGCATATCGGCTCTAGACTACATTAACTACGAAGAGGGCAAGGGTCTGAGAATCGGGGCATTGACTCCGCATCGAACTATCGAGAAATCACCGGTGATTCAAAAGTATTTCCCCGTGCTCAGCGAGATGGAGAACAACATAGCCACTATCCAGACCCGGAACTGGGGCACGATTGGTGGCAACATCTGCCATGGGGACCCGGCCGGCGACCCGGCCCCGGTCTTCATCGCCTTAAAGGCTAAGTTGAAGCTAGCCAGCCTGGGTGGAGAAAGAGTCATCGACATGCAAGAATTTTCTAAAGACTATCTTGAGGTGGCTCTCGACCCCGGTGAAATGCTTTCTGAGATTCAAATTCCGAAGCCAGCACCTCATACCGGCACGGCGCATGACAAACTAATGGTGATGAAAGGGGACATGGGAATTATCGGGGCGGCGGTATCAATCGTCCTGGACTCAAAGGGTAAGTGCGAGGACGCTCGAATTGTTCTTAGCAATGCTGCTTCTGTCCCGTTAAGAGCCGGAAAAGCAGAGAAGAAACTCATTGGTAAGGTGCTTAATGATGCCCTGCTTGCCGAAGCCGGAGAGCTAGCCTCAGCGGAGGCTGACCCCCCGGCTGATGTCCATGGTTCGGCGGAATACCGGCGGGAAATGGTGAAGGTCTTTGTGAGACGGGCGGCGGCCAAAGCCCTGGAAAGGGCCAGAGCCGCCTGACTTCTTAGGAGGTTAGAATTGTGAAGGGTGAACTGAAGGAATTAAGTTTAACCATCAATGGGAAGCCGTACGAGCTGAAGGTAAAAGCAATGACCTTGCTCGTTGAGCTACTGAGGAATGAGCTTAAGCTGACGGGCACCAAGGTGGGTTGCCTTGATAGTGCCTGTGGTGCCTGTACCGTTAATATTGATGGCAAGGCAGTCAGGTCCTGCTCGGTACTGGCGCTTCAGGCTAATGGCCGCAAGGTTACCACCATCGAGGGGGTGTCTGATAGTGACAAGCTCCACCCCATTCAGCAGGCAATGATTGACCATGGTGCCATAGAGTGTGGATTCTGTACGCCGGGAATGGTAATGTCGGCGAAGGCACTACTGGCGGAGAACCCCAACCCAACCCGAGATGAGATAAGAGAGGCAATACAGGGCAATCTGTGTGCTGACGAAGGCTATGTTAAATATATTGAAGCCATAGAAATCGCCGCTAAAGAGATGCGAGGAGGTAAATAGAGAAAATGGCAGAGACGAAATCTGAGGTCTTTGGCAATTTTTCCATTCTCGGCAAAGCGATACCCCGGGTGGATGCCAGGGCTAAGGTTACCGGGGAGGCAAAGTATGCCGCTGATTATGAATTTGCCGATATGCTATGGGGGCAGATAAAAAGAAGCCCCTATCCCCACGCCAGAATATTAAATATTGACACCAGCAAGGCAGAGAGACTGCCCGGCGTAAAAGCGGTGACTACCGGCAAAGACTTTGGCGGTTTCAAATGGGGCTGGAGCGGCCCAACCCGCGATGAAGAGCCCCTAGCAGTAGAAAAGGTGCGTTATCTATATGAAGGGGTAGCGGCCGTAGCTGCCGTCGATGAGGATACAGCTAATGAGGCCTGCGACCTCATTGAGGTCGAGTATGAACCACTCCCCGGCGTTTTTGATGTCCTTGAGGCAATGAAACCGGGAGCCCCCTTGGTTCATGAGAACCGCCCGGGGAATATCTGTGTCGAGTATCACTGGAACTTTGGTGATGTGGACAAAGCCTTCGCTGAGTCTTACCTCGTCCGGGAGGATACCTTCCAGACCCCACGCATGGCCAAAGGCTACCTGGAGCCACCGGCGGTGGTATCATACTGGCCTGACTCCAATCACGTCGTCTATATAGGGGCAAAGGGAAGTCCATATTTCCCATACCGCCTTCTATCCCGGTGCTTTAATCTGCCGCTCAGCAATGTACGGATAATAACACCCATTATCGGCTCCGACTTTGGTGGCACCAAGAATGATATGACGCCAGCCGATTATTCAGCAGTCATGCTGGCCAAGAAGACCGGCCGGCCGGTGAAGATTGTAACCAGCCAGTATGATGTCCTCACTACCGACCTGCGGCGCCATCCAATGTGGCTCACCGTAAAGACGGGGGTCACCAAGGACGGCATACTAAAGGCTACCTACCTCAAGGCGGTTGCTGACGGCGGTGCCTATACCAGGATGAGCCCGCTCACGATGATGCTTACTGGGTGTCTGACGACACTACCCTATAAGTTGCCAAATTACAAATATGACTGCTACAACTACTTTACCAATAACCCGAGTTCGGCAGCGATGAGGGGACACGGACTGTACCACAGCCGCTTTGCTGCCGACGTCCAGCTGGACATGATCGCCGAAGAGCTTGGCCTGGACCCGGTGGAAATCAGGATGAAGAATGCTATCGAAAACCCCGAGCCGGGTAAGGTTTATACAGCAGTTAACGATGTACATGTGGCCACCTGCGGTGTGCAGGAATGCATTGAGAAGGTTGCCGAGGCGGTAAACTGGAAGGCGAGAAAGGGAAAGAAAAAGGTAGAGGGTAGTAAGGCCTACGGCATGGGCTTTGCCGCAGCAACATATAACAGCGGGACGAAGCTGAGTGCACATAATGCTTGTGCCGCAATCATAAGGGTATGCGAGGACGGAAGTGTCAATTATCTGACCGGCGCCACCGATGTCGGGCAGGGGTCAGACACCATAATGTGTGCTATTGCCGCCGAGGTGCTCGGTATCGGGCTAGAGGACATAGACTTAAAGCGAGTGGATACCGCCTTTACCCCCGTCGACCCCGGTAGCTATGGTAGCCGGGTCACTGTGCTCGCCGGTCAGGCAGCCAGAAATGCCGCCCTGGATGTCAAACAGCAGCTCCTTGAGGTTGCCGCACAGCAGTTTGGCGTAAAACCGGAAGATGTTGAGATTAAGAATAAGCAGGTCTTCGTTAAGTCAAATCCCACTAGGAATATGTCTTGGGAGAGGTTGGTGAGGACCGCCTGCTATGATACACCAGGTAAGGTCATCATCGGCCGTGGCTATTCAACCCAGGGAATCTCACTATTAGGCCTGGCCGACTTCAGTAAGGGGGTGGGCGACATCGGGACCAACTATAGCTTCACTGCCGAGGCAAATGAAGTAGAGGTAGATACGGAAACAGGCGTGGTGAAGTGTACCGACAATAGCGTTATCGCCCATGACTGTGGTTTCCCGCTAAATACTCAGGCGGTAGAGAGCCAGGTCCAGGGTGGGGCATATCACCAGGGGATTGCCGCCGCCATATATGAGGAATTTAAGATGGATAGCGGGCAGACCCTCAACGCCAACCTTATTGACTACAAGCGCCCCCGCGCTTACGAAGCGCCCATGACACAGGTAATACATGTACTAACCAATGACCCCTACGGCCCATTTGGGGCTAAGGAGGCCAGCGAGGGGAGTTGCTGTTCGGCGCCACCAGCGATAGTTAACGCCATTTATAATGCTACCGGGGTGTGGATTAAGGACCTCCCCACCCAGCCGGAGAAGGTCTTCTGGGCGCTAAAAGCCAAAAAAGAGGAAAAGAAGGGGAGAAAGAAGAAATAGCCTTACCGGCAATCCTGCTTTTCTATGACTTTAGCGCCGCTGGTGAGCAAGCGGGGCAATTCTCGTTTTTCTTGATGTCATAAACCCGGAACTTTATATCATCACCATTGAAAAGTAGTAATTTCCCGGCTAGTGCCGGGCTTTGGCCGGTAAGCAGTTTAATCGCCTCCAAGGTTTGCAGGCTGGCTATAATTGCTGGAGCCACTCCGAGGACCCCAAGCCCACCGGCACCCTCGGGACGAAAACAGGCCAGGCAGGGCGTTTGTCCGGGGATAATGGTGGTAATCATGCCCCTCAGGCGGGAAACACCGCCGTAAATGTAGACTATCTTCTGCTTAACACAAGCCGAGTTTACCACCAGCCGTGTGGCAGAATTATCCAGTCCATCGACTACTAGCTGAGCCCCATCGATAACGCTAAGGACGTTCTCCTCCGTTATCTCGGCGAAGATAGGGGTAATTTCCACCTTGGAATTCAACCGGGATAATTTTCTCTTGGCTACGTCTACCTTTTTCTTCCCGACATCCTCTTCCCAGTAGAGAATCTGCCGATTCAAATCAGGTAGTTCCACAGTGTCGAAATCAACGATAGTAATGTGGCCGACACCAGCCGCAGTTAGATAAGTTGCTGAAACACAGCCCAGCCCACCCATGCCGATAATTAAGATGCGTGAGTCTTTTAGTTTTCCTTGTCCCTCTTCGCCAAAATCCGGGATTATCAGCTGCCGATTGTATCTGATAAGTTCGCTTTGGTCCAGCATCTTAACCGTCCCAGCGCCAAAGTATCTTAAGCTTCACTTCATCGTCAGCTTTTAGCTTGGTATCAAGACCATGGGCTAAAGCTTCATATTTCTTGCTATTAACCAGGACATCGTAATCGAAATCCAGGTCATTAGTTGTGGGGTTAACTGGCTGAAAATCAACATTTACCGCCTTATATTGAGCTGATAGTTCGACAAGCAGCGCCCTTAACGTGTCGCCATCTATTTCCGTTTCAACAATGCCTTTCTCCCTAGCGTGTGGCCAGGGTGCATAAAGCCAGGGCATAACAATGGAGAGCATTCCCTCCCGAGTTACCTCCCGGGTAGGATTAACTATGATTATCAATTCGGAAAAACCGGGCATTATCACCGCTTTCACATCTACCTCCAGCGCAAATCACCTTGACGGTTGTCCCGCAGCTCTCAGAGGAATATTACCCCACCACGTGTGACTTGTAAAGACTTTGACGAAGCAGCCCCTTTTGACAGGCAGGCAATTTGGGGCTAAAATATATACGATTCTGCGGGAGTAACTCAGTTGGCAGAGTCCCTGCCTTCCAAGCAGGTTGTCGCGGGTTCGAGTCCCGTCTCCCGCTCCACAGTAACAAAGAAACCCATGTCATTCTGGAGGTAACCATACCACGGAGAAAATTATCGGCTCCCTGGTCGGCGTCAGCGGCCACACCTTCGATATAATCTATGACCTTTTTTTCACTACAGAAAGGATAATAGCGGTTATCATCCAGCACCCGGCAGATAGACCTCAGTTAACCTCTGTTTGGCAGTCTTGGCTTTTGGGTAGCTTCTGGTCATCAGGTAGAGAAAAACTCAAGCGGGGAAGAACCGTACAAGGAAAACGCCTTAGCCTGCAGAGTATGACTCCAGATGAGTTACTCAGCAATAATTCCAGGAACCTCGCTGTCCCCTATAGTGAGATTGCCTCTGTTGAGATAGCGCGCCGCTTCTTCCAGTCACAACTGAGGTTTCACCTCTCCGGCACATCAGCCAAAGAGCGAGTAGTCCGTTTCAACCTATCCCCAAAACAGATTCCGGAAACCCAGCGCCTGCTGGAACTGGCTTCACTTTTGGAGAACGATTAAATACCCACCAGGTCGCTGATGTTTATTTCCAGCATCTTGATATTGGCCTGGATGCGGTCAACATTCCTGTCAACCGCTTGAATCCCCCCGGAGATACGCTTCAGCTCGGTGGCGGTCTGTTTTAGTAGCTGGATCTTTTTCGCCATATCCTCTATTTTATATTCTTTAACCACTTTGCTACTCCTTATGCCTTAGGTCTTTAAACCTTTTCGCCTTAGCATCATACCTAGGTAAAGCGCCCGACGGGTGAAACTCCAGGTTATAGCCTAAATTGGTCTTTAGCCGGAGCTGGTCAACCAGCCTAGCCCTGATAGCGTCAACATTGCCCTCTTGCCCGGGGACTAACTCCACTTTTAATGTAATATCGTCTATATCACCCTTCTTAGTTACAACCACCTCATACTCGTCGCCCAGCTCGCGGATGCTTCTGACCACCTCCTCAATGGAGGCCGGCGCCAGGAGTACCCCCTTCACCTTGGTAATATCATCCGCCCGCCCCGTAACACCACCCCGAAGAAGGCGGAAGGTTCGGCCACATTCGCATTTATCTATCGGGCTCCACTCAACTACATCCTTAGAATCGAACCTGATGCATGGCTGAGCCATACGGTGAAAGGTAGTGACCACCATCTTGCCCTTCCTGCCGGGCTCGGTAATAACTTCACCGGTATCAACGTCTTCTATCTCAACAAGATGGAAAGCCTCATTGACATGCAGCCCACATTGATACTGGCATTCCCAGCCCCAGTGACCTATTTCGGTGCTGCCGGCCTGGTCGTAGACCTTGGCTCCCCAGGCATCCTCCATTCTTTTCCTGGTTGCCGGAACACTGCCTCCCGGCTCTCCGGCCACGGTGATTTTTCGGATAAATAAATCCTTGGGCGGGTTTATGCCCATTTTCCTGGCGGTCTCGGCCATACCGAGCACGTAGGTTGGCGTGGCTCCCATCGCCGTGGCTCTCAGCTCCTGCATCTTTAATATTCGCGCCTCGGTATTTAAGACACCGCCGGGGATTACCTCACAGCCCAGCTTCTCCCCGGCATAATGATATGCCCAGAAGGCGATAAATATGTTGTAGCCAAAGGGTAAGAATATGCGGTCGCTATCACGATATCCCTGGGCGTATAAGGCATAGCAATAGGCTTCAACGCCTCCCTCCCAGTCCTGCCAGGTATCAGCCTGATATACCGGCTGCCCCGTGGTGCCGCTGGTCTGGCGGTATTCTGTTACCTGCTCTAAGGGCACACTAAGTATATCGCCATAGGGGTACGGGTCTTTGCCCTGAATGCCTCTCATCATTGCCTTTTCTATCTTGGGCACCCTTTTAATATCATCAAAGGTCTTGATATCGCCAGGTTCTATGCCGGCTTCGCTATATATCTTATGATAGAACTTAGAGTGTTCGTAAGCCCACCGGAATATGCTCTGAAATTTTTTGAGCTGCAACTGCTGCAGCTTCTCTCGCGGCAATGTTTCCAAGATTGGGTTCCAGTATTGCTCCTCTGCTTTCATTAATGCCTCCTACAAGCCGCTTATTTCACACGCTCAAAGGCATAAAACACCCGGTCGCATACCTTGGTTTCCCGTTTAACCTCTATAGGGTGTGACGGAACCTCAAAGACCACAAGCCTGACTTCATCGTCATCTTTTAACTCGCCTTCGGCGCAGTTTATGATGCGACCCAGCAGGTGCTTTATCGGGCTATCCTTGCCAAAGTTAAGCCAGGCCATGATTAACGGCAGAGGAAAACCGAGAGGAGCACCAGCCTGAGTCTCGGTGAAGGTGACCACTTTAGCCCTCTGGGGCAGGTCTACCCACTCCAGTTCTTCGGACCAGCACCTGGGGCAGATGACACCTGGTGGGAAGGCGGTATGCCCGCACTTTTTACATCGGGTGGTGGTAAACCTGCCTTCTCTGAGATTATCGTAAAACTGGTAGTTCCGGTTAAATTCCGGGCATTCCAGTGGCCAAATATCCATTTCCGCGATGTAAGTGCCTTCCAGGGCTGGAGTCCCGACTATTTTTGCCGTTTGCAAATCTGCCATCTTTTTCTCCTTAACTACATTATTATATAGTTTATTTAACCGGCTCCGTCCCGTAGATTACCACAGTGTGCTGGGCGCAGGTACCGCTTAGATTATGCGTCAGGGCAATCTTAGCCCCCTTAACCTGATTTATCGCCCTTCCCTGAAGTTGCTTGCACAGCTCAAGTGACTGGCGGGCACCGGAGGCACCAAAGGGATGCCCGTGGCTGAGCAGGCCACCGTCAGTATTGGTGGGGCGTTCACCATCAATATTAATAGCACCTGAGGCGACGTAAGCGCCGCCCTCTCCCTTCTTGCAGAAACCGAGCTCCTCAACCTCTATAATCTCGGATATAGTGAAGCAATCATGTGTCTGGGCCACATCTATATCCCTGGGACTAACTCGGGCATTTTTGTAGGCCACCTCAGCCGCTCGCTTTAAATGAGGCCACTCGGCGAGGGTTTCACCGGGCCAACCGGCCGACATGCTATGGGTAGCATGCTGCCCGGTGCCGCGAATATAGACCAATGGCCGATCAGAAAGCTCCCTGGCTCTCTCTGCTGAGCTAATGATAACCGCAGAGCCACCATCGGATAGGGGACAACAGTCATAAAGACCGAAGGGGGCAGCGATTAGCCGGGCACTCAATGCCTCTTCCATAGTGAGCGTTTTCGGGTGGAAGTGTGCTTTGGGGTTGGTCGAACCATAATTATAATTGGCTACGGAGACATGAGCCATTTGCTCTTTGGTTGTCCCGTAGCGTTTCATATGCATTTTGGCAATCATCGCAAAGAACGGTGGGGGTACGCCTAACCCCATGGCGGAGTCCCAGTCATGGTCATTGGTCGCCAGTTGCGTGTAGTTTGTTTCCCATCTCTGGGGCATATAAACCTTCTCGGCTCCGGTTACCATAATCACCTCGGCGATGCCGCTTTCCACCAGTCCCTTGGCCACAATGATTCCGGAATTAGAGCCGGCGCAGAGAGTATCCAGCCGAATGCAGATTGATGTTGGTTTTATTCCCAACCGGTGGGCTACCAGGGGGGCAGTGTTAAGGGCCGAGGAATGTCTCCCCGCCATCGTGGTGCAAACGATGAGCCCATCAACATCCGAGGGTTTCAGTGCCGGGATATCATCAGAGCAGGCTTTGGCTGCCTCCTGGAAGAGGTCAAATATGGTTGCTTCTCTTACGCCGAATTTAGTCACGCCCCCGCCAACAATTACTGCTTTCCTCGCCATCTAAACACCTCCTGTTTATTATCGCAACTACGCGTCTTATAGCACTCGTAGGGAAATATCTTAGCTGTTATCATATCACAATTTCAAGGTTGAGAACCCGGTTAGAGCAGTCATCGATGTTTAGATATTGCAAAATAGCGCTCTTTTCTTCATAATAGCCGAACAATGAGACGGAGGCAGGCATGACGACGATAGCCGAGTTCAACAGCTATGGGGAGGAGTTGGAGAAGCTGCTACTGCTGAGGACAGCGCCGATAGCGGTGAAGATGCTGGGAAAAGAAGCCGATATCCCCAAAGAAGCTATCAGACCCAAGAGGGACCGCGGTCATCACCTCGCCCAGTGCCAGGCCTTTGCCCTGACTCGCCGCAAAGGGGAGACGATAGCCATGCTCAAAGAGGATAACTGGTGCTGGGCGCCTCTAATCGGCTACGGGCTGGTGGAGCCCTTCGATGAAAAGACTACTTCCCCTATATTCTACATTGTGGAGAACATGAAAGCGGCTAAGAAGATTGCTAAGAGTTTCCCCCGCTTCGAATACGGGAAATACATCGGCATTCTCACCGCGCCCCTGAAAACCACCAGCTTTAAGCCGGACATGGTGCTCATCTATTCCAATACCGCCCAACTTCGCAGCCTGCTGCTGGCGATTAAGTATAAAGAGGGCAAGCTGGTGCAATCCGAGTTTGACCCCATCGATTCCTGCGTCTATTCCGTCGTGCCCGTCATCAAGAACGGCGATTACCGCATTACCCTGCCCGACCCCGGTGAGTACGAGCGGGCGATGGCGGGCGAAGGCGAGATTATTCTTTCCGTGCCCGCGGCTAAACTGGAAGAGCTGGTGACGGGGTTAAGGTTCTTTGAAGAGATAAAGCTGGGCTATAGCCATCTTAACCGGCAAATGATGCCCGATTTCCCCCAGCCCCCCTTCTACAAGGAACTGTTTGAGATGTGGGGACTGGATGTTAAAGACTAAAAAGGATAAGTATTGACTTTTTTTTCGGGCACTAGTATACTCGGCGTGCTTGCACCTTCCTAATTCCGGCTCAGGCCTATCATTTAATAAACAAAGGGGATAAACGTATGCCTAAAGACTTTATTTCTCTGCTAGCCGACTTGGAAGAAGAGGAGGTCATCAAGCTAACTAAAAAAAGGCTTGAAGCCGGCGACGAGGCGCTGACAATCCTGGAAGACAGCCGCAAAGCCATGGAAGTAGTCGGCAAACGGTTCGCCGGGGGGCAATACTTCATTCCCGAGCTTGTCTATTCCGGCGAGCTGCTCAAACAAATAACCGAACTGGTTAAACCCCACCTTGTCCAATCAGGCGACACCAAGCACCTGAGTAAGGTCGTTATCGGCACTGTGGCCGGTGACATTCACGATATCGGCCTGAACATCGTCGACTTTATGCTCAGCGTTAACGGCTTTGAGGTCTATAACCTGGGCGTTGACGTGCCCGTCAAGAAATTTGTCGAGAAGATGAAGGAGACCTCAGCCCCGGTACTGGGCTTAAGCGGCTTTTTGACCCTCGCCTTTGACGCTATGAAGGATACGGTTGAAGCGCTGGAGGCGGCGGGCATCAGGGGTAAAATGAAGATAATGATTGGCGGCGGGCAGATGGACGATGAGGTCAGGAAATACGCCAAGGCTGATGCCTACGGCAAGGATGCCATGGCGGCGGTTTTCTTGGCTAAAAAATGGATAGGTGACAATTGAATTTGGCAAAGAAATGGGACGGGCTATCCTGGCAGGAAAAACGGGAGGAGCGGTTTAAGCAGTGGCTTTCACCGGATGTAAAATTCTCCACCCCCCAGGCGGAAAAGCTATACAAGGAACGGCTATCCAGGTTCATCAAAGCCATCAAAATGGAGAAACCAGACCGCGTGCCTGTCCAGATACCCGCCGGTTCTTTCCCAGCGCACTATTCCGGGACGACGCTTCGGACGCTCATGTATGATTACGGTGCCCTGAAGAAGGCGTGGCTGAAGTTTATCCGTGATTTTGATATGGATTTATATGATAGCCCTGGCCTTATCTTTTCGGGCAGGGTATATGAGATCCTTGACTACAAACTTTACCAGTGGCCGGGACACGGTCTACCTTCGGATATATCGATGCACCAGTTTGTCGAGGACGAGTATATGAAGGCGGACGAATATGATGCCTTTATCAAAGATCCCTTCGATTTCTCACTCAGGTACTTTTTACCCCGCACCTGGGGAACTTTAGCGCCTCTTAGCAGTATGACTCGCTTTAATTCCGCACTCGGCCTACCGTTCCAGTTGCTGTCACTTTGTGCTAATCCGGACTTCCAGCCAGTTTTTCAGGCTATGAGAGAGGCTAGTCAGGAGTTAGCGAAGTGGCAGGCTGTTGTCAGTGAATGCAGCCAGCTAGCTAAGGAAGCAGGCTGCCCATCAGCTGCGGGCGGCATGGCGCTGGCACCCTTTGATACCTTTGCTGATATGTTCAGAGGGACCCGTGGCATAGCTATGGACATGTATCGGCAGCCGGACAAGCTTCTGGAAGCTCTAGAGGTAGTAACACCCCAGTCCATTGAGTCGGCAGTAGCTGCAGCCGACATGGCTGGATGCCCGATGGTATTCATACCTTTGCATAAGGGTGCTGACAATTTTATGTCCCAAAAGCAATACGAGAAGTTCTACTGGCCCACTTTCCGAAAGCTCCTCATGGCCCTGATTAATGAGGGCTGCGTGCCGAGAAGGGTTGCTGACGGCAGTTATAATGAACGTCTGGAGATTATCAAGGACCTGCCCAGGGCTTCGGTCGTGTGGATTTTTGAGCAGACGGATATGACCAAGGCTAAGGATGTCCTTGGGGATACGGCCTGTATCGGCGGCAATGTAACTGCGGCGCAGTTGTATACGAACACCCCTCAGGCTATTAAAGAATACTGCCGCCAGCTTATTGAGGTCTGTGGTAAAGGTGGTGGCTATATTTTGTCCCTTGGCTCAAGTGTTGACAGGTGTAATCCGAAAAACTTGCAAGCTGTAATAGAGGCTGCCAAGGAGTACGGCGTCTACAAATAAACAGAATTAGAGGATAACAAGCCCATTTATAGAAGAATGTGGAAACCCCGGCGGAGGCTTTAAAGATGGATAAAGTCAAGAATTGGTCAGAGTTGACCCCTGAGCAGAAGCGAGAGGAGAGATTCAAACGCTGGCTTTCGCCGGATGTAAAATTCTCTAGCCCCCGGGCGGAAAAGCTATACAAGGAACGGGTAACCAGGTTCATCAAAGCCATCAAGCTGGAAGAACCCGACCGCGTGCCAGTCATGCTGCCTGCTGCCTCCTACCCAGCATACTATGCTGGTACCACTATGAAGAAGGTAATGTATGATTACGCTGCGCTAAAGAAGGCGTGGCTGAAGTTCATGAACGAGTTTGGCGATATGGACTCATTCGGTGGTCCCGGCCTCATCCTTCCCGCCAAGGTATTGGATATGATTGACTATAAACTGCAGAAATGGCCGGGGCACGGGCTTGCCGACGACGCCCCGACCCACCAGTTTATTGAGGGCGAATATATGCCGCCGGAGGAATATGATGACCTTATTAGAGACCCCGCCGATTATATGATGAGATATTTTTTGCCCCGCTCCGTGGGCGCTTTCGCCCCCTTCAGCAAGCTGAGTCCGCTGACAATCTTTGTCGGCATACCGATATGGTATATTGGCCAGTTCGGCGACCCCGATATCCGCAAGGCGCAGCAGACCCTCCTCGAAGCCGCTCTGGAATGCAACAGATGGGCGGCGGCCGTTACGGAGGTCAGCAGAGCGGCGCTGGAAGCCGGTTTTCCTTCTATCTGGGGCGGCATGAACGGGGCGCCCTATGACATGATAGGGGATATGTTGAGGGGAACGGCCGGTATAATGATGGATATGTTCCGCCGTCCCGATAAGCTGCACAAGGCTATGGACAGGCTGGTGCCCATTGCTATCAATGAGTCCGTAAGGTCGGCTGATGCCTCGGGCTGCCCGATTATATTCATGCCGCTGCATAAAGGCACGGGCGGTTTCATGTCCAACGAGCAGTTCAAGACCTTCTACTGGCCCACCTTCAAAGAGGTGATGATGGGCTTAATCAATGAAGGCCTGGTGCCGCTGCCGTTCGCCGAGGGCGACTACGAACCGCGATTGGAGATTATCAAGGATATGCCCCGGAGTTCGGTAATATGGCATTTTGAGCGCATGGATATGGCTAAAGCTAAGAAAGTCCTCGGCGATAATGCCTGCATTGCTGGCAACGTTCCGGTCTCGATATTGTGCACCGGGACTCCCCAGGAGGTCAAAGAATACTGCCGCCGACTCATTGAGAGCTGTGCTAAAGGCGGCGGTTACATACTGACTGGCGCCGCCAGTATCGAAAAGGGTGACGTCAATAACCTGCGCGCTATGATGGAAGCGGCTAAGGAATATGGTACATATTGAGAGAATCTATTCCCGCTGCCAGAATCTAAGGGCTTATCTGGCTCGATGTCGATGTGAAAACAGGCTCACCTGTAAGGGTGAGCCTGAATTGTTTTTCTGCCCTGACCAGGCTGCCGCTCACGCCTTGTTTTTTAAACTATTGACAAGCTAAATAATGGGAGTATAATTGGGCTTAGTTCAGAGTAATAATCTTCACATAGAAAATAGAAGCTGACCTCCGAATTTTAAAGCAAAAAATGCGCTTTAAAACTAAGTGCTTTTGTTTAAGGAAAGGAGGCAAACATGACGTAGTGGACGAAATTATTCTCTGGACAATCCATAAGGAGGTTAAATTTTAGCATGAAGAAACTTTTGCTTATTCCTTTGGTGATTATCATGATAGCCGGGATGTGTCTCACCGGTGCTTGTGGGGAGAAGGCACCGGTAGCCGGCAGCGTCCTGCGCGTCGGCTTTACCACTTTCAGCTATGAGACGTTTGACCCAATCCAGGGGGAGTCATTTTGGGGCTGGCAGATTTTTGACCCGATTTTGACCTGGGACAAGGACGGGAATTGGGCTCCGGCACTGGCTGATAGCTGGACGCTAAGCGAGGATGGCTTGACCTGGACTTTCCACGTCCGCCAGGGCGTGAAGTTCCACAACGGCGATCCGCTTACCTCCGCCGACTTCATGTGGTCTGTAGAACACATGATGGACCCCTCGTCGTGGAATCCGTGGTCTGGTTGCATAAGAAACGCCTACCTTTCCATGGAGTGCCCGGATGCTGCAACCTTTGTCTTTAAAACCGAGGAGCCTGAGCCAACACTGGCAATGTGTTTTGCCGCCACACGGGTTCTACCCAAGAACTATATTGAGACGAATGGGCTAGACTACTTCCGCGAGCACCCCGTCGGGACCGGGCCCTGGATATACGTCGACGGGAGTTTCGTGTCCGGGGAGAAGATTGAAATGGTAGCCAACCTAGAACACTGGCGCACGGTGCCCCATTTCGAAAAGCTAATCCAATATGTGATCCCGGAAGAAGCGACCCAGGTTGCCATGCTCAAGCGAGGCGAGCTTGATATGATCACCGGTATCACCCTTGACACACAAGTCGCATTGCGGGATGAGGGTTTTAAAGCGATACCAGGTGTTGTCCCCACTGGATGTAACGTTATTATGCCTGGCACCTGGCTGACGGACGGGCCAACGGGAGACATAAGGGTTCGCCAGGCCTTAGCCTATGCTATCGACTATGAGGAGCTCTGCGCAACCTTTTTCCATGGCCTTGCCGAACCGGGAGGCCGGTTCTTCATGTACGACAAGGTCTGGGGGTGGGGCAAGGACTGGAAGCCCGAAACATACGATTTAGCCAAAGCCCAGGAGCTGCTGGAAGAAGCCGGCTATCCGGACGCCTACGATAATCCGGAAATCACGATATACATCCAGACGGGCACCGGATATACGCCTGATTTATTCCAGGTACTCCAGGGCTACTGGACGGCGGCTGGCATCCAGACCAAGATAGAGACAGTCGACACCTGGGGGATGCTTGGCATGTTCTTTGTCCCGCATGCTGACGACCCGACCGCACCCAATATCGGCGCCATTTTCCCATGGGTATATGGTGATTCGTATGCTAGCGCCGTCTACCACTCATATAACATGTACTGTCCGGGTGGCATACACACCACCTCGAACGACCAGCATGCGCTGGAGCTCTATACCAAATCCATCAGGGAGCTTGACCCAGATTTGGCAGAGCAGTACTTTACAGAGTACCAGGCTTACTGCCATGATGAGATGTTCATCAACTTTGGTATCTGTTTAGTACACGAGCTGATAATTGTGGGAGATGAGGTCGGCGACTTCGGCTACGGCGAATGGCTCAGCCCCTTCGAAGGTTTCGCGGACCTTTCGCGCAAGTAACAAGTAACAAGGAAAGCAATACTGCTCTACAGGGTTGAGCAAGGGGGTTCCAGGGAGTGGTCATACGCTCCCTGGAGCCCCTTAGTGTGGCAAATAGTTACGGGTTTTAGTGGAACTATACTGTTGTTAACTGCCGGACTAGCTGCAACTTCCGGTTGGCAATTCGACAACAAGGAATATATAATAGTGGCAAATCTGAGAATATGCGGTTATAGGCTGTGCTAATAAATACGAGCTTATTCGTAGTCATCACGTTTCTTAAGGAAAAGAGCCGATGACGCGTTTCATCATAGTGCGATTGCTCCAGGCGTTTGTCGCCCTCATCGGTATCTCGATATTAATTTTTCTTCTGGTCCGGGCTTCGGGAGACCCCACCCTGCTGTTCAGAACCCCCCTATCTACCGAAGAAGACATAGCCCGTATAAGAGCGGATCTGGGCCTGGATAAACCAATGCCGGAACAGTACTGGATTTTCATCAAAGACCTGGCCCATGGCGACCTCGGCGACTCAATCGTCAAGAGGCGACCGGTAACCGACATGATTTTGGAGAGACTGCCCAATACTTTAAGTTTGGCTTTATCTTCATTCTTAGTAAGCATGCTACTGGCGTTCTTTCTGGGGATTCTGGCGGCGACCAGACGTGATGGCTGGCTGGATAACGGGGTGAAGTTCCTGGCTATCCTGGGGCAGGCTCTGCCAGGCTTCTGGGTGGCTATCATGGCTATTTTGGTTTTCTCCGTTTATTGGCAGATATTCCCGGCCTCAGGCACGGGTGGCTTCACTCACTTTGTGCTACCGGTGGCTACCATGGCCTTTTTTCTGATGCCGGGCATGTTGCGCCTGGTTCGTTCCAGCATGCTGGATGTCCTTGACAGCGAATACATCAAGATGGCGAGAATCAAGGGGCTTCCCGAGAGGGTAGTTATCTGGAAACATGCCCTGAGGAATGCCTTGATAGCGCCGCTAACGACGGCGGGCATGATATTCGCTATGCTAATTACCGGCGCGGTAATTACCGAGAATGTTTTCGCCTGGCCTGGCATCGGCAGGTTGAGCATCGAAGCGTTGGTGTCGCGTGATTTCCCGGTGGTGCAGGGCGTTACCCTGATGGTAGCCGTTGCGGTTCTGCTGATAAACTTATTGGTGGACATCCTGTACGCCTACGTTGACCCACAGATACGGTACCAGCAGATGTAGGATTTTAAAGGTATGGCTACTACAAAAGTCATAGATTGGGACAAGGTTGGGGGCGGAATAAAACGGAAGTCCATTTTCCTGGAGATAACGTTTATTCTCCCAGTGGCGGTGTTATTCCTGTTGGTGATTATGGCCATATTCGCCCCTCTGCTAGCGCCTTACCCCTACGACCAGATATCTATGCAGGATAGGCTTCTGCCGCCCTTCTTTATGGATGGGGGCACTACCGCCCATCTTCTGGGAACAGACAATATCGGTCGGGATATCTTAAGCCGCGTCATCTACGGCGCTCAGATTTCTCTCAGCATTTCCTTAATAGTTATCGCCATTACCGCCAGTATTGGAACAGTGCTGGGAATACTGGCCGGCTACCTCGGAGGGCGTACCGACGCCTTCTTAATGCGGGTAACCGATATAAGCCTGTCCTTCCCGGCAATTTTAATAGCGATACTCATGGCCGTCACCATTGGGCCGGGTTATTGGACCGTTGTGCTGGCGATTTCAATGCTCGGCTGGGCTCCCTATGCACGCTTGATACGGGGAGAAGCCCTGAAACTGCGCGAGTCGGACTTTGTCGCCCAGGCGCGTATCATCGGTGCCTCCCCGGTGAGAATCATGTTCCGGCACATTTTCCCCAACGTTCTCAACCCGCTGATAGTAATGGTGACGCTGTCAGTGGGTTTTGTGATTCTGACGGAGGCTGCCTTGAGCTACCTTGGTGCTGGCATCCCACCCCCGGCTGCGTCATGGGGAAACATGGTCAACGACGGGAGAACCTTCATAGACACTGCCTGGTGGATGTCATTATTCCCTGGTATAGTCATCGGGCTGGTGGTGCTGGCAGGTAACTTCCTGGGCGATTGGCTTCGCGATAAGATGGACCCGAGGCTGAGGCAACTATGAGCAAGGTCATTCTTCGGGTAGAAGACCTGCGCAGCTTTTTCTTCACCCGTAAGGGCGTGGTCAAGGCCGTCGACGGAGTCAGTTTCTATGTGTGTGAGGGAGAGACCTTCGGGCTAGTCGGTGAATCCGCTTGTGGGAAGACAGTAACCGCCCTGTCGATTCTGCGCTTGCTTCCGGAGCCTGCGGGCCAGATCGTTGGCGGCAAGATTTTTCTGGACGGGACGAATCTCCTGGAGCTAAGCAAGGAGGAGATGAGGAAGTATCGCGGTAGAATGATTTCAATGATTCTCCAGGACCCTATGACCTCGCTCAACCCGGTCTACACCGTTGGCGATCAGATAGCCGAATCGGTGCGATTGCACCAGGGCCTTCAAGGCGAGAAGGTTGACGAGGAGGTTATTTCGGCGCTGCGCTTACTCAAGATTCCGTCGCCCGAGATGATTATGCGGAATTATCCTTTTCAGCTGAGCGGAGGGATGAGACAGCGAGTGGTAGGAGCTATCGCCATGTCTTGCCATCCACGCTTGCTCATCGCCGATGAGCCCACAACTGCTCTTGATGCTACCATACAGGCTCAGTACCTCACTCTGTTTAAGGATGTCCAGAAGCAGACAAATGTGGCTATAATCTTTATTACCCATGACTTCGGGGTCGTTGGTAATATGTGCCAGCGGGTAGGAGTGATGTACGCCGGTAAAATTGTAGAGACGGCTACGACTCGGGAAATATTCAAAACCCCCAAACATCCTTACACCAGCGCCCTGATGGACTCCGTGCCTCGCCTGGACCAGAAAGGCGATCGGCTGTATTCGATCAAAGGGCAGCCTCCATCATTAAGGGATTTGCCTCCTGGCTGCCGATTCTTCCCCCGCTGCCCCGTAGCCGAGGATATTTGCCGCCAGAAAGAGCCTGCCGAGGTCGAAATCAGCGAAGGACACTTCGTATCCTGCTGGAAAGTGAAATAGCTCATGGCCGATGTTTTATTAGAAGGACGTGACCTGACCAAGCACTACCCCGTTAGAAAAGGTATTCTCCAGCGCACCATCGGCTGGGTGAGGGCGGTGGACGGCATTTCGTTCACCATAGAGCGGGGTAAAACGCTGAGCCTGGTCGGCGAGTCGGGGGCGGGGAAGACGACTACCGCCAAGGCGGTGCTGTTGCAGGAAAAGTTGACCTCGGGGACTATTTTATTCGAGGGGAAAGACCTCAGCCATTTTTCCCCTGCGCAACTGAAGGCAGAATATCGGCCCCGGTTAGGCTCGGTGCAACAGAACCCCTGGAGCTCCATGAACCCGAGGATGAAGGTGAGGAATATCATCGCCGAGCCGCTGGTGGTGAACAAAAAGCAAACGAAACAGCAGCTTCAGAGCCGGATATCGGAGTTGCTTGAGCAGGTGGGGCTTAGTGCAGAACATGCCGAGAACTACCCGCATGAGTTCAGCGGAGGGCAGCGACAGCGAATTGCAGTGGCGCGGGCTATGGCTTTAAACCCCAGCCTGGTCGTGTTGGACGAGCCCGTGTCGGCCCTAGACGTTTCGATTCGGGCACAGATTATGAATCTGCTGAAAGACCTTCAGGAGCAGTACAATCTGAGCTATCTGGTTATAGCGCATAACCTGGCCACGGTGCGCTATATGAGCCACACCGTGGCGATAATGTATCTGGGGCAGATAGTGGAATATGGTGAAGCCGAGGAGCTATTTGAGCGACCCTTGCACCCCTACACAAAGGCGTTGATATCAGCCTCGCTACTGACATTACCTGAGGATGAGGACAAAGGGGTAGAAAAGATAATATTAAGAGGGGAGATGCCTTCGCCCCTGAATCCCCCTGCCGGCTGTCGATTCCACACGCGCTGCGGCGAGGCTATGCCGGAGTGCGGCCAGTCAGTACCGCCGCTCCGCGACGTTGGTGGTGGCCACAAGGTCGCCTGTAACAAAGCTTAATATCACCAAATAATCCCACATAATTTTAGTTAGCTGAACTGGAAGGAGAGCTGCACCTATGGGAGATGTGTTAAGAGGCAAGGTAGCCGTAGTAACCGGCTCGGGCCAGGGAATCGGCCGGGCTATTGCTCTGGGTATGGCAGGGGAGGGGGCTAAGGTGGTGACCAACAACCGCCGCCGTGGCTCTACCGGCCATGCTATCTTGGATGATTCAATTCTTAACTCGATGAGCCCGGAGCAGAGAGAGCGGCTGCGTAAGCAGCTTGAAGAATCAAGCGGTGACGCGGCGACCACCGCCGAAGCGATAAAGAAAATGGGCGGTGAAGCGGTGCCCTTCTTTGGCGACGTCGCCGATTTTGAGGCGGCGCAAAAGCTGATACAAACGGCCGTTGACAGCTTCGGCAGGATTGATATTCTGGCTAACGTTGCCGGCACCTTCGGCTTCAGCCCCATCTGGGAGATGAGCGAAGAGCTCTGGGACAAGGTTACCCTCACCAAGCCCAAGGGCTATTTCAACTGCATTCGCCACGCCGTTCCCTTCATGATGAAGCAGAAGTGGGGGCGGATAATAAACTGCACCTCGCGGGCATTTATGGGCGACGTTCTCAAACATGCGGAGTACTGCGCCGCTAACGCGGGGGTGGTGGGGCTGACCATGGCGGTGGCTAAAGAGCTAGCCCAGTATGGTATAACCTGCAACGCCTTCGCTCCCTTCGCCCGGACGCGGGCTTCCCTTGAGCTGGCGGCTTACGACGAAGCCGTAACCGAGGCGGAAAGCCCCTGGATGGATAGGAAGTTCAGCTTTTCCTTGGAGATGACGCCGAGCCCGGATGACGTAGCTCCCTTGATAAACTATCTCGCCTCCGAGGAAGCGGCTAAGATAAACGGCAAAATCTTTAACGTGGGCGGTCCCATCATCAGTCTTTACTCGGAGCCAGAAGTAGCTAAGACACTGGTCAAGTACGGAGGCAGCTGGACGCTGGACGAGTTAAGACAACAGATACCCTTCTGGCTATCGCCACCGGAATAGAAAACTCGTTTTCTGACCATAACTATAAAAGAAAGGAGAGCTAAAATGGCCAAATCGAAATACGGGAAGTATATTGTCACCGAACCCAAGAAGAACATCGCCGCCCCCCCCTGGAGCCCCAAGGGCCCGATTCCCGGCCGCATCGCCTACATAGACCACGAGGTTGTCGACGGCGCCTTTTACATGGAGTGCGTCTGGCTTATGCCCGGAATGAGGCCTCCGGCTGGGGTTGACCTGGAGAAGGTTGGACCACAAGCTCACACCCATGATTATGACGAAATCCTGGGCTTTTTCGGCAGTGATACGAAAAACATGCGTGAGCTGGGCGGCGAAGCCGTATTATGGCTGGGAGATGAAAAGCATATAATCAACAAAAGCTGCCTGGTCTTTATTCCCAAGGGGCTACAACACTGCCCGCTCTACTTTCCCAGGATCGATAAGCCCATCTTCCACTTCAGCGTTGGCCCCGGCAAGATGTATTTCTAGGCGGTGTCTTAACACAGCTCAGGGTTCTATCAGCCTTCCCCTGACTAACCTGTCCTTTCTCCTTAGCTCTCTTATCTGGGGGATAAGGAGCATCAGCGTTAGCAGGAGGGTAAGCCCATCAGCGATGGGGAAGGACAGCCATACTCCTTCCAGCCCTAAGAATTGAGGCAGTATTAGCACCAGCGGAATCAAGAACAGAAACGGCCTTGATATAGCCGTGACGAATGACTGAACTGCCTTCCCGATGGACTGGAAGACCAGCGAGCCAACCATGATAAAGCCTATCATATACAGGGCTAGGAAGACACGCTTGGCGGCGTAAGAACCGAGAGCAATCAGCCCGGCATCATTGGTGAAGATACGGATAAACGGTTCTGGGGCGAAATAGACAATCCCGAACACCACCAGCCCGCAGGCAGTGGCGGCGCCCATGGCAAATATAATTGCCCTTATGGCCCGGTCGTAGCGCTTGGCCCCGTAGTTAAAGCCGAGTATCGGCTGCAGACCCCCGCCGATGGCGATACCTGGCATAATGGCAAACATCATTATGCGGTTAATGATGCCAAAGGTAGAAATAGCCATGTCACCACCGTAGGTGATAAGCATCCGGTTAACGAAGATAGCGGAAAGGCTAGCCGCCATCAGCCGGACAAACGACGCAATCCCTATAGACAGAATGCCTTTCAATATGTCCCACTGAAAAGCCAGGTTTTGAAGATGAATCTTGAGAAAACTCTTCCCCGAGAAATAAAAGCTCATAAAGTATAAGACAGAAATCAGCTGGGCTATCACCGTAGCCAGCGCCGACCCCCTTACCCCCATATCAAGTGGTATGATAAAGATCGCACAAAGTATAACGTTTGTTACGGCGCCTATTATCATTCCTGTCATAGGGACGCGGGCATTGCCCTCGGCTCTTATCAAGCTATTTAGTGCCATGGCCAAAGTGGAGAAAACTGTACCGATAAGAATAATCGTCATGAAATCTCGGGCATAGGGGAGGATAGTCTCTGATGAGCCCATGAGCCTGAGCCAGAAGTCTGGATTAGCTAATCCGGCTGCCATCATTATGGCTGATAGCACGATATTGACCGTCAGGGCATTGCCCAGCGTCCGCTCTGCCTTGGCCAGGTCACCGGTTCCGATTGACCTTGAAATCAGTGATGCCCCACCCATCCCCGTCATTTCCCCGATAGCTATCGACAGCATTTGCAGCGGGAAAACGATGGAAAGTCCGGCGATACCCATAGGTCCAACATAGTGGCCGATAAAGATTGTGTCCACCACGTTGTAAAGGGTCATGACGAACATGCCGAAAAAGGTGGGCAGGGATAATTTGAGCAGCAGCCGTCCGATTCGGTCGTCGTCGAGCACGTTTTGATTCTGATTATTCATTATGGCAATCGTATATCCTGGTAAGTTTATAAGGTAACGGTAGGGGTGGGGCTAGCTATTGCAATCGGGACAATATATCTCGTAGTCTCTCCAGCGAAGCCGATAAATCAGCCAGTTCTTCATCGGTGAGGCCGGACACAAACTCTTTGGTTGCCTTCCAGATATTGCCGCCGTGTTCCTCTAAGAAAGCGCGGCCCTTATCAGCAAGCACGATATTGGTCACCCTCCTGTCGGCGCTATCGGCTTGCCTCTCCACTATTTCCAGCTCCACCAGCTTATCTATGAGGTGGGTCATCTGAGCTCGGGCTAGCTGCAACCTTTCCCCGATTTCAGTGATGCGGAGGGTACCGTGTTCCTTGAGCAGCCTCATAATCTCGAAGTGAAGCGGCGAGACCTCTACATTGATGCTATCCAGCGCCGTCTTAAGCAGCTTGCGCCGTACCCCTCTGAAAATAAGCGGGGGCACGGACAGCAGGTCATCGGCTGTTCGGTTTACAAGATCCCTTCGCATTTTCCCAGTCCTTCCTTCTGGGGTAATAATTTATTAAGTATATATTATATAATATATACTATATTTTGACAAATACTACTAGCTTATAGGGCAGGGTATCTTGACCAGGAAGCCCGTGCCTGCTATGCTTGCTGGTGAAAGGGGGGTCTACAAAATGGTTAAAAAGGAATATGCGCACCTGATAAAGCCAGTAAAGGTCCAGAAGGGACCTGCCGGGCTCTATCCTGAACCACGTATCTGGATGGAAGGCAAGGACATGGAAGGCTTTAACGCCAATTTTTCCCTCGGATTCATCAAAAATCCCACTACGCTTCACCCGGTTGCGGGAGCAGTGGTCCATCCTTATTACGAATGCCTGGTTTTTGAGGGGATTGATAATAGAAATATCCTCTATTTAGGCGCTGAGGTATCGGTGGAGCTTGGTGAGGAACGGGAAGAACATGTATTTACCGAACCCTCGGTAGTGCTTATCCCCAAAGGCCTGCCCCACGGTCCGGTTAATATCAGGCGGGTTGATAAACCTATTGTCCATTACCACATTGGTCTGGCCGCAGACTATAAGGCGACGGCGGTTCCCCAAAAGGCAAAAGCGGCTAAAAAAGGCGACAAATACGGGCACCTAATTAAGAGAATGATTACCTATATCGACTGGAAAAAGGCAAGTATGCGCCGCCCCGATGACCCGTTGGACTATTCGGCTATCGCCGACCGCGCTGGTGTCTTGCATCCTGCGGAGAGGGGAGTTGGCCCGGGTAACGGCGACCAGATTGTCTGGCTCTTCGGTAATGACCTGGAGGGCTTTGATGTCAATTTCACCTGGGGTTTCTACTCTCAGTGCGGTAAGTGGCACCGCGGCGGCGAAGCTCATTACCACCCCGAAGCGGAGATACTGGTCTATGTCGGCCTTGACCCGGATAACCTGAACTATCTGGGCGCTGAGCTGGAGCTGGGTATGGGCAAGGACTACGAGAGGCATATCTTCAACACACCCACCGTCGCTATCTGCCCTGAGGGCTTCCCTCATCTCCCGTTAATCACCCGGTGGGTGGATAAACCCTATGGCTTTATTGTGGTCTGCCTTAGCGGCGAACACGCTTCTCCCTGGGTGGAAGCGTAGGACAGCTTTACGCTGGGTAAATCATTAGTTAGAAGGAGTTATTAAAAATGGCCAAGAAAATGTATGCCCATCTGATGAAACCGTTGCTCGTCCAAAAACCGCCTGCAGGCCTGTATCCCGAGCCGTGGATATGGATGGAAGGCAAGGACATGGAGGGGTTCAACGCTAATTTTTCTTACGGATTTATGAAAAAACCCGGCGTGTGTCATCCCCTTAAAGGAGCCCTGATACATCCTTACGATGAGTGCCTGGTTTTTGCTGGCACTAAAAACGACGATATCACCTATCTGGGCGCCGAAATATCGGTAGAGCTGGGCGTAGAGCGTGAGGAACATGTATTTAACGTACCCTCGGTAATCATCGTCCCCAAGGGGACGCCGCACGGCCCGGTTAGGGTAAAAAGGCTCGATAAACCCATCGTCCATTACCATATCGGTCTGGCGGCAGCCTACAAGGCTGAATCGCTTCCCGAAAAGGCTAAATCTAAGGGCTCAAAATATGGGCGCCTGGTCAAACCACTTGGCCCCGGTTTTGAACCAATTAAGTTGTCACAAATAGCCAGGGATAAGCGTCTGCTGGAGGAGTACAAGAGGGAGCACCCTGATTTTAGTATGAATCTGGATCAGGTGGGCTTGCTGGGGCCGGGGAATGCTGACCAGCTTGTCTGGCTCTATGGTGCCGACCTTGAGGGGTTCGATGTCAATTTCACCTGGGGATTTTACACCGGCTCTGGTATATGGCACCGCGGCGGCGAAGCCCACTACCATCCTGCCGAGGAAATACTGGTCTTTGCCGGGCTTGACCCTGATAATCTGAATTACCTGGGGTGTGAACAAGAGTTGGCCATGGGTAAGGAATATGAAAGGCAGGTATTCAACACGCCTACCGTCGCCGTCTGCCCTTCAGGCTTTCCCCATCTCCCGCTCATCACCCGGTGGGTGGATAAGCCCTATATCTTTATCGTGTGCTGCCTCAACGCCCTGCACGATGCTCCCTGGACACTAAAAGAAGAAGAATAATCACATTAACCCGGAGAAATCGCTGGCGAGCTGGGCTTAAACTCAAGGGAGGATTTAGATAAAATACCGCAGGTTCGGCCCATTGGATTGGGAGGTATCGGTATTAGGCTTTGGCGTTAGGCGGCTGCCGCGGCTAGGCAATAACCCGTTAGAGATAGACGAGGCTGAGTCCATCGGCATACTCCGCTACGCCATTGACCACGGCGTCAACTATCTTGACCTGGGCTGCCCCTACGACCTTAAGCAGCAGGAACGCCTGACCACCGTCGTCTATCTGGCGCTTGGGGATGGCTACCGAGCCAAGATTAGGCTTGCCGCCAGCCTGCCGTCTCTCCTTATTAAATCCTCGGCTGACTTCGATGGCTACCTGAACCAGCAGCTTAAGTGGTTAAAGTCAGATAGTATAGACTTTTTTCTCCTGGGGTGGTTAAACCACGAAAGCTGGCCTCGATTAAAGGAGCTTGGCGTTCTGGGCTGGGCGGAGGGGGCTATGGCCGATGGGCGCATTGGCCGGCTGGGCTTCTCTTTACACGACCATTTTCAAGTCCTCAGGGGCATACTCAATGATTACGATAGCTGGACTTTGGCACAGTTTCAATACAGCTATATGGATGCGAACTACCTGCCCGGCGTCAGCGGCCTGAAATACGCTTCTGATAAAGGGCTGGCGGTGGTTGCCGCTGAACCGCTTCGGGGGGGCAGGCTGACCAAAGAGCCTCCCCCGTCGGTGGCTAAGGTGTGGGCGACTGCCCCCCGGAAGCACTCGCTGGCGGAGTGGGGATTGCGCTGGGTCTGGAACCACCCCGAGGTGGCTACCGCGGTCAGCGATATGAGCGCGATGGAGCAGCTGAAAAAAAACGTCGCTCTTGCCGACAACGCTCAGGCGGATAGCCTCACCGTAGCCGATGAGGTGCTCATCAGCCGGGCAAGGGATGCCTACCGCAAGCTAAGGCCCATCCCCTGTACCGCCTGCCGCGGCTGTATGCCCTGCCCCCAGGGTATCGATGTCCCCCGCCTCTTTGAGCTTTACAACGATGCCATAATGTACGGCGATATGGAGACGGCGCGGGCTATCTACCAGTTGGAAAAGCACGATATCAATAGCTGCAACCAGTGTGGGCTTTGTGTCTGCGGCCGGGAGATTCCTATCCTTGACTGGCTAAAAGAACTATCGGGAGCCTGGGCTAAGGAATAGGGCTCAGGTTCTGCCTCTTAGTTCTGGCTTACTAACAGGTGGCGAATATCCCCGGCCAAACCAGATAAAGGTGGCGATGCCGAGCAATAGTATAACAGCGGCTGAATAGAAGGCCGATTCAATACCCATGAAATCAACGACGCCCCCCAGCAGTATGGGCCCCACCCCGTTACCGATTTGCATAGCCATCATGAACAGGGCCATACTCGCCCCCATGCCGAAGACCCGGCCTTCCTCAACGACATAGGCGGTGGCGGCGGGCATGGCAAAGGAAGTCCCGACAGACATGAGGGCGTACATTATCAGCAGCGGCCAGAAGCCGCTGGCTAGGGGCATTAAGGCGATAAAGATGATGGCACCCACGCTGCCGATGGTTATCAGCCCCCGCCGGTTGTACCTGTCGGCGAGGGTACCGGTGTAGGATTGCAGCAGTGCCAGCGGCGTCCGCGAGGCTATCAGCACCCCGATAAGGAAGACGCTCAAACCGAGGTTCTGGCTACCGAAGAGGGGCAAAAAGGTCATGGTACAGGCCATGCTGAAGCCGATGGCGATATTGAAGGCAAAGACCCCCTTCATGATATTGCTCTTCCTTAAACTCTCGAAAGCGGAACCCTGTCTTTCGGCGACGGCCCTCTTGGCGACCTCGGGCAGGAAGATGAGGGTGGCAATCAGTCCAGTCAGGCAGAGCGCCGCCATTACTAGGAAGGTGGTGTTGGCACTGAAGAGGTCGGTAAGCACACCGCCGAATAGGGGGCCCAGGCTCATGCTGCTGAAGAGGATGGCGTTAAAGTGCCCCATCCACTTGCCCTCCTCGCCCTTGGGCGTGATGTCGCCGAGGTAAGCCTGGGCAATGGGCAGGTGCATCGAGGCACCGATACCCTGAAAGATGCGCACCAGAATCAGCTGGATGGGGTTTTGCGCCCAGATGAAGCCGAGCGAGGCAACGATTAAGACGGTAAGCCCGGTACAGAGAAACACCTTGCGCCCAAAGCGGTCGGAGAGCCGTCCCATAAAAGGTAGCGCCACCAAGAGCATCAGACTGAATCCGGCATTGATAAAGCCGATCTCGAGGGCACTAGCCCCCATCTGGTCGGCATAGATGGGCAGCAACGGCACGACTATGCCGAACCCCAGCATGGAGATTAGCATGGTAGCGACCAGTACGAAAAAGGCTTTCTTATCCATAGAAAATTACATTGGTTGCCCCCCAGCGAGCTGGGGGGCAATTGTCATGTTTTTGTTTTGGTAGTAATGAGATAACGAGCTATTCTAGCAGCAAAACGGTAAGGTGTGCAAACAGCTTGTCTGTCGGCTCTGGTTAGGCGATTTAGTGCAGTCGCTGCTGCAAATTGAGCAGCTTGCCTTCCAGGTATAGCTTTACCGCCTCGTCGATGTTTTTTATGTCGGTGACGATGGTTTCGATACCACGGCTGGTCAGGTTCTCGTATGCCCCCCAACCCATCCCGCCGGCGATAAGCACCTTACAGTCGGCGATAGGTTCCGCCATACTGGCGTGTCTTGATTGTGACTGGGCATCAAAACCATGTCCTTCCTCGTGGGCTGAACCATGGGCAGAGTCTGAGTGTTGGTGGGCAAAGCTGTGGTGGCCGGGCTTCTCCCGCTTTTCCTTATCCACAACCCCGCCATCTTCCGCAGTTACCACAACGTAGTATGGGGCTCGTCCGAAGTGCTGGCTTACGGTGGTACCATTCTCGCTGATGACGGCAATCTTCATTGTGTATTTCTCTCCTTAACTTAACGCTCTTAGTTTAACATAACACAGGTGCCATATACCACCTTGAGCTTGTTGTCACGGCAGAAGGCGATGGCGGCGTCGCTCTCCGAGCCGGGTTGGAGCCATATATGGTCCAGCCCCAGCTTTTTACATTCTTTAAGGATGGACTCGGTTACTTTGGGTGGCACGACAAAGTCGACTACATCGACCTTAACGGGTATATCGGCCAGGCTGGGGTAGCACTTGACCCCTTCGATTTCCTTCAGGTTGGGGTTGACCGGGTCGACCTCATAGCCGCGGCGGGTCAGGTTCTTAAATATCCGGTTGCCGTACTTCTCGGCGTTAGCGGTGGCGCCAATTTCAGCAAATTTCTTTTTAGCCATGAATTCTTTAATCAAGTCTTCCATAGCATCCTTCTTAAGCGCGCTGGCTAATTTTCTAGCTCCGGCTGAAGTAAGACTTGGTCGTGCGCACTATCCAATCCCAGTGCAGAATTATATGCACCACCACTATGGCTGCCAGGACAAGGGCGGCCCGATTGTGGATAGTGAGCCAGACGTCCCTCGAAAATAAGAAGGTGCCTCCTCGGCCTCCGGAGGGCAAAGCCAGCCAGAGGACAAAGCCGGATACCGCCTGCACCAGAGCCAGCAGCGCCATAACCATGGCGATAAGATAGTTTCGGGTGGTTTTTCTCATTCGCTGTTAGCGTTAGACAAAACCCTCCGACTTGTGTTTTTGGGCGATAGTAGCTGCCAGTTTTTCCAGTGCCTTGAAGTCGGCTTCGCGGGGGAGTCCTTTACATAACACTGGCTCCAATACTTCCACCTTCAGGTTGGGGATCATTGCTGCCAGTTGCTCCACGGCCTTACCACCCCATCCGTAGGAGCCGATGATAGAGACGAATTTCACCTTCGGCCTCAGGGCGTTGGCTAGGAAGGCGGCATAGACGACTTTGGGGTGAGGCCCCACCAGGATGGTAGGAGTGCCGATAACGATTGTAGCTGCATCCACTAATGCCATAGCCAGCTTGCCGATGTCGGTCACGGTGAGGTCGAACTGTTTTACGGTAACTCCGTTCTCGGTTAGAGCCTCGACGAAGCGCTCGACCATCTGGCGAGTGCTGCCGTGCATTGAGATATAGGGCAGCACCACGATGTTCTTGGGTTTATCGAAGACCCAGCTGTTATAGGCTTTGATGATAAACTCCGGTTTGTCGTGCATCGGCCCGTGGCTAGGGGCGATGATGTCGATTTCATATTCTTTTACCTTCGCCAGGTTCTTCTCGATAATGGTGTGGAAGGGCATCATGATTTCGGCGAAGTAGCGCTTAGCGGCTTCATAGACCTGTCTCTCGTCGGTCACGTAAAGATCGGTGGTGGCGAGGTGAGAGCCGAAGAAGTCGCAGGAGAAGAGTATCTTGTCTTCTTTAAGATAGCTGACCATCGTCTCCGGCCAGTGCACCCAAGGGGTGTAGATGAACTCCAGCGTCCTGTCCCCCAGCGAGATGGTTTCTTTGTCGGCTACGGTCTGGAACCTTTCCTCCGGTATCATTAACAGGTCGATGAGCATGTCCTTGCACTTCGGCGTGCAGACTACCTTGGCTTGGGGGTATTTCTCCACCATCTGGGCTATCGCCCCCGAATGGTCCTGTTCGGCGTGGTTGGCGATGATATAGTCTATGGTTTTTATCTTAAGCTCGTCTAAGTGCTCTATCAGCACCTCTTTCATGGTGGGGTCGACGGCATCGATAAGAGCTGTTTTTTTGTTCCCCTTGATTAAATATGAGTTATAGCTGGTGCCGTCGGGGAGGGGTATCAGGGCGTCGAAAAGCCGCCTGTCCCAGTCGATAGCCCCCACCCAGTAGACCCCTCGTTTTATCTCTCTCGGTTTCATCTTATTTATCCTTTTCCTTTCCCTTTAGTTGCTGCCATCTCTCCTCGCCCAGACACTCGCGAGCGGAGGCGCACCACTCAATGCAGGAGGGCACCTTTTCCTTGTAGACGTACTGCTTACACTTAGGACACTTCACCCGCATTTCGTCGGAGAAGATTTCAACCTCGGCGCCACAGTTCGGGCACTTATGTACCGATACCCGCAGCTTTCGCATATCCTGTCCCGGACACTTGCTATACATCGCTATCTCAATCCTCTATTTTCTCGAACTCGCTCTTGGCGGCTCCGCAGACGGGACAAACCCAATCATCGGGCAGTTTCTCAAAGGGTGTGCCCGGTTTTATCCCGCTGTCGGGGTCTCCCAGTTCGGGGTCGTAAACATACTCACAGACGGTGCACTTGTATTTAGCCATTTTAGCTGGTGCCTCCTTTTTCTCGGCAATATAGCTGGGGGCGGTCTTGGGGGTGGTGCCCCGCTTGACCTGGTGATAGTAGGCATAGGTCATCGGTTCGCCTTCCCCGATGACTTCCGCCCCCACCACCTCGCCGATGAAAATACTATGCGTCCCCGCGTCCACCTCTTGCAGTAATTTAGCTTCCAGGTAAGCCAGAGTATGGTCAGTGACTATGGGTGCCTTGGTCACGCCTATCTTATGGTTGATGCCCTTAAACTTATCTATGTCCCGCCCCGACTTGAAGCCGAAGTGCCCGATGAAAGCCAGTGGCGTATCCTGGGCGAGTATGGAAGCGGTAAAGACCTTGCTTTGCTTGATATATTCGTAGGTCAGGTTGGTTTTGTTGATGCTTACGGCGATGGTCGGTGGCTCGGAGGTAATTTGAAAGACGGTGTTGGCGACCTGCCCGTTGAACTTCTGGCCCTTCTTAGAGCTTACGATATAAAGACCATAACCCAGTTTATATAGAGCTTTAAGGTCCATTTCTCACCTCGTTTACACTTCTTTTTTAGCTTTCCTGACGTAAGCCTTGTATTGCCCCTTTTCCTCATCAATCCCCAATAGCTCATTGCCGGTGCTGCGACACCAGGCGGGCATATCCGCTTTTATCCCCTCATCATCAGCCAGAACCTCCAGCACCTGTCCTGGTTTCAGTTCCTTGAGTTTTTTAGCGGTGTTATAAATGGGCATAGGGCAATAGAGCCCGATGCAGTCTAGCGTGGCGTCTGCTTTCATGGCCCGTCTCCTTAAACGAACAGATTGACCCTGCCCTCTTTAGCCTCAGCCAGATAGGTGGCCACTCCGCCGAAGCCATCCACCTCGGGGATGAAGGCGTCCCTGGAGAGCCCCATAACCCCCATGGTGTTAGTGCAGGCGATAAATTTAACTCCCGCCTCTTTGGCGGTAGCTATCAACTCGTCGACGGTGGGGAACTTGGCGTCCCGCATCAGCTTGCTCATCATCCACTTGCCCAGCCCGAACATGTGAAATCGGGATAACGGCAGTCTATGCGAGCCGCCACGGTTCATCAAATTGAGCATCTTCCTCATCATCCCCCGGTTTTTGATTGAGCCCTCGTTTTTCTTGATGATATTCAGGCCCCAGAAGGTGAAGAACATGCTCACCTCCATCCCCATAGAGGCAGCGCCGATAGCGATGTTGAAGGCGGCCAGGACTTTATCCATCTCCCCGCTGAATACCACTAGGGTAACTTTTTCCGGCATGTCAACCCCCTATTTTCCTTCCAGCTTACCCCCACAATGAGGACAGACCTCAGCTTCCCTGGGCACGGCTATCTGGCAGCTAGAGCAGTAGCGCAGGGTTATGCCGCAGGGCTGGCAGTAGGGTAACACCGCCAGGGTAATCTCTTCCTCACAGTAGGGGCAGAAACACCTTTTCTCCACCGATTTTGACTCTTTACTCTCTTTCATTTCTTTCCCCCCTTTTGGCTCTTGGCCGTCTTGCCCTGCTTCTTCAGGTAGTTATCAATAGCCTTATTCAGGGCTTGGGCACCCAGGTTAGAGCAGTGGTATTTGTTCTTGGGCAGTCCTTCCAACTCCTTGGCCACCAGCGCCGGCGTTATTTTCTTGGCCTCTTCCAGAGTCTTTCCCTTGGCCATCTCGCTGACCATGCTGGAAACGGCGATGGCGGCACCGCAGCCGAAAGTCTTGTATTTGACATCGCTGATGCGATTGTTATCGACCTTGATGTAGAAGGACATCATATCCCCGCAGACGGGATTACCCACCTCGCCGATGCCATCGGCGTTCTCTATCTCGCCCACATTGCGGGGGTTCATGAAGTGCTCCATCACTTTTTCATTGTAAACTGGCATCTTATTTGCCTCCTCTCGACTTATCTTTAAGGAATTTGGCGTATAGTGGCGACATCTGCCTTAATCTGTCCACGATGGGCGGCATTGTTTCTAAAACGTAGTCGACATCCTCCCCGGTATTGTCCAGGCCGAAGCTGAAGAGAAGCGACCCCTGAGCTATCTCGTGAGGAATCCCCATGGCGATGAGAACATGGGAAGCTTTGAGGGCTCGGGAGGTGCAGGCTGAGCCGCTGGAGACAGCTATCCCCTGGCTATTCAAGAGCATGAGCATTGCCTCCCCCTCGATGAATTCGACGCAGAAGCTGGCGTTACCGGGCAGGCGTTTGGTGGGGTGTCCGGTGACCAGCACATGCTCGATGCGGGATGGCAGCCCGGCAATCAGCTTGTCGCGCAGGGCGGAGAAGCGCTTTGCCCTGGCTCCCATCTCGGCTTTAGCCAGTTCCGCCGCTTTCCCCAGCCCGGCGATGGCCGGCACATTCTCAGTTCCAGCTCTCCGCCCCTCCTCTTGCACGCCACCATCAAGGAAGGGGATGATGCGCACTCCCTTCTTGAGCCAGAGGGCGCCAACGCCTTTGGGCCCGTAGAACTGGTTGGCAGCCAGGCTCAAAGCATCCACCCCTAGCCCCTTAACATTAATCGGTATTGAACCAGCGCTGGCTACAGCGTCGGTATGGAATATTGCCCCGCTTTGCTTCACCACCCTGGCTATTTCTTTGATAGGCTCAATGGTGCCCACCTCGCTGTTGGCGTGCATAATGGAGACGAGGATGGTGTCCTTCCTCAGGCTTCGGGCGACATCCTTGGGGTCTACCAGGCCATATTTATCCACCGGCACCTCGCTAAGCTCAAACCCCCACTTCTCCAGGGTTTTGGCTGAGTGCAGCACCGAAAAGTGCTCAATAGCGGAAACAACGATATGCTTGCCTCTGGCTTGATGGGCCATGGCTAGCCCTTTAACGGCAAAGTTATTGGACTCGGTGCCACTGGCGGTGAAGATAATCTCCTCCGCCACCCCTCCGATGAGGTCGGCTACCTTGCCCCGCGCCTCCTCCACTGCTTCCCGGGCTTTATCCCCCCAGCTGTGCAAGGACTGGACGTTGCCGTAGGCGTCCTTAAAATAGGGCAGCATAGCCTCAAGCACCTCAGGTAATACTGGAGTGGTGGCAACATGGTCCAGATAAACCTCTCCCATTAGCTACCTCCTCTTATTTAACCCCCATCCAGAGAGGGGTGTTCCTTCTGGACAAACCAGGCGGCAGGATCCTTGAGATATTCGTAGTAGTCGAGCAAAATCAAATAATGCTCCTTCTCTTCCCCGGCCACGGCATAATAAAACTCTCTCTCGGTATCGTGGGTGGCGCCTGACCCCTGGCGCGTGTAGTAATCAAAGGTCTTGTTTTCCATACTCATTGCCGTCTGTATGGCAGCAAGCTCGGTGGCTGGCGTCTTTGCCTTGGCGCTCATCTGGTCGGTGGCACGGGCAAATATCGTTCTCAATGTTTTGCCGCCGTCGGGCTGGAAATCAGTCGTCGGCCAGCCTCTTTTGTCCTTTATGGCATTGTATATCTGCTCAAACCTCTGCCGATGCGAGTCTTCTTCCGAAGCCAGCTTTTCCAGGAGCTTTTTGCCCAGCTCGTTACCGCTTTCCCGGCTGGCTTTCAGGTAGTACTCCTTACCGTCGATTTCCATCTGGATAGCAACCTGAAGTCCCTTTAGTGTCTTATCCTGTTCCGACGTCATCTTTCACTCTCCTCTAACTTTAGGGGATTACCCAGCTTCGGACATTGTTTTTTAAGCTGGGAAAGCTGGTTCAGGTGGTCCCTTTCCTGGTTTATGATAGTAAGAATAACCTGGTAGTCGGCTGGCTTTACCAGGTTCTGCATCTCGGTGTAAAAAAGTATGGAATCCTTTTCCGCCTGGATACCGATATCGAGGGCTTCGACTTCGGAAGATACTCTAGCGGCGATTTGCCGGGCACTAGCGACGTCAGTGAAAACCGAGCTGTCGACCAGTGACTTCAGGTAGAGCCGGTACTCTTCGGCGTAACCCTCTGGTGGCTGATAGTTAGCTACTGCATCCAGCATGCCCTGGAAAGTTTTCAGGTGTTTTACTTCCTCAGCCGCCAGGTGCTCGTAGATAGCCCGGGCGCTGTTGTTTTTGGTCTTTTCGGCCAGGGCTTGGTAGAAGGCAGCCCCATTTCTCTCTATGCCCAGAGCCACTTCCAGCAGTTCGCTGCCGGAGAAAATAACGGACATTTTTACCTCTAATTATTCTCTATTTATTCTCTATCGCTAATATAATAAACGGTAAACGGTGACAAAAGCATAAAATCGGGGAGAGAAAACTTACAAAGTTATCACAATTTGGCTAGCGGACTAAAGTTCTATCAGGAGCTGGTCGTCCTTGACCTGCACCCGGTAGGTTTTAAGGTTTTTGGGTGACTTGAGGGCTTTACCTATCCTGGACAGGACACCGGTGCCTCTCAGCCAGCGCACCACTTTACCGTCTTTCAGGTCGAACTGCGAGCCATGCAAGGGACAAGTGACCACGGTTCCCTCCAGCGTGCCCTGGGCTAACTTCCCTTTCATGTGGGGGCATCGGTTATCCGCCGCGTAGTAGTTTTTGCCGACCCTGGCTAGAAGAAAGTCTCCCTGCTTGGTTGAGATGGATGTCATGGCTCCATCCTCAAGCTCGCCGACCTTGCCCGCTTTCAGACTGCTCATTCGACTCACCTCCCCAGCCTTATTTAGCGAGTTAGTCGCCTAATCCTAGTATAGCCAATATGGGCATAAAATTCTACTACTGTCCCTTTTGCCGTAGCGCCTTTACCACCTTCTCCGGTGTTACCGGCAGTTCGGTAAACCATATACCGGTGGCGTCGTGGATGGCGCTGACCACCGCTGGGGGAGCGCTGACAATGCTGCCCTCACTGGTCTCCTTAGCACCAAAGGGGTCATCGGTGACGATATCGATTAGCTTTATCCTGGGCACGTCCATAGCGAGGGGCATCTTGTAGTCCAAGAAGGTGGGGTTGAGGGTCTTGCCCTTATCCATGATAATAGTGCAGGCGCCGCACTCGCCCAGCCCGCAGCCTTCTTTAGTGCCGGTAAGCCCCAGCTCTTCTCTGATAACCTCAAGCAGGGTGCGCCAGGGCGGCACAGAAACTTCGTAATCTTTGCCGTTTACGGTAAATTTTATCGGCTTCATCAAACTAACTCCGAATGGCTTGCTCTAGAGCTCGCTTGGTTAATACCCTGACCATTTCCCGTCGGTATTCTGCCGAAGCCCGGTGGTCGTCTATGGGCTTGGCTTCGCCGGCAGCGGCCTGCGCCGCTTTTTCAATAAGTTCGCTATCCAGTTTTTGTCCCCGGATGACAGCCTCCGCCTTTTTAGCCCGAAGTGGGGTAGGGGCGACCGCTCCCAGCGCTCTCCGTATGTCTTTACACGTCCCCTTGTCGGTAAAAACTAATACCGCCACCCCGACGATGGCTAAGCCCATAGCTCTTCTAGGACCGAACTTGCGGTATACCCCCTGGCTCTTGGGGGGTGGGGTTGGTATCTTAATCTCCTGCAAAATCTCGTCGTCGAGGGCTGTCTGGGTGGGGCCCTTGAAAAAGTCTTCAATAGCGACTAATCTCTCGCCCTTCTGGCTGACCAGCTTTAATTTTGCATCGGGGGTGAGTAGGGCAGGGGTGGTATCGGCTGAAGGCACGGCGTTACAGATATTGCCGGCGATGGTGCCCCGGTTTCTTACCTGCGGGGAAGCCATGCTCTCGGCGGCTTGGCAAAGCACGCCGAACTTATCTCGGATTATAGGGGATTCGGTAACAGCTTTGATTGTGGCTAAGGCACCGATGCTCAGCCCATTATCGGCATCATAGTTGATGTAGTCCAGGTTGGGTATGGCTTTGAGGTCGATTATATACTGCGGCGCTTTGCCTTCTCGCCTCTTTAGCTGGGGGATAACGTCGGTGCCGCCAGCAATTAGCCTGGCTTTTTCTTTATATTGGGAAAGGAGGGAGAGGGCTTCATCAATTGTCTTCGGCGCCAGATACTGGAATTCGGGTAATCTTCGGTAGAAGGTTACCATTGGCTTCTATAGTCTTTCTAGCTAAGCCCGCCTGATAAGGAGTATATACGCTTGGCGCGGTTTAGATTATTACTTCTTCTTCCTTCAGCTTGGCGATATCGTCCCAGCTATAGCCAAGCTCCAGCAGTATCTCCTCGGTATGTTGCCCCAGTTCGGGCGCCTCCCGCTTAACGGCTGCTGGGGTCTCGCTGAAGGCCCAGGGGAAGCCGAGCATCTTTATCTTGCCCCACACCGGGTGCTCGACGGCGATAATATAATTGTTGGTCAGCGCCTGTGGGTCTTCGAACACCTCGCTTGACGATTGGATAGGGGTGTAGATTACATTCTCCTTCTTGAAGATATTCATCCACTCGTCCCTGTTCTTGGAGGCGAACTTCTTGTCCAGTATAGCTACCAGTTCCTTGCCGTGATCATGCCTGGCTTCAATACTATCAAACCTGGGGTCGTGTTCCAGCTCTTCTAAGCCCATTGCCTTGCAAACGTTGGGCCAGTATTTGTCAGGTTGAAGGTGGGCAATGACAATCCATTTCTCGTCCTTGCACTGGTAGTGGTTGTAAATGGGGTTGCCGGCTTCAGCCCTGATGAAGCGGGGGAATTCCTTGCCCAGGACGCCAGGGGCGGCAAAGTTGACCCCGTGCAGGGCAATAAGACTGCCCATCAGTGAAGTATCTACCAGCTGCCCCTTGCCCGTCTTTTCCCGGGCGTAGAGGGCGGCGGTTACAGCCCAGGCGCAGATAAGCCCACCCTGCTCATCGCCCATCCCCGGTATAAGGGTAGCGGGGGGACCGTTCCGCTCCCCGCACATCATCATCGTGCCCGAACGAGCGATTCCGGTATAGTCGAAGGAGAGCGCGGTGGCGTCGGGGCCCTGCCTTCCCCACCCCGAAGCATGAGCGTAGATAAGTCGGGGGTTTATCGCTGACAGCGCCTTATAATCAATCCCCATCCGCTTGGGAGCATCTATGCTCAGGTTGGTCACGAAGACGTCGGCTCGCTTAATCAGCTCAAAAAATACCTTCTTACCCTTTTCCGTGTTCAGGTCCAGGGCGATGCTCCGCTTGTTGCGGTTGTTACTCTCGAAATAATAGTTGCGACCTTTAAGACCAGTATCGGCGCCGATAATCCTCATCATTCCCCTTGCCGGGTCTCCGTTCTTAGGCTCCACCTTAATTATCTCGGCGCCCAAGTCCCCCAGCCTCATCCCCGCCACCGGCCCCTGCTGAAACATGCTTATTTCCACTACCTTAATCCCGTCCAGAGGTCCAGCCATCTTTTTCGCCCCCCTTTTAGTTATTCAGTTGTAAGGATACCTGCAAAATCAAAGTATAGCTTATAGATATGTGTCGGTGGCAAATAGAACTATAGATATGGCCTGTTTAATACCCCTGCCCTTTTCCGATAAAAGGGCTGTGCCAAAATGTTAGACTGTGACCCTGATTTTGTCAAGTCAATGCCGCAGATAGCAAGAAGGCTGGATATGCCAAAAACACATATCCAGCCTTGCTCGTAGACTCTTGATACTGGCTAGGTTAAGCTTTTCCGATTCGGAACATCTTGGTGCCACATACAGGGCATACTCCCTGAGTTGCCGGCCTTTTGTTCTTCATAGTTATGGTTTTAGGATTCTTTATCTCTCTCTTGGCACGGCACTTAACACAATAGGCTTGCATCGGGTCTACCTCCTTTTTTATGAACGATAACCTATTCGCCTCGTAATGTCAATAGGTATTTTCACATAATAGCACCCTTTTTTACCACTTACTTTAACTATGGTACTCCCTGGGCCAGCTTGGCTGAACGTGCCTATATCGGCAGCATTGTCGCCTCTTGACTGGTAATCTTTAGCCGACTGGAAATTATATCGCCAAAAGTGTAAAATAATTCTTGTGCGGTAGGTCACCGTGCACAGGAAATATTGGAGGGTTATAAATGAATAAGCTAGAGGTGCTGAGAAGGTCAGATGTCTTCCATTATCTTGATGATGAAGACCTTAAGACAGTGGCAGAAATGTGTACCACCGAAGTTTTTGAAGCGGGGAAGACCATATTTCGGCAGGACCAAGAGAACGAGAAGCTATATGTGATTGAAGACGGACTGGTGTCCGTTCTGCTGGAACTGGGCCCTACCGATAAGCGACAAATCCAGGCTGCCTCAAACTACGAATGCTTCGGCTGGTCGGCGTCTATACCCCCCTACCGCTGTGTCTGCACAGTGAAAACTATGGAGAAGACCAAGGTGCTTGCCTTTAATGGAAAAGACCTGCGTAATCTGGTTTATACCAACCCCAAGCTGTGCGCCGAAATTGCTGGTGGTGTAGCCTATGTCATCTCGCAAAGGTTGCGGGCAGCATTTTCCCAACTCATGGGTGTCGCTTATCAGGATTAACCCTCGAGTATTATAACCGTTACGGCAGATAGTCAACCTCTAGTATAATCCAGTGTAGTGAACTTGTGGCCGCTAACTCAGGTAAAGTGTTGAACTAGAAGGAGTTTTTTATCTATGGATGAGGCTAAAACCATCACCTCTATGATGGAGGAAAAAAGGCTATTTAAGCCTCCGAAGCAACTGAGTAAGGATGCTTATATAAAAAGCCTTGACGAGTACAAGAAAATCTATCAAAAGTCAATCAGCGACCCCGAGGGTTTCTGGGGAGAGCTAGCCGAGCAGCTCGACTGGTATAAGAAGTGGGACAAGGTGCTGGTCGCCGATTTTAAGAACGCCAAGCATGAATGGTTTGTTGGCGGTAAGCTCAATGTTAGCTATAACTGCCTGGACAGGCACCTCACAACCTGGAGAAAGAATAAAGCCGCCCTCATCTGGGAAGGGGACATCGGCGACAGCAAGACGCTGACCTATCAGCAGCTTTATTACGAGGTATGCAAGTTCGCCAATGTGCTCAAGAAGCACGGCATTAAGAAGGGCGACCGGGTTTCTATCTATCTGCCCATGATTCTCGAATTGCCCATTGCCATGCTGGCCTGTGCCCGAATCGGGGCTATCCATAGCGTTGTTTTCGGCGGTTTCAGCGCCGAGGCGCTACGGGATAGAGTAATGGGCTGCGGCTCCAAGCTCCTTATCTGTGCCGACGGCTACTACCGCAGCGGCCGGGTTATCCGGAGTAAGGACAATGCCGATATTGCCGCCAAGGCATGCCCCGAGGTAAAGGATATGATCGTCGTCAGGAGAGCCAATATCGGGGTGAATATGGAGGCTGGCCGCGACTACTGGTGGCATGAAGAGATAACGGCGGAAGATATCAAGCCCTATTGCGAGCCCGAGCCAATGGATGCCGAGGACCCTCTCTATATCCTCTACACCAGCGGCAGCACCGGAAAACCCAAGGGGGTGCTGCATACCCAGGCTGGCTACCTCCTCTTTTGCTACCATACACTCAAGTGGATATTCGATATCAAGGAAGAAGATACCTTCTGGTGCACCGCCGATATCGGCTGGGTCACCGGGCACAGCTACATAGTGTACGGGCCACTGGCTTTAGGCACCTCAAGTCTGGTTTTCGAAGGCGTTCCCACCTACCCTCACCCCGACCGCTTCTGGGATATTATCGAGAAGTATCAGGTCAACATCTTCTACACTGCCCCAACCGCCCTGAGGGCGATAATGAGAGAGGGCGACGAGTGGCCCGCCAAGCATAACCTCAGCTCCCTGCGCGTTTTAGGCTCGGTCGGCGAACCGATTAACCCCGAGGCGTGGATGTGGTATTACGATGTAATCGGCAAGGGCAAGTGTCCTATCGTGGATACCTGGTGGCAGACGGAAACGGGAGGTATTTTAATTACACCCCTGCCCGGGGCTACCCCGCTTAAACCGGGTTCAGCCACCTTTCCCTTCCCTGGGGTTGAGCCAGCGGTGCTCAGGGAGGACGGTTCTGAAGCCGACGTCAACGAGGGTGGCTACCTGGTAATTAAGAAGCCCTGGCCGGGCTTGATGCGGCGGGTCTATGGTGAACCAGAGAGGTTTAAGAAGACCTACTTTGTTCGATTCCCCGGCGTTTATAATACTGGCGACGGGGCCAGGATAGACAACGACGGCTACTACTGGCTGATGGGGCGGATTGACGATGTCATCAACGTCTCCGGCCATCGCCTCGGCACCGCCGAGGTGGAAAGCGCCCTGGTATCTCATGAACTGGTGGCTGAGGCGGCGGTGGTCGGCATGCCCCACGATATTAAGGGGCAGGGCATATATGCTTTCGTTACCCTGAAGGCTTATGTGCCGCAGACTGACGACCTCAAGAAACAGCTGATAGCCCATGTTCGCCAGGAAATCGGCCCCATAGCCACACCCGATAAGATCCAGTTTGCCGACGGCCTGCCCAAAACCAGAAGCGGCAAGATTATGCGCCGCCTACTGACCAAGCTTGCCGCGGGCGATATTCAGACCCTAGGCGACACCAGTACCCTGGCTGACCCGACGGTGGTCGATACCCTGGTCAAGGGGAAACAGTAAAGACCACCCCTTAACCCCAAAAACCAAGCAGCCACTGAGCTATACTCAGTGGCTGAATTTTTTCTCCCCTTTCTTCGAGGGATTGACAAAAACGGTGCACTAGTGTAATTTAAGGCAAACGGTTGCCCGTTGCCTGTTTTGCCAGCGCTGACCATTAGAATCCAACCAAGTTTCAGGAGCTATAATGATGCGAGAGGTCAAGATTATACCCTGCCTGGATATTAAAGAGGGCAGGGTGGTCAAGGGAGTAAAATTCGTCGACCTGAGAGATGCCCGCGACCCCGTGGAAGCCGCGAAGGCTTACTGCCGGGAAGGGGCTGACGAGCTTGTCTTCCTGGATATCTTCGCCACCGTGGAGAACCGTAAAACCAGGCTGGAATGGGTAAAGAGGGTTTGCGATGTGGTCACTATTCCCTTTGCCGTAGGCGGCGGTATCGGCAGCCTTGATGACATGGCAGCGCTAATTAACCTGGGCGTGGATAAGGTTTCGATAAATACCGCGGCTGTGGAGAACCCCGAGCTCATTAAGAAAGCTGCCCGAAATTTCGGTAAGGAAAAGCTGGTGGTGGCTATCGACGGCCGGAAAAACCCGGCAGGCGGCAAACTACCCCGCCTGGAAGTGGTGGTCAAAAGCGGCACCGAGTCCACCGGGCTGGAGATTGTCAGCTGGGCAAAGCGGGTGGAGGAGTTGGGGGCGGGGGAGATTTTGCTTACCAGCAAGGATGCCGACGGCACTAAAGAAGGCTATGACCTGGAGATGACCAAGGCTGTAGCCGAGGCGGTCAGCATACCGGTTACTGCCTCCGGTGGTGCCGGCAAACTGGAGCACCTCTACGACGCCGTGGTCAAGGGTAAGGCGTCAGCAGTCCTAGCCGCTTCTATATTTCACTTTGGCGAGATATCTATCCCTGAAGCCAAAAGATACCTGAAAGAGAGAGGCATACCGGTAAGAATCTAGGCGATATAAAGGAGCATGCTATGGATAAAAAAACAACTTTATTTGAGATGGCTCAAGCCCAGCTAGATGAAGCGGCTGGTATTTTGAAGCTCGACCCGGGTATTCATGCTATTCTTAGAGAACCCATGAAGGAGTTCCACGTCTCCATACCAGTGAGGATGGATAACGGGCAGACTAAGGTTTTTAAGGGTTTCAGGGTTCAGTACAACAATGCCCGTGGTCCCTGCAAGGGGGGTATTAGATTCCACCCTGATGAGACGGTTGATGTTGTTAAAGCATTAGCTGCCTGGATGACCTGGAAATGCGCTACCGTAGATATTCCTCTTGGTGGTGGCAAGGGAGGCGTTATATGCAACCCAAAGGAGATGTCTATTGGTGAGCTGGAGAGGTTAAGCCGCGGCTACATAGATATGATATGGGAGTATATTGGTCCTAATAGAGACATCCCGGCGCCAGATGTATACACCAACCCCCAGATAATGGGATGGATGATGGACGAGTATTCAAAATTAACCGGCTATTACTCCCCAGGAGTAATAACGGGAAAGCCTATTGCTGTAGGTGGTTCACTAGGGCGGGGTGATGCCACCGCCCGCGGCGGGGTATATACCATAATGGAAGCTGCCAAGCATTTAAATATTGATTTGTCAAAAGCAACCGCGGCAATTCAGGGCTATGGTAATGCTGGCTCATATGCCGCCATTTTACTACACGATATGCCAGGGTCTAAGATTATAGCCGTTAGCGACTCCAAGGGTGGCATCTACAATAAACAGGGCTTAGACCCACACCAGGTTTTGCAACATAAAATGGAAACTGGCTCAGTTATAAACTTCCCCAAAGCAGACAATATCAGCAATGCTGAACTGCTAGAATTAAGCGTTGAAATACTGTGCCCAGCCGGGCTAGAGACCGTGCTAACTGAGATAAATGCTCCCAGAATCAAGGCAAGGATAGTAGCTGAATTAGCCAACGGGCCAACCACCCCGGCAGCAGATGAAATACTATACCAAAACGGGGTATTTGGCATACCCGATTTTCTATGCAATGCTGGAGGCGTTACCGTTTCCTATTTTGAGTGGGTTCAAAGCCTAAATAGGTATTATTGGGAAGAGGACGAGGTTCACCATCGACTCAGTAAAATTATGACGAAAGCATTCCAAACTGTCTTAGCTGAATCCTTGAAGCGTAAGATTAATATGAGATTAGCCGCCTATATTGTTGCTGTAGCTCGTGTGGCAGAGGCGATGAAACTTCGTGGTTGGGCATAAAGCAACTCATCGCTGGGAACGCAAATTTGCCCTCAAACATATAGATAGAGACGATATAATGGCGCTCACCGGAGAAGCGGCTTATGTCTCTTACCGAAGAGCGTGCCAGGGTCACCGGCATACCCTATCTAATGGATGCCTACCGGGAAGAGGCAATGAAGATTCTGGGCGGTTAAGACCCCAGGGGGCACCCTACATAAAAGCGATGGGGATGGGTAGGTCTACCCTTACCGTAGCTATGGTGGGATTGGCAATGCCGAATCAGAACCAGACTCGGAGAGCTATAGTCGGTTCTACTCATTTTGACGAACCGCCACTAGTTCGGCTATAATAATCATCTAGTTTTTCTGCTTCCTTGTTTCCGCGAAGCTTGAATAGATGTTTGAATTAAGCCAAATCCTTGCCATCGCCATTTTCATCTTGATGTTCCTGGCCATTATTATTGGCAAGGTGCATCGTTTCATCCCCGCCCTGGTCGGCGCTGGACTCACCCTGGTAGTCGTCTTTCTCATCACCATGCAAAGTCCCGAATCGGTATCCCATGTTCTGAACCTGGGGCAGCTGGGGCAAGCGAACTTCTGGGTGCCAGGGCAGGAGCATATAGAATCTTACGGAATTAACTGGCAGACCATTATCTTTATCGGTGGCATGATGGTTATGGTGGAGGGGCTGGGTGAGGTAGGCTTCTTCCGTTGGATATGCCTGCTGCTGGCCAGGATGGTCAACTACAAGGTCGTTCCCATTCTGGTCGTCTTTATGCTGCTCTCCGGCTTCCTCTCCATGTTCATTGACAGCATCACCGTGCTCCTCTTCCTGGCTATGGTCACCATTGAGCTAGCGCGCCTGCTTAAATTCGACCCGGTGACGATAATAATCGCCGAAATCTTTGCCGCCAATACCGGTGGGGCGGCTACCATGTCCGGCGACCCCCCCAATATCATTATCGGCACCGCCCTCGGCTACAACTTTACCGACTTCGCCTTTAATACCGGTATTATTGCCTGGATAGGGATGGCTTTTACCCTGGCCTTTTTCTACTTCGTCTTCCGCAAGACGCTCACCAGCTCCCAGGGCAAGCCGGACACTGCACCCACCAAATACCCTCAGCCCAGCGAGGCTATTATCAACCCCCGCCTCTTCCGCATTAACGCCGCCATCTTTGTCGCGGTAATAGTTTTGATAGTTACCCATGCCGAAACCGGCCTGTCTATGGCGTTAATCGGCGTTATTGCTGCCACGGTTACCCTGCTGGCGACAGGCAGGAAAGCCCCACATATTATTAGCCGGATAGACTGGCGTACGCTGCTCTTCTTTATCGGCTTGTTTATCTGCGTCGGCGGCTTGGAGGAAACGGGCGTACTGGAGATGCTGGCCAGCTATATCGGCCATGTATCCGGTGGTAGCCTGGTTCTGGTGATACCCCTTATCCTCTGGATATCCGCCTTTGCTTCGGCTATAGTGGATAATATCCCCTTTGCTGCCACCATGGTTCCGGTAATCGTCAATCTTGCCCGGACGGCTGGTCTGGACCTGCATCCGATGGCCTGGACTCTAGCCTTGGGCACCGACATCGGCGGCAACGCCACCCCTATCGGCGCCTCGGCCAACGTGGTCGGCACCGCCATTGCCGAGAGGGAAGGCTACCCTATCAGCTGGGGAATGTTCCTGAAATACGCGCTGCCGGCAATGATGATAGTTGTCGGCCTCTGCTGGCTGTACCTGATACTGAGATACGCCTGATTTACCGGCACCACAGTGGTGCTTTAACTCTGAATACTGTTTAA
>JALHSZ010000001.1 GCA_022865485.1 Dehalococcoidales bacterium | reverse complement strand
GTGGAGGAACTTCAACGCTTGACTATCGCCGACGTAAGCGCTTTCCTGGCTATGGTGCTCGGCCTGGCGGTGCTCGGCTGCGGCATCGCCCAGCTCATCAAGGCGAGAGGCCAGCTCCTCAAGGCGAGAGGCCAGCTCCTCAAGGCGTGAGGATTAAAAGGGGCGACAGCCCTTTAAGAAACCCTCTGCCCCCCTTTAGCAAAAGAGAGGCGGAGCTGTCGGGTGCGTTAGGGAGTTTATAAAATATGCCCAAACCAATCGTAGCCATTGTCGGCAGGCAGAACGTGGGCAAGTCCACGCTCTTAAATCGCCTGGCGGGCAAAAGAATAGCCATCGTGGCTGATATGCCCGGCACCACCCGCGACCGCGTCTTCGCCGATGTCTCCTGGCAGAATACCAGCTTCACCCTGGTCGATACCGGAGGCTTGGAGGTGCAACCCAGCTCCGCCATCGCCCTTGGGGTCAAGGAGCAGGTTGAAGTCGCCATCGCCGAAGCTGACGTCATTATTTTCCTGGTCGATAGCGAGGCCGGCGTCGTGCCCGCCGACCTGGAGGTTGCCCAGATGCTGCGCCGCTCCAGCAAGCCCATAATACTGGCGGCAAATAAGGCGGATAACCCCAGGCGGGAAAGCGAAGCCGTCGAGTTCTACGAAATGGGCATGGGAGAGCCGCTGGCTATTTCCGCCTATCACGGGCGGGGCACCGCCGAGCTCTTGGACAGGGTCGTCCCCCTCCTCCCCGCCCCCGGGGAGCCCGAAATGGGCGCCGCGATTATGAAGCTGGCGATTGTGGGCCGGCCCAACGTGGGCAAATCGACGCTGCTCAACAGCCTGCTCGGCGAAGAGCGGGCTATCGTTGATGAAATCCCCGGCACCACCCACGATGCCATCAATACCCTACTTGACTTTAATGGTCAAAGTGTGATAGTTATTGATACCGCTGGAATTCGACGGCGGGGTCGGTGGGGAAGGGGAGTAGAGCGTTACAGCGTAATCAGGGCCCTGCAGGCTATTGATGAAGCCGATGTAGCGCTACTCGTCCTCGACGCCACCGAACTGCTAACCTCTCAGGACGAACATATTGCTGGTTATATTCAGCAGGCGGCTAAGGGGGTTGTACTGGTCGTCAATAAGTGGGACCTGGCGGTAAACCAAGATATGGTTGAATCTAATCAAAATATAAGAAAAAGGCTCAAGTTCCTGAGCTATGCGCCTCTGGTCTATACCTCGGCCAAGTTCGGAGAAGGGGTGGATAGGGTGCTGCCTGAGGCGTTCGAGGTCTATCAGGAGAGGCAGAAACGAATACCCACCACCGAGGTCAACAACGTGGTGCAGCAGGCGGTGGCGGCGCATAACCTGCCCCGAAAGGGCACCAAGCAGCTCAAGATTCTCTACGCCACCCAGGCTGAGGTCAACCCCCCCACCTTCGTCTTCTTCGTCAACGACCCCAGGCTCATCCACTTCTCCTACCGGCACTACCTGGAAAACAAGCTGCGCCAGTCTTTCGGCTTCGCCGGCACGCCCTTACGCTTCGTCTTCAAGTCCCGAGGTGAGCAATGACAGTTATAATCATCAAGCTTGTAGCGGTGGTGGTCATCGGCTACCTGCTGGGCTCTATTCCCGTCGGCTACCTTCTGGGACGGCGGCAGGCAAAGGTGGATGTCAGAACTTACGGCAGCGGCAAGACGGGGGCAGCCAACGTCTTCCGCACGGCAGGCCGCAAGTGGGGGCTGCTGGTAGCCGTCCTGGATATATGCAAGGGTGCGCTGGCGGTGGTTATTGCCGGCTTCATCGTCAGGGGTGACTACCTCCTGGTCGGCGACTCCGGGCTCTGGTGGTTATTCACCAGCGCCCAGGTCCTGGCGGCGCTGGCGGCGGTAACCGGCCACATCTGGTCGGTCTTCCTTGGATTCAAGGGAGGCAGAGGCGTGGCGACGTTTTTCGGTGGCCTGGTCGCCCTCTGTCCGGTGGCGGCGCTGTTCGGCGGCGAGGTCCTGATTATCGGCGCCGGCTTGACCCGCTTCGTCTCCCTGGGCTCCATTGCCGGGGCGGTGGGCAGCTACGCCATTTTAGTCCCGCTGACCATTCTCAACGGCTTCCCCATAGAATATCTTTTCTACGCCCTGGTGGGCGTGGTGATAATCTTTGTCATGCACCGCGATAATATCCGCCGCCTGATATCGGGTAAAGAGCGCAGGCTCGGCGATAAGGCTGATGAGGTGAGATTGCCTCCCTCCGGCGCCACCAAGGGAGCAAAATAGGGCATGGCTGGGGTTGCCATAATAGGTACCACCACCTGGGGGGTGACCCTGGGGGTGGTACTGGCGCGTAACGGGATAGATGTCAGGCTCTGGGCGCGCACCGAGCAGGAATGCCTCCAGCTGCAAAACGGCCAGCATCGCGCCGATGCCCTCGCCGGAATTACCCTCCCCCCCCAACTATCGATTACCACCTCGCTGCCCGAAGCCTTAGACGACGCCGACGCCGTCATTCTGGCCGTCCCCTCCCAGAGGATGCGCGACAACATCAAAGCCGCCTCCGGCTACCTCAAGGGCTCGATGCTGGTGGTGAGCGCGGCCAAGGGCCTGGAGATTACCAGCAACAAGCGCATGTCCCAGGTCATCGCCGACGAGATAAGCCCCAGCTTCTGGCCCAATATCTGCGTTTACTCCGGCCCCAATCTTTCAGCGGAGATTCTTCAGGGCTTACCCGCGGTGGCGGTGGTGGCGGCTTGGAACGAGCTTATCGCCAGGAAGGTGCAAAAGCTGCTCAACACCCCCAGTATCTGTCTCTATACCAACAGCGATGTCATCGGCGTCGAGCTGGGCGGTGCCCTCAAGAACATTATTGCTCTAGGCGCCGGCATCGCCGATGGGCTGGGTTTCGGCGACAACGCCAAGGCGGCGCTAATCACCCGCGGGCTTACCGAGATGACGGCGCTGGGCTTGGCCCTGGGCGCCAATCCCCTCACCTTTTCCGGGCTGACCGGGCTGGGCGACCTCGTCACCACCTGCTCCAGCCCCTTAAGCCGCAACCACTATGTCGGCGTGGAGCTGACCAAGGGACGCCCGCTGGAGGAAATACTCAAATCGATGAGCGGCGTGGCTGAGGGGGTGAGCACCACCATCGTCGCCCACAAACTGTCTAAGCAGTTCGAGCTGGAGATGCCCATCACCGAGAGGATTTACAAGGTGCTCTATCAGGGGCTTGACCCCCGCAAGGCGTCGTTGGAGCTGATGGAAGCCGAAGCCAGGCACGAGCTGATGGGTCGGCGCTGGCGGCTGTTCTCACTCTTCCGCCACTAAGGCTGGCTAGTATCCCGGCTTGGAAAACCCCCGCCACTTCTTGGGCTTGGGCATATTGTTCGGGCTCAGGCTCTCTTCCAGCTCTCTGAGCAGCTTTTTCTGCTCGGCGTTCAGCGGATCGGGCGTGGCTACGAAAAGCGTCACCAGCAGGTCGCCGTGCCCCCCGCCCCGCAGGTGGGCGATGCCCTGGCCCTTGAGCTTAAAGACCTCCCCCGTCTGGCTGCCCGCGGGAATCCTGAGCCTGGCGTTACCGTCCAGCGTGGGCACCTCGACCTCGGTGCCCAGGGCCGCCTGGGCGAAGTTGACGGGCAGCTCGTAGAGCAGGTCGTCGCGGTAGCGGCTGAAGAACTCGTGCTCCTCAACCGAGATGGCGATATAAAGGTCGCCCGCCGCCCCACCCCTCGTCCCCGCCTCCCCCTCGCCCTTGAGGCGTATCTGGGAGCCGTTATCCACCCCGGCCGGAATTTTAACCGCAATCTGGCGCTTGTGCCTCTCCTTGCCGGTGCCCCGGCAGCGGGGGCAGGGGTCGGTGATAATCTGGCCCTCGCCGCGGCACTGGGGGCAGGTAGCGGTCTGGGTGAAACGCCCGAAGATGCTCTGGTGGACGCGGCGCACCTGTCCGCTGCCGTTGCAGTTGGGGCATCGGCTGGGCTGGCTGCCCGGCTGGCTGCCCATGCCCCGGCACGTCTGGCAGTTCTCGGTGCGTGATATGGCTACCTTCTTCCCGCAGCCCAGGGCGGCTTCCTCTAAGGTGAGGGTTATTCCGTAGCGCAGGTCGGCGCCCCGCTGTGCGGTCTGGCGGCTGGCGGCGGCTCCCCCGCCGAAGAAGGCGTTAAAGATGTCGCCGAAGCCGCCGAAGTCGAAGCCCTCGAAGCCATGCCCGAAGAGCCCCTCGGCGCCGCTGTGCCCGTAGCGGTCGTAGGCGGTACGCTTATCGGGGTCGCAGAGCATCTGGTAGGCTTCGTTGACCTCCTTGAACTTCTCCCCGGCCAGGTCGTCGTGGTTGTGGTCGGGGTGATACTTGAAGGCAAGCTTACGGAAGGCTCTCTTTATCTCTTCGTCGGTGGCGTCGCGGCCAACGCCGAGGACTTCGTAGTAATCGCGCTTGGTCGGCATATAATATTCTCTACCTTCTCCTCTTCAGTTCCCCCCACCCAGGTTGTTTTTCCCACCCAAATCCCACCCTACAGAGGTGTCACCTCTATAGACTTCTCTCCCCACCCCCCTTATTGTCATTGCGAGGAGCGCCCCCTTTTGTCATTGCGAGGAACTCCTGCGCAGGCAGGAGGACGAAGCAATCTCTCCGTCATTCTCAAGGAAGTCCTTCAGCTGAAGGGCGACGAAGCAATCTCAGCATATATAAAGGGGCCTCACCTCTCTAAAACCCCTCTATTTTGGCTCTCCGTGCTTCTGGTAGCTCCCGTAGTTTGGGGCTTAACCCCTGGCTTTCTTAATTGCCTGGCACAGGGCTTCGGCTTTTCGCGACGAGATGATAAAGGTCTGGTCGATAGTCTCCAGCTTTATCGTCTCGTTGATAAAGGCCTGGGTCAGGGAAAAGGTGCCGTCGCTGCCCTTCCTGATGCCCCACCCCCCGTAGGTTCGCACCGGGTGCTCCATCTTGAAAGGAGCGCAGTCTTGTATCCTGGCGACGTCGATAACCTTGCGGTAGATAAAGCCGAACCTTACCGCCAGCTTGTCTTTAAACAGCTGCACCCTCATCTGGAAGAAGGCGAAGATAATGCCGAAGGTCAAGCCGATGTAGATGGCGAAGAGCCACCACCACCCCCCGAAGATAATACCCGGCACCAGGCCGAGGGCTAACGCCCATAGCGAGATGCCGGCGATAAGCAGGGAGTTGGCCCCTAACCGTTCTTCATAGATTGGTGTTGCTGACATTTTTTAGTCCTCCACCTTGCACTCTTTTTCGACCAGCTCCATCAGGGGCTGGTAGTTACCCTGGGCCACTTTCCGGGTAGTGCTGATGCTATGTGACTTCAGCCACTGCCAGTGGTCTTGGAAGCGAAAGAGTGAATTAACCACATGTCCGCGCATACCAAGGTTCGTAGCTGTCGTCTTGCCGCAGACCTGACATTTGTAACTCATAATTATTTATCCCCCTTTTCCTCCTCTTGTTTTTACCTCTTCACAACTACTACTTTGTCCTTCTCAGGTTTACGACCATTTATAGTTATTACTTTTTCCTCACACTTATTACGCTTAAATTTTCTCTTCACCACTTCAATAAGGGGCTTGTAAGTCCCCACTATATCAGTGGGCTTGATACCACGTTCTGCCATCCACTTCCAGTGTGCTTCGAAGCGAACGGAAGTGTTTATAATGTGCGTACACATACCGGCAGCAGATTTTGTCTCTTTCCCACAAACTGGACACTCGTATATGTATGTAGTTTTATATATAGTCGCAGCCATTAGACTTCCTTAAATTCACCCTCCACGGTGCCTTCTTCCTCTCCCCCCTTCCCGCCGCCGGTCTCCTCGGCGGGCGGCTCACCGGGTGGCGGTGGTTGCTGCTGTTGCTGACCGTAGACGGCGGAGCCGACCTTCTGCATCGCCTCGTTCAGCTCCTGCGCCGCCTTGTTGATGGCGTCTATATCCGTACCCTGCAGGGCGTCCTTTACCGCCTTGATCTTCCCTTCCACCTCCGTGTTCAGTTCGGCGGCTATCTTGTCCTTGTTATCCCTCAGGGTCTTCTCGGCCGTGTAGGCGAGGGTGTCGGCCATGTTGCGGGCTTCGATTTCCTGGCGCCGCTTGCTGTCCTCGGTGGCATGCGCCTCGGCGTCCTTCTGCATCTTGGCCACTTCTTCCTTGGAAAGCCCGCTGGAAGCGGTAATGGTTATCTTCTGCTCCTTGCCGGTGCCCTTGTCGCGAGCCTTGACGTTGAGAATGCCGTTGGCGTCGATGTCGAAGCTGACCTCAATCTGGGGCAAGCCCCGGGGCGCGGGCAGGATGCCGTCGAGCATAAACCTCCCCAGTGTCCGGTTATCGGCCCCCATCGGCCTCTCCCCCTGCAGGACGTGAATCTCGACGCTGGGCTGGTTGTCGGCCGCCGTGCTGAAAATCTGGCTCTTCGATGTTGGGATGGTGGTGTTGCGCGGAATCAGCGGCGTGGCCACCCCGCCCAGGGTCTCGATACCCAGCGTCAGCGGGGTAACGTCGAGCAGGAGAACGTCTTTAACCACCCCCTTGAGCACGCCGGCCTGGATAGCCGCCCCCACCGCCACCACCTCGTCGGGGTTGACCCCCTTGTGCGGCTCCTTGCCGAAGAATTGTTTAACCTTCTCGACGACCAGCGGCATTCGGGTCTGACCGCCCACCATAACCACCTCGTCTATCTGGGCGGTCGTCTTCTCGGCATCGGCCAGCGCCTGTTTGCAGGGCCCGATAGTCTTTTCCACCAGGTCCCCCACCAGCTGTTCCAGCTTGGCCCGGGTAAGGGTGATGCTGAGGTGCTTGGGGCCGCTGGCATCGGCGGTAACAAAGGGCAGGTTGACCTCGGTCTGCAGGACGGTAGACAGCTCAGTTTTAGCCTTTTCGGCGGCTTCCTTAAGTCTCTGTAGCGCCATCTTGTCCTGCATGAGGTCTATTCCCTGGTCCTTCTTGAACTCATTGCAGAGCCAGTCCATAATCCTCTGGTCGAAGTCGTCGCCCCCCAGGTGGGTATCGCCGTTGGTCGACTTGACCTGGAAGGTGCCTTCGCCCAGCTCCAGGATGGAAATATCGAAGGTGCCCCCGCCGAGGTCGTAAACGGCGATGGTCTCGTCCTTCTTCTTGTCCAGCCCGTAGGCTAGGGCAGCCGCCGTCGGCTCGTTGATTATGCGCAGCACGTTAAGCCCGGCTATGGTACCGGCATCCTTGGTCGCCTGCCGCTGGGAGTCGTTGAAGTAGGCGGGCACGGTGATGACCGCATCGGTAACCTTCTCCCCGAGGTAGGCTTCGGCATCGGTCTTCAGCTTCTGCAGAATCATGGCCGAGATTTCAGGCGGGCTGTATTCTTTCCCGCCCATCTTCACCCGGACTTCATTGTTTGGGCCTTTGGTTACCTGATAGGTTTTGCGGCGAGCGTCTTCCTCCACCGAGAGCTCTCGCCCCGCCGGTTCTGCCCACTTTCGTCCCATAAAGCGCTTAATGCTGTAAATAGTATTTTCCGGGTTAACTATCGCCTGACGCTTGGCTATCTGACCCACCAGGCGTTCTCCGTTCTTACTTATCGCCACTACCGAGGGGATAAGGCGACTTCCCTCAGCACTGGTAATCACTACTGGTTCCCCCGCCTCCATCACCGCCACCTCACTGAAAGTGGTGCCCAGGTCGATACCTACCGTCTTTCCCATGGTTTACTCCTCCTTTTTCTCACCATTGCCCACCACTACCTTGGATGGGCGGATTATTCTATCGTATAATGTGTAACCCTTTTGCAGCTCCTCGATAACGATTCCTTCCTTGCCCTTGTCCTGTCTCACCGCCTCGTGGAGGTTGGGGTCGAAGGGCTGGCCCAGCGCCTTAATCGGGGTAAGCCCCTGCGCCTCCAGGTTGGCCCAGAGCTTGCGCTCGACGAGCTTGATGCCGTCCACCCAGCTCATCTTCTCCAGTCGCGGCGGGATGGAAACAAAGGCTCGCTCGAAATCGTCCAGAATGGGCAGCAGGCTGAGCATAATCACGGAGTTGGCGAACTGGGCCATCTCCGCTCGCTCCTGCTCGCTGCGCCGCTTGTAGTTTATAAAATCGGCCTGGGCTCGCTGCCAGCCGGCCAGGTTGGCTTCGGCTTTGGCATTAGCCTCGGCAAGCAGTTTTTTCAGCGTCTCTATATCCTCGATACCGCCGAAATCAGGCTCGGCTTTAGCCGTCTTCTCCGGCTTGACCTCGCTATTATTCTCTTCAACGGGCTCTCGTGGCATCATTTTTATCTACCCCTCTTTGACTCCCTGTATTCTCTATTTACCCTTTTTCCGGCTTTCTCCCGTAGAGCTCGGCGACCAGCCGGTTCAGCACCGAAGACAAATAGCCCACGGTGGAGATAGTTCGGGCGTAGGGCATGCGGGTGGGCCCCACCACCCCCATAATGCCCACCGCTTCTTCGGGCAGCCCGTAGTGGCTGATGACCACGCTGCAATCCTGGATAGCTTCCGCCTTGTTCTCCTTGCCGATAATTACCCGCACCCCTCCCCCCAGCCCCTCGGGGGCGACGCTCTGGAGCAGGTTGCGCCGTTCGACCATTTCCATCAGGGCGAGCACCCGCTTACCCTGGCGGAACTCGGGCTGGTTAAGGGTAAAGTGCAGGCCATCGAGGCGGGCTTGCTCGAACTCGTGTTCGTCTTCGGCCTGCATTATCTTGAGCAGGCAGTCGGTTAGCTGTTTTTCGGTTTTAGAAAGCTTCAGCTTCTTGGCCGAAATCTTGGCTCGGCTCAGGTCGGAATAAGCCTTATTGAGCTTGTTGGCTATCCGGGTTAACTCCGATTGCGATATAGCCTTGTCGAAGGTTATCAACTGCTGCTTGAGCCGGGCACCCTGGAGGACGAGGACGACCAGCGCCAGCGACTCTCTCAGGGCGACCAGTTCTAAATGCTTGAACTGGCAGTGGGCCGTCTTGGGCATGGCCACGATGGCGACGTTCTGCACCAGCTGGGCGGCCAGCGTCGCCGCCAGGCTCAGCCACTCCTCCATCTCTTGCTCCACCTGGTGAAAGAGGTGGCTTATCAAAAACTGCTCGGCCAGCGGCAGCTCGATGTCGCTTAAGGTCTCCACGTAGAAGCGGTAGCCCTTATCCGAGGGGATACTCCCCGCGGAAGGGTGGGGGCGGGTAATATAGCCCTCCTGCTCCAGGTGCGCCATCTCGTTGCGGATGGTGGCCGGGCTTACCGCCAGCTCGTAGTTGTTGATGATGCTCTGCGAGGGCACCGGCACCGCCCGGGCGATATACTGTCCCACTATTGATTTCAGTATGGTCTCGCTTCTAGGTGATAGCACCTTTGGCCCCCCTATTCTTAAGTTAGCAGTCTAAACATTAGACTGCTAATCATATCTAAATTACCATTTTAGAGCCCGATTGTCAAGAGATAATAGGATTTGAACACCAGCCCCAGCTATGCTATATTTAGGGCAATGGATATAACTTGGCTCGGTCATTCCTGCTTCAAGCTCAAGGGCAGCCATGCCACCGTCATCACCGACCCCTACTCGCCGGAAATCGGCTACTCTATGGGCAAGAACACGGCCAGCATTGTCACCGTTTCCCACCCCCACCCCGGCCACAGCTACGCCCAGAGCGTCGGCGGTGAGCCCAAGGTGGTGTCAAGGCCGGGCGAGTATGAAATCGGCGGCGTGCTCATTATCGGCATCGCCACCTTCCACGACAAAGAAGGGGGCAAGCAGCGGGGCAAAAACACCGCCTATCTTATGGAGATAGACGAGATAACAGTATGTCACCTCGGCGACCTGGGGCACGTCCTCACCGGCGAGCAGGTCGAGGAGATTGACGATGTCGACGTGCTGCTGCTCCCCGTAGGCGGAGTCGCCACCATAAACGCGGCCACCGCCGCCGAGGTGGTGCGGCAGATTGAGCCCAAGATAGTTATCCCCATGCACTACCAGACGCCGGCGCTCAAAATGGAACTGGACCCCGTGGAGAAATTCCTCAAAGAAATCGGTGCCAAGCCGGTCGAACCGTTAGCCAAGCTCTCCCTCTCCAAGTCGAGCCTGCCTCTCTCCACTCAGGTCGTCCTCCTCGACTATCCCCGCCAGGCCTCCCTACAGCTTTGACACCTTAATCACCAGCACAATCATGGTGATGAGCATGGCTATCATGGTCAGCAGGAAGACCAGCATTATGACGCCGCCCACGGGCAGTAACCACTCCGGCCATGCCGACTCCTGCGGACTATTGGGCTGAGGCACCTCCGCTACCGTGCCCATCGGTGAAGGCGCCGCCTCGGTAGTAAAGGCGCTGACGGCGCTCCAGGCGCTGCAGCTATCGGCGCTGACCGCCCTCACCTTCCAGTAGTAGGTGGTATCGTAATTCAGCGATATATTGCACTGCCAGGCGGTGCTGGGCAGGGCATAGCCGTCGGTCTTGAGAATGGTAGGGTTATCGAAGGTGGCGGAGGTGGAAACCATCAGCTCGTAGCTGTCGGCACCGGCGATAGCGCTCCACTGGAATATCGGGCTTACCGATACCCCGCTGGCGCCGGCTTCAGGACTATGTAGATTGGGAGCAGTAACCGTACGACCAAGGCTGGTGGTAAACGACCACTTCTCCGACCAGGGGCTTAATGTCGGCTCGATAGCCTTCACTCGCCAGTAGTAGGTGGTGGCGGGCTCGAGGTCGGCGAGGTGGACCGAGCTGCTCTGGGTGGTGCCCTCAAAGCCGTCGGGCAGGCTGGAAAAATCGGTCTCGTAGTTAAGCTGCCACTGGTAATCGGTGGCTCCGGGCAATGTCTCCCAGTCGAGGCTTATGTTCATAGCCGTGTCCTCGATGAGCGTGCCCACCCCCGGTGCCCCGTCTAGCGGTGAGGTCAGGCTAACGGGCGCGGTCAGGCTGTCGATATAGGTCATCACCTTATTATTTTGGCTGTCAATAGACCAGAGCTGTTGCCCGTGGAGCCATAGCCCCACCAGCTTAGCCCCATCATCCAGCCCTCTGGTTACGCTCTCAAAGCTTGGCCCCAGGGGAAAGGTCGGGTTCAGGCAGCGCTCCATACCCCCGTCGGCATCGAAGTTGGCGGAATACAGCGCCCCCTCCGCCGATAATACCATTTGCCCCGTCATGCCCCCGACGGGGCTGTCTATGTTCTTCCAGCTGCTCCCGCCGACGACAAAGCGGTAGATGCCCTCGCCAGCGCTGTTGCTGGTGGCATAGACGGTGCCGTTGCTGCCGTATTCGGGGTCGAAGGCGACGGCTAGCTCACCGCTCAGAGGCGCTGAGACGGCATCAGGGGGCAGCGGCTGGAACGACTTACCGTTATCCTCCGACCAGTAAACCCAGCCGTCGTTATTGCCCACCAGGAGGGTCTCGTCCTCGCTATAGTCAGGCGACAGGGCGATGGAGTTCAGCGACTGGTCGCCGGCAACCGCCCCTTCGGAATAGCTCAGCCCGCTGTTGGCGGTGTGATAGACCAGCCCGTGGCTGCCGTCATGGCCGCCGATAAACCAGCGGCTGTCATCGACCACCGCCCAGGCGTCTACGGGCAGGGGAGTGCTGCGGCGGCTAAAGCTCTGGCCGTCATCGTTCGACTTCCATATGGAAGGGCTGCCGTTGCTGACGCCGGCCACAAGCACCACATTGTTATCGCCGCCGTAGCGGGGTGAAAGCTCCAACCCCTCCAGCTTGTCCACATCGGGCAGACCGCTGCAGAAGACCCTCTCCCAGGCCCCGTCCCGACTGCGCCAGAGGCTGTGTTCGCCCCCGTCCTGGTGAGTGAGCATAAAAAGGGTGCTATCCTGGCTGTATCGGGGTGAAGGCGCCAGGTCGATAATATCGCTGATTTCGGTATCAATCAGGCTCGTCTGATTCCAGGTCAGGCAGTGGTCCCGGCTGATGGAAAAGGCACTCTCGGTGCCGCTGGTGACGGCGTAGGCAACCCCGCTATGGCTAAAATCGGCGGCGGCAGCCACGTAGACAACCCCGCCCCCCGTCGGCGCTTTCAGGCTCGGCTGCCAGCTCTCCCCCGCGTCGGGGCTGTACCAGACCCCGCCCTCTCCCCCCGCCACCAGCTCGATGCCATTGCCGTCCTCGGCTATGTCGAGGCTCACGATATCGGCGTCCGGCCCCAGGTCG